>DATAVF010000389.1:0-8143 GCA_036267835.1 Caulobacteraceae bacterium | reverse complement strand
CAACGCCTCATCCCCCTCGACGACCTGGCCGCGCCGTTCCAGATCGACCATCAGCCCGTCCGCGGGCGGCTGGTCCGCATGGGCGCCGCCGTCGACGAGGTGCTGACCCGCCACGACTATCCGCCCGCCGTCGCCAACCTGCTGGGCGAGACCTGCGCCCTGGCCGCCCTGGTCGGCGCCAGCCTGAAGTTCGAGGGCCGGCTGATCGTCCAGGCCCAGGGCAATGGCCCGGTCTCCTACGTGGTCGCCGACTATGACACCGAGGGCGCGCTGCGCGGCTATTGCCGCTTCGACGCCGAGCGCCTGGCCGAGATGCAGGGCGAGGCGGCCGGCTTCAGGCCGCTGGGCGCCAAGGCCCTCTTGGGCGAGGGCGTCTTCATCATGACCATCGACCAGGGCGCCGACATGGAGCGCTACCAGGGTGTCACCCCGATCGAGGGCGAGACCCTGGCGCTCTGCGCCGAGCGCTACTTTGCCCAATCCGAGCAGACGCCGACCCGGGTGCGGTTGGCGGTCGGCCAGGCCGATACCGGCGCGGGGCCGAAGTGGCGCGCCGGCGGCATCCTGATCCAGAACATCGCCGAGGATCAGGCCCGCGGCGAGACCGCCGAAGCCTGGACCGAGGCTCAGTTCCTGTTCGAGACCATCGGCGAGGACGAGCTGGTCGACCCGCGCCTGACGCCGGAGACCCTGCTCTACCGGCTTTTCCACGAGCAGGGCGTGCGGCTCTTCCCGGCCCAGCCGCTGCGCGCCTTCTGCCGCTGCTCGGAGGAGCGCATCCTGACTGTGCTGGGCTCGTTCGGCGCGGCAGAGCGGGCCGGCATGGTCGAGCCCGACGGGCGCATCCACGTGACCTGCGAGTACTGCTCGCGGGTCTACAAGGTCGAACCGGAAGCGGTCGGCTGAGCGCGCCGGGCCAGATAACCGCGGCGTGGATCGCCGAGGCCGCCGCGTCCGGGCAGCTCAACATCGAGAATACCTGGGTGTCGGCAAGACACCGCTATTTCTACATGGCGGTCTCGAAGGTCGCTTCCAGCAAGATCAAGATGGTCCTGCATCAGGCCGAGGGGCATCGGCTGCCGGACGATCCGTTCGACGTGCACGCTCGCAATCGCCCCGGCCATGCCTTCGTCTCGAAGCTGGCGGACTTCAGCCCGAGCGAAGCGGTGGATATCCTGTCGTCACCCGATTGGTTTCGCTTCGCCTTCGTGCGCAATCCTTACGATCGGCTCCTCTCCGCCTATCGCGACAAGATCGCCGACCCGAGCTCGCCTTACGTCGGCGTGCGGGCCTCGATCCTGGCCCTCGCCCGCCGCAAGCCGGATCCGGGCGGCGTCCCGACGCTGGCCGAGTTCGCGGCTTACGTCGAAGCGCAGCCAGACCTGCAGCGCGACAATCACTGGCGCTCGCAGGTCGGGGGCCTGTGCCTGGGCGACATCCGATACGACTTCATCGGGAGACAGGAACGCTTCGAGGCGGATTTCGCCCACGTCCTGCAGCGCCTCCCATCCCTTGAGATCGCGGCCGATGGTCTGTCCGAGGTGGTGAATGCGTCGAGCCGCGGCGCGGACACCTACGATGTGGCCGCAGCCGCCTCCGCGTACCGGACCTACAAGGCGGACTTCGACGCCTTCGGCTACGCGCCAGACAACTGCTGAGGGCTCTACGCCCCGTCGAGCGCCGCCTCGATATCGCGGGCCAGGTCGCCGGCGCCCTCCAGCCCCACCGAGAGCCGCACCCAGCCGGGGGTGAGGCCGATCTCCAGGCGCTGTTCCTCGGTCATCGAGCGGTGGGTGGTGGTGGTCGGGTGGGTGGCCATCGAGCGGGCGTCGCCGAGGTTGTTGGAGATGTCGACCACGTTCAGCGCATTGAGGAAGTTGAACGCCGCGGCTTGCGAGCCGAGGTCGAAGGCCACCAGGCTGCCGCCGCTGATCATCTCGTTGCCGCCGCCCGTCATTTGGCGCGCCGCCACCTCGTGCTGCGGGTGGTCGGTGCGGCCGGGGTAGCGGATCTGCTTGACCTTGCGGTGCGGGGCGATGCGGTCGGCCAGCCCGGCGGCCGTGGCGCTGGCGGCGCGCACCCGCAGGTCCAGCGTCACCAGCCCGTTCAGCAGCACCCAGGCGTTGAACGGCGACAGCGCCGGGCCGGTGTGGCGGATGAAGTCGCGGTAGCTCTCGTCCAAGAGGGCGTTCTTGCCCAGCACCGCCCCGCCCAGCACCCGGCCCTGTCCGTCGATATGCTTGGTGGCCGAATAGATGACGATGTCGGCGCCCAGCTGCAGCGGCTTCTGGAAGATCGGCGTGGCGAAAACATTGTCCACCAACACCTTGGCCCCCACTTCGCGGGCGAAGCCGGCGACGGCGGCGATGTCGGTGATCTCCAGCAGCGGGTTTGCCGGGCTCTCGATGAAGCAGAGCCGGGTGTTGGGCCGCATCGCCGCCTTCCAGGCCGCGGTGTCACCCGCGTCGACGAAGGTGGTCTCGACCCCGAAGCGGCCGCCCCAGGTGTTGAGGATCCAGCGGCAGGAGCCGAAGAGCGCCTTGCCCGCCACCACGTGGTCGCCGGCGCGCAGCAGCCCAGTCAGCGCCAGGTAGACCGCCGCCATGCCGGACGCGGTGGCGCGGCATCCCTCGGCGCCTTCGAGCAGCGCCAGGCGCTTCTCGAACATGTCGACCGTCGGGTTGCCGTAGCGGGTGTAGATGAAGCCTGGGTCCTTGCCGGCGAAGCGCGCATCGGCGCTCTCGGCGGTGTCGTAGATGAAGCTCTGGGTCAGGTAGAGCGCTTCGGCCGTCTCGCCGAACTGCGAACGCGTCGTGCCGCCGCGCACCAGGCGGGTCGGGACTTCCCAGTCATTCGGATCGTCGGACATTGGCGGGCTCCTGGGTCGGCTCCGGGCGGGAGGGGCATAGACCGCGCCGTTGGTGCGCGGTCAAGAGTCCCCCCAACCCCTCCCTCGACGGGGAGGGGAGTTTACAGACTCACCATCCGCAGCGAGTGTCGCCGCCCCATGCCCAGCCGCGCCGGCATCTTGCCCTGCCAATCCATCGATGCGCTGATCGCCGCCGGCGCCATCACGGCCGCCGCGCCGTTCGCGCCGGACCAGGTGCAGCCAGCCAGCCTCGACCTGCGGCTGGGCGACCGGGCCTGGCGGGTGCGGGCCTCGTTCCTGCCCGGCCTCGGCCGCCGTGTCGCCGACCGCATGGCCGACGTCGCCATGCATGAGCTCGACCTCACCGCCGGCGCCGTGCTGGAGCGGGGCTGCGTCTACATCGCCGAGATTGCCGAGCGGCTCGCCCTGCCGGCCCACATCTCGGCCCGCGCCAACCCGAAGAGCTCCACTGGCCGGGTGGATGTGTTCGTCCGCGCCCTCACCGACCATGGCCCGGCCTTCGACGACATCGCCGAGGGCTATGCCGGCCCGCTCTACATCGAGATCGCGCCGCAGACCTTCTCGGTGTTGGTGCGCGCCGGCAGTCGGCTCAACCAGCTGCGGCTGAAGCGCGGCGAGCCGCAGGCCCGCACCCTGCGCAGCGTCAGCGTCGACCTCGAGGCGCCGCTGGCCGGCTTCCGCGCCCGCCGCCACGCCGGCGTCATCGACCTCGACCGTGAGGACGGCCACGATCCGCGCGACTTCTGGGAGCCGCTGGAGCCGCGCCGCGGCGAGCTGCTGCTGGATCCGGGCGAGTTCTACATCCTGGCCTCGAAGGAGCCGATCGAGATTCCGGTCGACGAGGCCGCCGAGATGACCCCGATCGATCCGGCGGTCGGCGAGTTCCGCGTCCACTACGCCGGCTTCTTCGACCCCGGCTTCGGCACCCCGGAGACTGACAGTGTCGGCTCGAAGGGCGT
Source organism: Caulobacteraceae bacterium (assembly GCA_036267835.1). Classification (GTDB taxonomy): domain Bacteria; phylum Pseudomonadota; class Alphaproteobacteria; order Caulobacterales; family Caulobacteraceae; genus Acaudatibacter. The sequence continues at coordinate 4,294 of DATAVF010000389.1, read as the reverse complement.
GCTGGAGGTACGCAGCCACGAGACCCCGTTCCTGCTCGAAGACGGCCAGACCGTCGCCCGGCTGGTCTACCAGCCCCTGACCGAACGCCCGACCCGCCTCTACGGCGAAAACGGCTCCCACTACCAGCGGCAGGGCCTGAAGCTCTCCAAGCATTTCAAGGCCTGGCGCTAAACCGGCGGCGCCGCCTCAGCGGTGGAAGAGGCGGTAGATGCGGGCTTCGAAGCCGGCCACGTCGGCGCGGGCCGCGGCGAGGTCGGCGCTGGCGAAGGCCTGCACCACCGCGCCTTCGTGCAGCCAGAGGCCGGCGTCGCAGCGGGTCGCGAAGGTCGAGATGTCGTGCAGGGCGGTCACCAGGGTGAGGCCGCCTGCGACCATCTCGGCCAGCACGGTCTTCAGGTCGAAGGCCGCGACCGGATCCAGCCAGTTGAACGGCTCGTCGAGCACCACGATCCGCGGCGACCCCAGGAAGGCGCTGAAGATCGCCACCCGCTGGCGCATGCCGACCGACATGGTGTCGATCGGGATGGCGAGCAGGGCCGGCAGTCCCAGTGCCTCGAACACCGGCCGCGGCGCGTCGGCCGGCGCGCGGCGCAGGGTGGCGACGAGGTCCAGCATCTCGCCGGCTGTGACCAGGCCGGGTAGGGACTCCGGCGGCGGCGCGAAACCGACGCTGGCGGTGCGGCGCGCTTCGCTGGCGGCGACCTCTTCGCCGAACAGCGCCAAGCGACCGTCGTCGATGGCCAGCCGGCCGGCGATGGCCTGCAGCAGGGTGGTCTTGCCGCTGCCGTTGACGCCCAGCACGCCGAACCAGCTTCCCGCGCCGACCTCGAAGCTGACGTCCCGCAGCACCGGCGTCCCGCCCCGCGACACGGCGAGGTCCATGGCGGCCAGCGCGTGATCTGGCGCGGGGTCTAGCGCTCCAGCCACCGCACCCTCCCGGCCCGGCGGACCAGCAGCGCAAACCGCAGCGGCGCCAGTAGCAGCGCCCAGGGCAGGATGAAGCCGAGCCCGGCCGCCAGCATCCCGTCGACGCTCGCCGCCAGCCCGGCCGCCCTGGCGCTGCGGGCCAGCATGTGCAGCAGCAGGACGAGACGCCCGGCGGCGGCGCCCAGCGTCAGGCCGATGGCGACGGCGGCGCTGCGCGCCAGCCCCACCCCGGCGATCAGGCCGACGGCCGCCAGCAGCAGCGGCAGCAACAGCATTGGCGCGAGCCAGACGGCCAGCACCCGCCCCGTCGATACCGGCTGGCGGCCGATCAGCTGCGCCAGCGCCGCATCGATGGCGACGACGGGGGCGATCGCCGGCAGCGAGAAGGCGGCGACCACCAGCACGCCGGCATCGGCGCCGCTGTTGCGGGTCGCCACGGCGCCGGCGGCGGCGGCGAGGGCCAGGAAGGCCAACGCGATGGCGTAGACCGGTCCGAAGCCGGACGGTCGCCGCAGTTGCGCCCAGGCGACCAGCGCCGCCGGACGGTGCGCGAGGACGGTGCTGTTGCGTCGCCGGGCGGCGGAGCGGCGGATCGCCGGCCTGTGCAACCGCGGGGATCCCAGCGTCCCAGCGACGGCGCCCAGCAGTGCGCCCGCTGCGCCGGTGGCGAGCGTGGCGGCGGCGACCAGCACGCCGGTCGGAAGCACGGCGAGGGCGGCCAGCGCGGCGCCTGCGGTCACGAGCGTCAGGCCGCGGATTGCCAGCCACAGCATGAGCGCGCCGCGCCCAGCGACGACCGGCTGAAACGGCCCGGCCAGCAGCCGCTCGGCATAGCCGCCGCGGCTGGCCTGCAGCAGCGCCAAGCTGGCGGCGGCCCAGCCGGCGAGGGCGATCAACGCCGCTCCGGCGGGCTGTTTCAGGGCGACGGCGGCCAGCTGATTGGCGCCGAAACCGGCCGCTAGTACGAGCGCCGCCAAGCCCGCCACGAGCAGTGGATCGCGCCCCCCCTGCCGTGCGAAACTCGCCGCCTGCGCCAGCTCCAGCCGCGCCAGGGCGCCGAGGTCGCTCAAGCCCGGCCGGCTGGACAAGCTCACGCCGTGGGGCGGGGCAGGGCGCCTAGGCGCTCTTGGCCGGGGCCATCATCATCCGCTTCGGCGCGGCGCACACCCGCTGCACCATCGGCTCGAAGGCCGAGAGCGGCATCGAGTCGTAGGCCGGGTCGAAGCTGTTCTGGTCGTAGAGATGGCAGAACTGGGCGGTGTATTCGAAGGCCGGGTGGCCCTTGAACTCGTCGCGCCGGTTCCGGTCGCCGCCGAAATAGTGGAAGTAGTAGTAACCCTGAAAGATGCCGTGATGCTGCATCATCCAGCGGTTCTGCTCGGAGATGTAGGGCTTCAGGATCTCCGCGCCGATGTCGGCGTGGTGCGACGGGCCCAGCACATCGCCGATGTCGTGGATCAGGGCGCAGACCACGTATTCCTCGTCGCGGCCGTCGCGGAAGGCGCGGGTCGCGGTCTGCAGCGAGTGTTCCATCCGGTCGACGGCGAAGCCGCCGCAGTCGCCCTCGAGCAGCTTCAGGTGCTTGATCAGCCGGTCCGGGAACTCGGCGCTGAAGGCGCGGGTGGCCTGGATGATCGCGGCCCAGTCTTCCTGAGTGCCCTCGGTCATGGCGTGGAACTGCGCCCGCGCCATCGTCTCGCCGTCGGCCATCTGATCCTCCTTTAGATGTTCGCCGCCATGGTGCGCGGGGCGGGCAGCGGCGTCAACGCACGGGCGACATGGCGGCCGCGACCTCGTCGCCGGTTTCCAGCGAAGCTGCGTAGGTCGGGGCCCGCCGGACCCGTGCGGCCGTCTCGAACGCATGGCCCATCGCCAGCAGCGTCGCCTCGCTCCACGCCGGCCCCATGAACGACAGCCCCACCGGCAGGCCGCGGACCTGGCCCATTGGCACGGTGAGGTGCGGGTACCCGGCGATCGCGGCAAGCCGCCCCGGCGAGCGGCCGATGCGGAAGTCGCCGCTGACCACGTCGACACGCGGCGCCGGCGCATAGCTGGGCGCGATCAGAGCGTCGAGCCGGTGCTCGCCGATCAGCTTGTCGATGCCCTCGGCGCGGGTGGCGCGGAGGCAGTCGGCCCGCGCCTTGGCGTAGGCCGGATCGTCCGCGCCGAGCATCGCGTCGGCGCGCTCGAAGGTGTCCTGGCCGAAGAGCAGGGTCTCACGCGGGGTGGCGGCGTTGAAGGCGATGAGGTCGGCCAGGGTGCGCGCCTTCACCGAGCCCGGCGTCGTGGCCAGATAGGCGTTCAGATCGGCCTTCAGATCGCTGAGCAGCACGGTGAATTCGTTGCGGCCCAGGTCCTCGGGCGGCTCGTAGTCGTTCACGGCGACAATCTCGGCGCCCTCGGCCCGCAGCGTCGCCAGGGCCTCGGCGAACACGGCGTCGACCGCCCAGGTGACCTTCGCGGCGAAGCCCAGCACGCCCAGCCGCTTTCCCGCCAGACTCGCCCCGGCGAGCGCGGCGACATAGTCCTCGCGCCGGGCATCGGCTTCGGCGGTAGCCGGATCGGTCGGGTCCGAGCCGGCCATGGCGGTGAGCAGGGCGGCGATGTCGGCCACCGAGCGGCCCATCGGGCCGGCCGTGTCCTGGCTGTGCGAGATCGGCACGATGTGGGTGCGTGAGACCAGGCCCAGCGTCGGCTTCAGCCCGGCGAGGCCGGCGAACGACGCCGGGCAGGTGATCGACCCGTCGGTCTCGGTGCCGACGCCGGCCGCCGCCAGCGATGCCGCGATGGCCGCGCCCGTGCCCGACGACGAACCTCCGGCGCTGCGGTCGAGCGCATAGGGGTTCTTTACCAGCCCGCCCACGGCCGACCAGCCGCTGATCGAGGCGCCGGAGCGGATGTTGGCCCACTCGGAGAGGTTAGTCTTGCCGATCACCACCGCGCCGGCCGCCTGCAGCCGCGCCACAATCGGTGCATCGCGCCGGGTGACGTTGTGCTGCAGCGCCAGCGAGCCGGCCGTGGTGGCCAGGCCGTCGGCGGTCTCGATGTTGTCCTTCACCAGCACCGGCACGCCATGTAGCGGCCCTCGCACCCGGCTGGCGGCCCGCTCGGCGTCCATGGCCCGCGCGTCGTCCAGAGCCCGCGGGCTGACCGCAATGACGCTGCGCAAGGTCGGTCCCGCCCGGTCGACCGCGTCGATCCGCGCCAGGTAAGCCGCCGCCAGCGCCTCGGCCGTCACCCGCCCCGCGGCCATGTCGGCGCCAAGCTCGGCGATCGACCGCTCGACCACGTCATAGTCAGCCATCATCCACCCTGCCCACCAGCTGCGCCCGGCGGTCTCCCACGCACCCCGACCTTGCGCAAACC
>DATAVF010000388.1:0-9021 GCA_036267835.1 Caulobacteraceae bacterium | reverse complement strand
GGCGATCTTGCCGGCGTCCTTGGTGGCCTGGCGCTGGGCGTCGTTGAAGTAGGCCGGGACGGTGATGACCGCCTTCTCGACCTTCTCGCCCAGGTGCGCCTCGGCGTCCTGCTTCAGCTTCTGCAGGATGAAGGCGCTGATCTGCTGCGGCGAATAATCCTTGCCGTGGGCGCGAACCCAGGCGTCGCCCGTGGGGCCGCGGGCGATGTCGTAGGGCACCATGCCCTTGTCCTTCTCGACCATCGGGTCGGTGTACTGGCGCCCGATCAGGCGCTTGATGGCGAAGAAGGTGTTGGACGGATTGGTGACCGCCTGGCGCTTGGCCGGCTGGCCCACCAGCCGCTCGCCGTCATCCATGATGCCGACGACGGAGGGGGTGGTGCGGGCGCCTTCCGCATTCTCGATCACTTTCGGTGTTTTGCCGTCCATGATGGCGACGCACGAGTTGGTCGTGCCGAGGTCGATGCCGATAATCTTGCTCATGGGGACTTTCGTCTCGCTCCTTTGGTGGCGAACGCTCGCGGGGGCCTTCAATGCATGAAGCGCCGGATGCGATCGTTCCCGGTTCGATTCGTCTCTCTATCAGGCGCTGGCCAAAGGCCAACGATGGCGGCTGCCCGGAAACCCGGGCTAGCGCCGCTTCAGGTGCGATATTGGGGGTGGAGGGCGTGCTCGCAAGGGCTTTTTCGGCTGGCGTGAGCGCGGCGAAACGCGCCGCAGGCGGCGAGGCTTAGCCGTGGCGGTCGCCGGTTTCCAGCTTTTCCCAGGGCGCCTGGACGAAGCGGCCCAGCGTGAGCTGGTGGACGAGGTGCTGGCGCTCAGCGCTGTAGCGCCGCCCTACCGGCCGGTGACGCCGGGCGGCAAGGCGATGAGCGTCGCCATGACCAACTTCGGCCCGCTCGGCTGGGTCACCGATGCGCGAGGCTATCGCTACGCGCCGCGCCATCCGCTCACGGATCAGCCCTGGCCGCTGATCCCGGCGCGCCTGCTGGCGCTCTGGGCCGAGCTCTGCGATCCGGCGACGCCGCCGGACGCCTGCCTGGTCAACCGTTACGACGCGGCCGCCAGGATGGGCCTGCACCGCGACTACGACGAAGCCGACTTCGCCTTCCCGGTGCTCTCGGTCTCGCTGGGCGACACGGCCATCTTCCGGCTGGGCGGGGTGAAGCGCACCGATCCGACCGGCCAGCTGCGCCTCGCCAGCGGCGACGTCTGCGTGCTGGGCGGGAGGGCGCGGCTCGCTTACCACGGCGTCGATCGCATCCTCGCCGGCTCGTCGCGGCTGATCCCCGGCGGCGGGCGGATCAACCTCACGCTACGCCGGGCCCGCCCGGCTTGACCTTTGGCGCCGGGCCGCCATTGTCCGCCGCTCGGCCTGCCGTCATTGGAGTATCCGCACCGATGTTCAACCTGAAGCGCCCCGAGGGGAACCTGCCTGAGGACTTCCACCTCTCGCGCCGGGGCCTGGCCACCGCGATCTTCGCCGGCTACGCCGTGGCGGCGCTTTCGGCCGAGGCCGACCCGATCACCACCCCGGACACCGGCCTGATCACCGAGACGGTGATGCTTCCGACCGAAGGCCAGCAGATCCGCGGCTACATCGCCCGGCCCAAGGCGGCCGGCCGCTTCCCGGCGGTCATCGTGGTCAACGAGGTCTTCGGCCTGCACGCCTACATCCTCGACGTCTGCCGCCGCTTTGCCCGCCTGGGCTACGTCGCCATTGCGCCGGGCTTCTTCGACCGCGCCGGCGACCCGGCCCCGATCCCGATGACCCAGTTCGCCGACATCATGAAGATCGTCGCCACCGCCAGCGACCAGCAGGTGATGAGCGACGTGGGCGCCACGCTGAAGTTCCTTGACGACCAGCCCTACGTCGAGCCGCGCAAGGTCGGCATCACCGGCTTCTGTTGGGGCGGCAAGGTGGTGTGGAACGCCTGCGAGACCTACCCGCAGCTCAAGGTCGGCGTCGCCTGGTACGGCCAGATGGCCCCCGCCCCGAACGCCCCGCCGGCCGACCCGGCGCACCCGCGGATCTGGCCGATCGACCACGTGGCGACGCTCACCGCGCCCGTCCTGGGCCTCTACGGCGGCAAGGACCCGCTCTCCCAGCAAGTGCCCGCCATGCGCGCCGCCCTGGCCGCCGCCGGCAAGACCGGCAGCGAGATCATCGTCTACGAGGACGCCGGCCACGGCTTCCACGCCGACTACCGCTCCAGCTACGTCGAAGCCGACGCCAAGGACGGCTGGTCGCGCCTGCTGGCCTTCTTCGGGGTCAACGGTATGCTGCCGCGGCCGTTCATGCGCTAACTCCCCTCCGCCTCGAGGGGAGGCGTGGGGGCTGTTGCCGGAAAATGTGGGACGAGGGATGCCGCGCCTACCGCGCCTAGTCCGAGAGAAACCCCCACCCCAACCCCTCCCCTCCGGGGGGAGGGGAGTCACCCCCCGCGCAGCTTCCGCGTCAGCGTCTCCAGGTCCCGCGCGAGTTGCGGATCGCCCGCCCGCAGTTCCTCGATGCGGCGCACGGCGTGCAGCACGGTCGTGTGGTCGCGTCCGCCGAAGCGGCGGCCGATGTCGGGCAGGGAGCGGGTGGTCATCTGCTTGGCCAGCCACATCGCCGCCTGCCGCGGCCGGGCCACCGAGCGGGTGCGGCGCTCGGAGATCAGGTCGGCCTGCTTCAGGCCGAAGTGCTCGGCCGTGGCCTTCTGGATGTCATCGACCGTGATCCGTTTCTCGCCGCCGCGCAGATGCGGACCCAGAAAGGCCTGCGTCTCCTCCAGCGTCAGCCCGCCGATGCCGGAGCCGGCGCGCACCATCAGGGTGTTGAGCGCCCCCTCCAGCTCACGCACGCTGTCGGTGAAGCGGTCGGCGAGGAACTGCAGCACCTCGGGCCGCACCTGGGCCGTGACCCCCTGCTGGCGACCCAGCAGCGCGGCCTTGCGCTGCAGGATGTCGAGCCGGAGCGCCCGGTCGGCCGGCTCGATGCCGCAGACCAGCCCGGCCGAGAGGTGCGAGCGCAGCCGCGCATCGATCTCGGTCAGCGCGGCCGGCGGCCGGTCGGCGGAGAACACCACCCGGCGGCCATCCTCCATGAGCGCAGCGAGTGTATGAAACAATTCTTCTTCCGAAGATTGCTTTCCGCCGATAAAGTGAACGTCATCAATGAGTAAGAGGTCGGCAGAGCGCAGCTCGTCCTTGAAGTCGGCGGCCTTGCGCTCCATCAGCGCCCGCACGAAGGACGACAGGAACCGCTCGGCGGTGAGGTACACCACCTTCTTCTCCGGCGCCGTGCGCATGGCTTCCCAGGCGATGGCGTTCAGGATGTGGGTCTTGCCGAAGCCGTAGGCGCCGTGGAAGACCACCGGGTTGAAGTGCCCGTCGGCCCACGAGGCCACCCGGCGCGCGACCGCCAGGGCGAACTCGTTCGAGGGCCCCTTCACGAAGCTGTCGAAGCTGAAGCGCTCCTGCAGCCACTGGGTCTTGGCCGGCCGCGCCGACGAGGCGATCGGCGCCACGTCCGGGCTGTCGGTCGAGACCGGGATTGCCGCCTCGATGGTCATCGGCTCGGCGCTCAGCGGCTCGCCGGCGCAGTCGCCGCCCTCCGCCTCGAACTCCAGGCGCGACTTCAGCGCCAGCGCCCGCCGCTCCGGATCGTACATGGCCCAGAGTTCGCCGATCCGCCGCCACGCATAGCGGCGGATCCAGTCGCGGGCGATGCCCGTCGCCGTCACCAGGCACAGCTCGCCCCCCGGCGCCATGCGCAGCGACGCCTGAGCCAGCCACGACCCGTAGGTGTCATCCCCCAGTTCCCCCCGGAGCGTCTGACTTGCCTTCACCCACACGCCCGCAGGCGTCGCCGGCGCCATTTCAGCCAATCCCTTGCTTGCCATCCTGCCCCATCCCCGCTTTCGACGCTTCGCCCCCTGAAAGGGGGCGAAAACCCGGCTGCTCGGCCCCCGCGAACCGCAACCAGACTCCCGCCACGCACACAAAAGTCCCCCGCAGAGCGAACGGCTCTTGCCGCCGCCGCCCTTTCGTCAGCACAATGAAAATGCCTTGAGGTCTTCAGACTACGCCCGCGAAGGGTGGGGTCAATCGCGAATCGCCGGCGCCCTCGAGGAAAAAAAACTTGACTTTCCGACGCCCCAAAAAGGTCAAGGGTTAGCGAAAATTCGGCCATTTTTCGGCCGGCCGATTAGGTGGGGGTCGGCCTAAATACAGTTTCGCCGGCGACCTTGCCAGGCGCCGGCGAATGCCTCGATATTCTTCGCGATTTCAGAAACTTAGCCGGCCGTGAAGCCGTTCTAAGCCGCCTGTAGCTTTTTCAATTGGGCGGCCAGGCGCGACACTTTGCGCGACCCTGTGTTCTTATGAAGCACGCCCTTGCCGACAGCGCGCATCAGCTCCGACTGCGCCTCGATAAAAGCGCTCTTGGCGGTCGCCACATCGCCCGCCGCGAGGGCTTCTTCGAGCTTGCGAACATAGGTCCGAACGCGCGAGCGACGGGCCTTGTTCACCTCGGTTCTGCGGGCGATTTTGCGGATCGCTTTTTTGGCGCCGGGATTGTTCGCCATGGGTGTGAGGCAGCCTGAAATGTGCGCCCGGGTGGGCGCCGGAAAAAGGAGGCGGCGATATACGCCGAAGGCCTCACGAGGGTCAATGCGCCGCCCGCACACTTTTTCGGCCGGGGGCCGGGTGGGCGCCCGATGGGATCAGGGCCCCTCGACGTCGAGCCCGTCGGCGCGCAGCAGAGCGGGCAGGCCCCCCGGGCCCAGCATGTGGCCCACGCCCACCACCACCACGATCTGGCCGCCGTGGCGCATGCGCTTGGTGAGCACCTTCGCCCAGGCGCGATTGCGGTTGCCCAGCAGCCGGTCGAAGAGGGTGGGCGAGACCTTCTGCAGCGGGGCGAGCGCATCGCGCTCCAGGCCGGCGGTGTCGGCGGCCATCCACTCGTCCACCACCCGCTGATACGACCCCGGGTCGTTGTCGATCTCGTCCATGGTCCAGTCCAGCGAGGCGATCTGATCCTTGACCGGGGCGCCGGCCAGGAAATCGATCTGCTGCTCGGGCCCCTCGAAGGCGCGGCGGCGTGTCGCGGCCGGCGTAACGGCCTGGATCTGATCCTCGACCCCGTCGAAGGCGCTGGCGCCGGCCCGGGCGTCCGAGGCGACGGAGAGGGTCAGGTCGGCCATCCAGGGTTGCATCCGGTCGAGCGCCTGCGGCGGGCAGTTCAGCGCGCCGCCTTCGCGGGTCAGGCGCGCGGCCTCGTCCGGGCCCAGCATGGCGAAGAGGCTGCGGCCCCTCGGCAACGCCCCGCGGGCGATCGCGGCGTTGGCGGCGCGGTTATCGGTCGCAGCATCGATCGGCAGCTCGAACCAGACCTCGTCGGCCCTGGCCAGCGCGTCGTCGAGCGCGGCCGGCCGCCAGTCGAGGCCCGCCGGCAGCAGGTGGATCGAGCCGAAGAGCACCAGGGTCGCGGTCTTCGAGCGCACGATCCAGATCGGCGGCTTGGCGGCGGCCATGGGCGCCGCGCCCAGCGCCAGGGCGAGCATCAATATCGCTGCCGCGGCGCGCCTCACGTCTGGCACCGGCTGCAGGCGAAGGTCGAGCGGCCCGACTGCACGATGCGCACCACGTCACCCTTGCAGCCCGGCTTGCGGCAAGGCTCGCCCTCGCGCCCATAGACCAGGAAGCTGTGCTGGAAATAGCCGAGGGCGCCGTCGGCGCTGGCGAAGTCGCGCAAGGTCGAGCCCCCGGCCGCGATCGCCTCGTCCAGCACCAGGCGGATTTCCGCCACCAGGACGGTCAGCTTGCGGCGGGGGATGTCGCCGGCCGCCCGCTCCGGCGCGATGCCGGCCCGGAACAGGGCCTCGCAGACATAGATGTTGCCGAGCCCCGCCACGACACGCTGGTCGAGCAGCGCGGCCTTCACCGGCGCGCGGCGGCCCTTGAAGGCCTCGGCCAGGTAGGCGGCGTCGAAGCCGGGCTCCAGCGGCTCGGGGCCGAGGTCGCGGAACCACGGGTGATCGGGCAGCGCCTCGGTGGCGACAAGGTCCATGTGGCCGAAACGGCGGGGGTCGTAGAAGGTGACCACGACCGATGCATCGGTCTCAAATACGACATGGGCGTGGCGGGGATCAGGCGCCTGGGCGAGGGCGAAATTGCCCGGCCTCGCCGCCGGGCCGCCGCCGGTGACCTCGAAGCGGCCGGTCATGCCCAGGTGCATTACCAGGGTGTCGCCGCGGTCGAGCGGCGCCAGCAGGTACTTCGCCCGGCGGTCCAGACGCTGGATCGTGGCGCCGGTCAGGCGCTGCACGAACCCATCCGGGAACGGAAAGCGCAGGTCCGGCCGCCGCGCCTCGACGCGCACCAGCCGCGCGCCGGCCAGCACGGGCGCCAGGCCGCGCCTTACCGTTTCGACCTCGGGAAGCTCAGGCATGGCCGCATGCATAGAGCGAGCCGCGGGCGGCAGGAACCCTGGCCTGTCAGGAGCGGGCGCGCGCCGCAGGCCCTTTTTTCACCACGGAGGACACGGAGGTCCACGGAGTTCACGGAGAAGCGCCTCCGTATCCTCCGTGCCGTCCTCCGTGTCCTCCGTGGTAGAAAGACGGCGCCTGTGGCGCTGCCCAGCCTGCCGCAGTTGGCCCCGCCGCGAGTTCCGGCCTAAAGGGGCGGCCATGAGCGCGACCTTTGGCTATCGGGATGTCGATCCGGCGGAGAAGTCCGGGCTGGTGCGCGGCGTCTTCGACAGCGTGGCGCGGCGCTACGACGTGATGAACGATTTGATGAGCCTGGGCGCGCACCGGCTCTGGAAGGACGCGGCGGCGGCCCGGCTCAACCCTCAGCCCGGCGAGCGCATCATCGACTGCGCCGGCGGCACCGGCGACCTTGCGCGCCGCTTCGCCAAGCTGGCGCGGGCCGCGCAAGGCAGGCGCGGCGGCGCGCCGGCCAGCATCGTCGTGGTGGACTACAACGCCGAGATGATCGCCGCGGGCCGCGAGCGCGGTGGCGAGCCGGAGATCACCTGGGCCGTCGGCGACGCGCAAGCCCTGCCGCTGCCCGACGCCAGCGCCGACGCCTATTCGATCAGCTTCGGCCTGCGCAACGTCACCGACATTCCGGGCGCCCTGGCCGAAGCGCGGCGGGTGCTGAAGCCGGGCGGGCGGTTCCTCTGCCTGGAGTTCTCCAAGGTCACGTCGGCGCTGCGGCCCATCTACGACGCCTATTCGTTCGAGCTGATCCCGCGGATCGGGGCGCGGGTGGCCGGCGACGCTGACGCCTATCGCTATCTGGTCGAGAGCATCCGCCGCTTCCCCGACCAGCGCACCCTGGCCGGGCTGATGGGCGGGGCCGGGTTCAGCAGAGTGTCGTTCACCAACTTCGCGGGCGGGGTCGTGGCCCTGCACCAGGGCTGGGCGATCTAGCGGCGGCCATGGCCCGGCTCGGTTCCTACGCACGGCTGGCCGGCGTCGCATGGGTGCTGATCCGGGCCGACGCCCTGGCGCCGCGCGAGCTCGACCCGCTGATGCCGGCCGGTGCGCGGACGCTGGCCAGGTTCCTGCGCCTGTTCCGGGGCCGCGAAGCGCGGGCCGGCCGCCCGGGCGAGCGGCTGGCGACGGCGCTCGAGCGGCTGGGGCCGGTCGGCATCAAGCTGGGCCAGTTCCTTTCGACGCGGGCCGACATCTTCGGCGCCGAGTTCGCCGACGACCTGTCGCGGCTGAAGGACCGGCTGCCGGCCTTCCCGCTCAGCGAAGCCAAGGCCGAGGTGGCCGCCGCCCTGGGCGAGCCGCTGGACGCGGTCTTCGCCGAGTTCGACGAGGCCCTGGCCGCCGCCTCGCTGGCCCAGGCGCACCGGGCGAAGCTCAAGAGCGGGCGGCAGGTGGCGGTGAAGGTGCTGCGGCCCGGGATCGAGCGGCGGGTCGCGGCCGACAGCGACGTGCTGCGCACCGTCGCCGGGTTGGCCGAGGCGTGGGCCCCGGCAGCGCGGCGGCTGGAGCCGCGGGCGTTCGCCGAGACAGTGGTGCGGGCGCTGGAGCTGGAGCTCGACCTGCGCTTCGAGGCCGCCGGCGCCGACGAGCTGCGCGCCATCATGGCCCACGATAATTACATGCGGGCCCCGGCCGTGGTCTGGGAGGGGGTCGCCAGGCGGGTGCTGACGCTGGAATGGGCGCCCGGCGTCGCGCTCTCGAACCCCGCCGCCCTCGCCCTGCCTGGCCTCGACCGGCCGGCGCTGGCCAACAACATCATCCGCGCCTTCCTGGCCCAGGCGCTGGACCACGGCGTCTTCCACGCCGATCTGCACGAGGGGAACCTGTTCGTCGCGGCGCCGGCTCGGGTGACGGCGGTGGACTTCGGCATCGTCGGCCGCCTGGGGCCGGGCGAGCGACGCTATCTGGCCGAGATCCTCTGGGGCTTCCTCAGGCGCGACTATCCGCGGGTCGCCCGCGTGCACTTCGACGCCGGCTATGTGCCCGAACACCACAGCGAGGCGGCTTTCGCCCAGGCGCTCAGGGCGGTGGGCGAGCCGGTGATCGGGGCGCGGGCCAGCGACGTCTCGATGGGCCGGCTCCTGGCCCAGCTCTTCGAGATCACCGCCCTCTTTGACATGCGCCTGCGGCCCGAGCTCGTCTTGCTCCAAAAGACCATGGTCACCGTCGAAGGCGTCGCCCGCCGCCTCGATCCCCACCACGACATCTGGGCCGCCGCCGAACCCGTCGTCGCCCGCTGGATCGCGCGCGAACTCTCCCCAGCCGCCAAGCTGCGTGTCCTGGTCCGTGAGGGCCGCGCGGCGCTCACGACCCTGGCGCGAATGGCCGAGCCCGCCGCGGAGGCCGAGCCTGCGCCAGTCCCGGTGATCGAGCCGGCCCGGCCGAGCGCCTTGGCCGCGCTCTGGTTCGTCGCGGGCGCCGCCCTAAGCGCCCTGGCATTCGCCGCCGCGCTGCACTGGAGGGTCATCCACTGACTCCCCTCCCCCTTGAGGGGAGGGGTCGGGGGCGGGGGACTCTCTCCGAAAATGGCGCG
>DATAVF010000387.1:0-12024 GCA_036267835.1 Caulobacteraceae bacterium | reverse complement strand
CGCGCCCGGCGCACGGCGTCGGAGACGGACTCCAGCGCCTCGTCCTGGCCGATCACCCGCAGGTGCAGGGCCTGCTCCATCTGGAGCAGCTTCTCGCGCTCGCCTTCCAGCATCTTCTCGACCGGCACGCCGGTCCAGCGCGAGACCACCGCGGCGATCTGCTCGGCGTCGACGACTTCGGGCGTCAGCTGGTCCTTGGCGGTTTCCTCCGCTTCGGCCAGGCGCTTCTCCATGGTCGGGATCTCGCCGTACATGATCTCGGACGCCCGCTGCAGGTCGCCCGACCGCTGCGCCTTCTCGAGCTCGGCGCGCAGCCGGTCCAGCGCCTCACGCGCCTGGGCCGCCGAGCCGACCTTGGCCTTCTCGGCCTTCCAGCGGCTGGTCAGCTCCTCGGACTGGCCCTCCAGCTCGTCGACCTCGTCCTCGAGGTTCTCCAGGCGGCGCTTGGAGGCGTCGTCGGTCTCTTTCTTCAGCGCTTCGCGCTCGATCTTCAGCTGGATCAGCCGCCGGTCGATCTCGTCCAGCTCCTCGGGCTTGGAATCCACCTGCATGCGCACGCGGCTGGCCGCCTCATCGACCAGGTCGATGGCCTTGTCGGGCAGGAAGCGGTCGGTGATGTAGCGGTTCGACAGGGTGGCGGCGGCGACGATGGCGCTGTCGGAGATGCGCACCCCGTGGTGCACCTCGTACTTCTCCTTCAGGCCGCGCAGGATCGAGATGGTGTCCTCGACCGAGGGCTCGTCGACGAACACCGGCTGGAAGCGCCGCGCCAGGGCGGCGTCCTTCTCCACATGCTTGCGGTATTCGTCCAGCGTGGTGGCGCCGACGCAGTGCAGCTCACCGCGCGCCAGGGCGGGCTTCAAGAGGTTGGAGGCGTCCATCGCCCCGTCCGTCTTGCCGGCCCCGACCAGCGTGTGCATCTCGTCGATGAACAGGATGATCGAGCCCTCGGCGGCGGTCACCTCGTTCAGCACCGCCTTCAGTCGTTCCTCGAATTCGCCGCGGTACTTCGCGCCCGCGATCAGCGAGCCCATGTCCAGGGCCAGCAGCTGCTTGTCCTTCAGGGATTCCGGCACATCGCCGTTGATGATGCGCAGCGCCAGGCCCTCGACGATGGCGGTCTTGCCGACACCGGGCTCGCCGATCAGCACGGTGTTGTTCTTGGTGCGGCGGGCCAGCACCTGGATGGTGCGGCGGATCTCCTCGTCGCGGCCGATCACCGGGTCGAGCTTGCCGTCGCGGGCGGCCTGGGTGAGGTCGCGGGCATAGCGCTTCAGCGCATCGTAGCCCTCCTCGGCCGAGGCCGAGTCGGCCGTGCGGCCCTTGCGCAGGGCGACGGCGGCGTTCTCCAGCCCGGCCGCCGTGGCGCCGGCGTCCTTCAGCGCCTTGGCGGCGTCGCCGCCTTCCTTGGCGATGGCGATCAGCAGCCGCTCGGTGGTGACGAAGGCGTCGCCGGCTGCCTTGGCGTCCTCCTCGGCCTTGGCCAAGACGCTGGCCGTCGCGGGCTTCATGAAGAGCTGGCCGGAGCCGCCCTCGACCTTCGGAATCTTGCCGAGCAACGTCTCGACCGCGGCGTCGGCCGCGTCCGGCTTGCCGCCGGCGTTCTGGATCAGGGCGCGCGACTGCCCGTCCTTCTCCTCGAGCAGCACCTTCAGCAGGTGCTCGGGCGCGAGCTGCTGGTTCCGACGCGCCAGCGCCAGCGATTGCGCCGACTGGATCGCCTGCTTGGCCCGGTCGGAATAGAGATCGATGTTCATGTGCATCCCCTGCGGATAGGCGGACTTCTTCCCGGGCCGCCTCATCGAGCACGCCCCGTTCGTCTCGATGTAGTGTGGCGCCACAGCCACACAAGCGGCGGCGGCATGGATTCATTTTGCTGGAGTCGGGATGGCGCGAAGCGCCGTCATTTTTACCGCAGAGACGCAGAGGACGCAGAGTTCGAAGCTGCGATTGGGCAGGATCATGGAGGGCGCTTCGCGCGGCGAACGACCCGAAGCTCGCCCCAATCGCCTCTGCGTCCTCTGCGCCTCTGCGGTAAAAACTCTTCTCTTAGAGCCCGTTGACGATACGGATGATGCCGGTCTTGAGCAGCGCCACGTTGAAGTTGAGGAGGTAACCTAGCCGGTAGCCGCCGAGGCGCAGGTAGCTGATCAGCTGCGCCCGGTGGACGTCGGCGATGCTGTTGACCGACTTGATCTCGACCACTACGAGGTCCGCGACCAGCAGATCAAGTCGGAAGCCTGCATCTAGCGCCACGCCGTCGTAGACCACCGGCAAAGCCAGCTGCCGTTTGAACTCCAACCCGGCTTTGCCCAGTTCATATGCCAGGCACACCTCGTAGGCGCTCCAGCAGGCCCGGGCCGAGCGCGTTGTGGACCTTCAGGGCGCAGCCAAGGATCAGTTCGCCGATTTCGTTCTCGTCCATGCCTATGCGCCCCTGCGCCAGTGTGAACTTTCTTTGACGCGGCCCCAAATCGGCGCGAGGGCGCTGGCAGGGGCGTGGGAGGATCGCCTATGACAGGGCGCGCGGTTCGCGGGGGGATGCATGACCGACCTACAGTTCGCTGTCCTGGACGAGCAGCGCCTGCAGGGCTTCCACTACAAGGCCATGCTGGTCACGGGTCTGGGCGTCTTCTGCGACGGCTACGACATTTCCTCGATCAGCCTGGTGCTGGGCCCTGTGCTGCACAGCTACGGCATCGACAAGATGACCAACATGCAGGCCGGCGCGCTGACCGCCTCGGCCCTGGTCGGATCGATGCTGGGCGCGGCGGTGTTCGGCCTGATGGCGCAGCGCGGGCGCAAGCGCTTCTACGGCCTCGACGCGATGATCCTCGGCGTCGCGGCCCTGGCGCAGGCCTTCATGCCCAGCCTCGGCTGGCTGATCGCCTGCCGCTTCATTCTCGGCATCGGGGTGGGCGCCGACTACGTGCTCTCGCCGATGATCATGGCTGAGCATTCCAACCGGCGCGATCGCGGGCGGGCCATCGGGCTGGGCTTCGGCACCATGTGGCCGGTCGGCGCGCTGGCGGCGGCGCTCTTCAAGCTGCTGCTCGACAGCTTCCAGGTGCCGCCGGACCTGAGCTGGAAGATCGTGCTCGGCGCCGGCGCCCTGCCGGCGCTGGGCGTGATGTACTTCCGCCGCTCGATGCCCGAGTCGGCGCGCTACCTGGCCAAGCTGGCGCACGACAAGGCCGCCGCCAGCGCGGTCATGCTGGAGGTCGGCGGCAGGGCCGTTGCCGCGCCGGACGCCGACACCCGGCCCTTCGGCCAGGTCTTCGCCCAGCATGCCAAGCACATCTTCGCCGCAGCCCTGCTCTGGATGGTCTACGACCTCGTGGTCTATGCGGCGATCCTGTTCGGCCCCAACCTGATCGCGGCCAACCTGCACATCCCCTCGTCGATCTACCAGATCGAGACCGAGCTGATCTTCGTGATCCCCGCGTCGGTGTTCGGTTCGTGGTTCATGCTCGACCGGCTGGGACGAAAACCCTTGCAGGTGTGGGGCTTCATCAGCGGCGCGGTGATCCTGGGGATCTTCACCATCCTGCGCTCGAACGCCGCGACCCTCGGGCTCCTGGCCTACATCGTCTACGGCCTCTTCAACATCGCCATGACCGGGCCCGGCCTGGTCTCCGGCGCCGGCATCTATGGGGTGGAGCTGGCGCCGACGCGCATCCGCAGCGTGGCCCAGTCGGTGACGGTGATCGGCGGGCGCATCGGCGCGGCGATCAGCGGCTTCATCTTCCCGGTGCTGAACGGCCAGATCGGCTTCGTGAACACCATGTGGGGACTGGCGGCGCTGGCCATCCTCGGCGGCGTGCTCAGCCAGTTGCTGGTGCCCGAGACGGGGTCGCGGTCGCTCGAGGAAATCAACCTCGAGATGGCCCCGGCGGCGCGCTCAGCTTAGCGAATACTTCGGATTGCGATGTTCGAAAAACGTTGTTTATCAGCCTCTTACGCGAGATTTACACGCGCTGGTGCGTTAACCAAAGATTTCGCTGCGCCGTTCCGCCGCGCTGGTCGCAGGACGACGGCGCAGCGTGGCAATGCTAGAAGATCGGCCTCGCGCGGCGACAAAGGTCCGCGCGGACCATAATCGCGCGGCCAGCCCGCGCGGAGTGTCAGGCCCGGCCGGCAGGCGCCGCCGTCCGGGCCGACACGAGCCCTACTCCGCGGCTTCGGCGGGTGGGCGGAAGGCCCAGAACTTGGCCAGGGTGAAGGTCGAGGCGGGCACCAGGATCACCACCGGGATCAGCGCCAGCCACGGCGGCCAGCCCAGCATGTGGGCGCTGACGAACACCACCGCCTGATTGACCGCCAGCCCCGCCAGCGAGATCGCCGCGAAGCGGGCGAACTGCGGCCCATGCAGCGCCGGGCGGCGGAAGGTGAAGAGGCTGTTGCCGAAATAGGAGACGCCGACCGACGAGGCGTAGCCGATCAGGGTCGCGATGTTGAGGTCGAGGCCGCCGAAACGATTGGCGGCCAGGGTCACGGCGTAGTGGCAGGCGGTCGCCGCCACGCCCACCAGGATGAAGACGCCGACCTCGCGGACCACCGGCGGCAGCGCGGCGCCGGTCCCGGTCACGCGGGCCGTTGCGCGATGAGCAAGATGGAGACGCCGGTGGGCGCCGGCGCGTGGCGCAGCCAGTGCAGCTCCGAGCCGAAGAGCCCGGCCAGCAGGTTGTTGACCGGCGCCGGCGGCAGGCTGTCGTCGTCGGCCGACTTGGAGCGCAGCAGCAGCTTCATCAGCCGGATCACGGCGATCGGGGTGAAGAGCAGGGTGTTGAAATAGCTGGCCTTGCGCACGCTGAGACCCGCGGCGTCGAAGAGCCGGCGATAGTCGCGCATCCGGTAGCGGCGCTTGTGATGGTGCAGGGCGTCGTGCTGGCTCCACATCCACGGCTGGCCGGGCACGGTGGTGGCGAGATAGCCGCCGGGCTTCAAGAGCCGGCCCAGTGCGGCGACCGACGCGCCGTCCTCGTCCACGTGCTCGATGACGTCGAAGGCGCAGACCAGGTCGAAGCTTTCCGGCGCGAACGGCAGGCCGTCCGGCAGCAGCCCGCCTTCGACCCGCACCCCCATCCGCTCGCTGGCGTAGCTGCGCGACGCCTCGTCCGGCTCCAGCCCGGTCACCTCGCCGAACTGGCGCAGCATGGTGAGGTTGCCGCCCGGCCCGCAGCCCACCTCCAGCACCTTGGCCGGCTGCGGCAGGCCGAGGTCGCCGATCAGGCCGCTGAGGATGGTGCGCCGGCCGCGGAACCACCAGTGGTTCTCCTGCAGCTGGCGCATGCGGTCATAGGTCGAGCGGTCCATCAGCCGTCGAACCCGATGCGGGCCCGAACCACATAGATCGGCCGGCCTTTGACCTCCTGGTAGAGCCGCCCGACGTATTCGCCCAGCACCCCGAAGGCCAGCATCTGCACGGCGAAGCCCAGCAGGATCACCACCATCAGCGAGGCGTAGCCGGGCACTTCACGGCCGACGATCAACACCCGCACCACCAGGCCGATCGCGGCGATCACCGCCAGCACCGCCGAGCCGACGCCCACCACCGACCAGACCCGCAAGGGCGCGGTGGAGAACGAGGTGATGCCATCCAGCGCAAAGCGGAACAGGCGCGGATAACCCATCGAGGTGTTGCCGGCGGCGCGCTCGGGCCGCGCATAGGGCACGCCGATCTGGCGGAAGCCGACCCAGGCGAAGAGACCCTTCATGAAGCGGTTGCGCTCGGGCAGCAGCTTCAGCGCTTCCACCACCTGCCGGTCCATCAGCCGGAAGTCGCCGGCGCTCTCGGGGATGTCGAGGTCGGAGACGCGGTTGAAGATGCGGTAGAACAGCCGCGCCGTGGTGCGCTTCATGGCGGTGTCGCTGCTGCGGTCGGCGCGCGAGCCGTAGATCACGTCGTAGCCGGCTTCCCAGAGGCGCACGAATTCGCCGATCAGCTCCGGCGGATCCTGCAGGTCGGCGTCGATGGGGGTGACCATGTCGCCACGCGCCGCCTCGATGCCGGCGGTGAGCGCGGCCTCCTTGCCGAAGTTGCGGGCCAGCGCGATGACCTTGACCTGAGAGTCCTTGCGGGCCCGCTCGATCAGCCCGGTCAGGGTGGCGTCGCGGCTGCCGTCGTCGACGCAGATGATCTCGAAGGCGACGCCGAGCGTCGCCAGCGACGCTTCCATCCGATCGAAGAAGGCGCCCAACACCTCGGCTTCGTTGTGCATCGGCACGACGATGGACAGCAGCTTGCCCGCGCGGCTGCGCGGCGTCAGGCCGGCCTCGATGACGCCGGCCTCGATGACGCCGGCCTCGATAACGGTGGTGTCGCTCACGTCGATGAAGTTTTCCGCGCCCCGGGGGCCAGCTACATCATCCGGGGCCATTGGTTAAGCGCCCGCGAAGCGGTCGATGGACGCAAGAATGGTCTCGATCATCCCCGGGGTCGTGTGCTCGTGCCCCGCTTCGTCCACGACCAGCAGTTCCGACTCCGGCCAGGCCTGCGCCAGGTGCCACGGCCCCTCCAGCGGCGAGCCGAGGTCGAGGCGGCCCTGGATGATGACGCCCGGCACGCCTTCCAGCTTGTGCGCGTCGCGCAACAGCTGGCCGTCCCCCAGGAAGCAGTTGTGGCTGAAATAGTGGGTGACGATGCGGGCGAAGCACATGCGGAAGCGCGGGTCGGCATAGCGGTCCGGCGGCTTGTGACGCGGATCGACGGAGATCACGGCGCTTTCCCAGTCGCACCAGTCGCGCGCCGCCTGCTCGCGCACCGCCGGGTCGGGATCGGCGAGGAGGGCCGCGTAGATCTCGATCAGGTCGTCGTCCTCGTCGCCCCAGTCGCCATCTTCGCCGGCGCCGCGCCGGAACCGCTCCCACGCTTCGGGGAAGTAGCGGCCGACGCCGTGGTAGAGCCAGTGGATGTCCTCCCAGCGGCTGACGCTGGCGTGGGAGATCACCAGCGCGGTCACCCGCTCCGGATGCGCCTGGGCGTAGTCCAGCCCGAGCGCCGAGCCCCACGAACTGCCGTAGACCAGCCAGCGCTCGATGCCGAGCCGCTCGCGCAGCGCCTCGATGTCGGCCAGCAGGTGAGGGGTGGTGTTGGTGGCAAGGTCGGTCTCGATGTCGGCAGCGTGCGGCGTGCTGCGCCCGCAGTTGCGCTGGTCGAAGAGCACGACGCGGAACCTGGCGGGATCGAACAGTCGCCGCGCGCCCGGCGTGCAGCCAGACCCAGGGCCGCCGTGCAGCACCAGCGCGGGCTTCCCCGCCGGATTGCCGCAGGTTTCCCAGTAGAGGCTGTGCCCGTCCCCGACCTCGAGGCGGCCGGTCTCGTAAGGCTCGATCGGCGGGTGTAGGGTCGGCATGGCGGGCTCTCGGGGTTGGGCTGGCTGCTGCTTATAGCCCGCTCCAGGCGTCGAGGGGCGAGGCTTGCAGCATTGCTTTGGCTGCCCCCGCCAGCCATATTTCAGCGTCGAAATTTCCGGAGACGCTAGGTGGGATTGCGAGTGCGTGTGTGGCAGCCGGTTTTCGTGGCGTTGGCATTGCTGGTGGTCGGGTGCGCAAAACCCGCGCCCGAGGAGCGTGCGGCCGCCGAGCCGGCGGCGCCCGCGCCGCCGAGCGGCGGCGGCGGCCTGCCGGACGGGGTCTACAATTGCGGCGACGGCGCCCGCGTGCTCGGCAAGGTGGACATCCAGGGCGCGACCTTCCGCTACCGGCCGCAGGACGCCACGGGCGGCATCTTCGCCCCCTACGCCGTGACCGCGTCCGGCCAGATCCACTGGGGCGGTCCCTTCCCCGGCCTCGAAGCGCCGCCCGGCCGGGTGACGACCTCGACGCGCGAGGCCACCGGCTTCAACGTCAGCTACCAGCCGACGCCCGAGAGCGCCGAGCAGACGATGAGCTGCGTCGGGCCGGCGAAGAGCTAACCCCTGAGCTCCAGCCCGTTGCCTTCCGGATCGGTGAGGTAGATCGAGACGCCGAAGCCGCCGGCGCCGTAGCGGCGGCCGCTTTCGCCGACCGCGACGCCGTGCGCCTTCAGGTGCGCTTCGACCGCGGCGAGCTCGAAGGTTTCGAGGTTGAGGCAGAAGTGATCGAGGTTGCGGCCCTCCACGCCGGGGCCCGCGCCGCCCTGCTGGCCGAGCATGCCATCCACCGCGACCAGGTCGATCAGCTGGGCGCCGGCGCGCAGCTGGACGAGGCCAATGCGGTCCTGCCGGCGCTCGACGGTCAGGCCCAGCACCTCGACATAGAACCGCTCCATCGCCGCCGCGTCGCGGACGCGCAGCACCAGGTGGTCGATGCCGCGGACCTTGATGGTCACGCGCCGGCCGGTTCCGGGACCAGGCCCCGGTCCCGCATCAGCGCGTCGATGCCGGCGTCGCGGCCGAGGAAGCGGCGGAACGCCTCGCCCGGCTCGACCGAGTTGCCGATGCTGAGGATGTCCTCGAGATACCGCCTGGCCATGGCCTTGTCGTAGAAGCCGCCGGGCGAGGCGGCGAAGGCTTCGGCCGCGTCGGCGGTCAGGGTGTCGGCCCAGATGTAGTTGTAATACCCCGCCGCATAGCCCTCGCCGCCGAACATGTGGGAGAAGTGCGGCAGCCGGTGGCGCAACACGATCTGCGGCGGCATGCCGATCTCGGCGAGGCCCTCGCGTTCGAAGTCGGCCGCGTCGATGGGGGTGTCGCCCTTCAGGTGGGCCTTCATGTCGAGGATGGCGTCCGACAGGTACTCGACCGTCTTCATGCCCTGATGAAAGTTGCCCGCCTCCAGCAGCTTGTCGACCAGCGCGGTCGGCATCGGCTCGCCGGTTTCGCAGTGCACCGCGTACCTGGCCAGCAGTTCGCGGGTCGGCAGCCAGTGCTCGAAGAGCTGGCTCGGCAACTCGACGAAGTCGCGCAGCACCGAGGTGCCGGCCAGCGACGGATAGGTGACGTTGGAGTTCATGCCGTGCAGGCCGTGGCCGAACTCGTGGAACAGGGTCACCGCGTCGGTCCACGAGATCAGCGCCGGCTCGCCGGGCGAGGGGGCGATGAAGTTTTCGTTGTTGGAGACGATGGGGGTGACGGCCTCGCCGCCCAGGCGCTGCTGGGTGCGGTACTCGTTCATCCAGGCGCCCGAACGCTTGCCGGCCCGGGCGAAGGGATCGAAGTACCAAAGGCCGACCCGCGCCCCGTCGCGGCTCACTTCGTAGACGCGCACGTCGGGGTGATAGACGGTCAGGTCGCTGACGGGCGTGAAGCTCAGGCCGAAGAGCTGGCCGGCGGCCCAGAACATGCCCTCGATCATCCGCTCGAGCTGCAGGTAGGGCTTCACCTCGCTCTCATCGAGGTCGTACTTCGCCTTGCGCACCTTCTCGCCATAGTAGCGGTAGTCCCACGGCGCGATCGGCTCGTTGGTCCCTTCGGCCGAGGCGATATCCTCCAGTTCGGCCACCTCCTCGAACACCTTGGCCCGCGCCGGACCCCAGACGGCGGTCAGCAGCTTCATCACCGCCTCGGGCGTCTTGGCCATCTGGCCGTCGGCGATCCAGTGGGCGAAGGTCGGCTGGCCCAGCAGCTTCGCCTTCTCGGCGCGCAGCAGCAGTATCTCGGTGATCAGGGGGTTGTTGTCATGCGCGCCGCCGTCGGCGCGGCTGATGAAGAGCCGGAAAGCCCTCTCGCGCAGATCCCGCCGCGACGAGGCGGTCATGAAGGGCTCCATCGCCGAGCGGGTGTTGGCGAAGGCCCACTTGCCGGGCAGGCCGCGCAGCTTCGCTTCCTCGGCGGCGGCGGCGATCTGCTCGGCGCTCAGGCCCGCCAGGTCGGCCTCGTGCTCCAGCACCAGCGCCTGGCCTTCCTCGTCGGCGAGGATGTTCTGGCCGAAGCGGGTGTAGCGGGTGGCGAGTTCCTGATTGATCTGCGCCAGCCGCGCCTTGTCCTCAGGCCTCAGCGCCGCGCCCTGGCGCTGGAAGCGGTCGTAGATCACCTCGGCAAGGCGCTGCTGCTCGGGCGCCAGCCCCGCCCGCGCCGCGTGCACCGCGCCGATCCGGGCGAAGAGCGGGCCGTTGTGGGTGATCTCGTCGCGCAGCGCCGCCAGCCGCGGCGACGACCAGGTCTCGACCTCGCGCATCTGCGGCGTGTTCATCGTCGAGGCGTAGATGTTGAGCAGCCGCGTGGCGCGGGTCAGCCGCGGGCCGGACGCCTCCAGCGCCTCCAGGGTGTTGGCGAAGCTCGCGGGCTCGGGGTTGCCGGCGATGGCCGCGACGTCGGCGCGCTTCTCCGCCATCGCGGTTTCCAGCGCCGGGATGAACTGGGCCGTCTCGATCAGATCGAAGCGGGGCGCGCCGCCGTGCGGGCCGCCCCAGGGCACGAGCACGGGATTCTCGGCGGTATCGGCGGGCATGGGCGGCTCCTCGAAAGCGAGCCCTTCCTCTAGCCCCGGCTCGTCAGCCGCGCCACTTCAGCGTGAGCTGGTCGCCGTGCACCTCGAACGAATCCAGCCGGCGCAGGAAGGCCATGCCGAGCAGCGAGGTGCTCATCGGCGTCTTGTCGACGGCGACGTCCACATTGGTCAGCTTCATCGGCCCGACACTCAGGCTGGCGGCGGTGTAGGGCGCCGAAAAGCCGACGCCGTTGGCGGTCTCGGACGGCGAGGTGAAGTTCAGCTTGGACAGGTCGATGCCGGCCGCCTGGGCGTCGGCGGGGCTGAGCAGCACGCCGTTGGCGCCGGTGTCGATGGCGAAGCGGACCGGGGCCCCGTTCACCGAGCCGATCACGTAGAAGCCGCCATCCTCGCTGGCGGTTACGGTCATGGTGTGCGGCGCGTTGGAGACGGCATAGGCCGGAATCAGCTCGCCGCGCACCCGGTCGAAGATGTTGGCGAGGTCGTTCCGGAAGGTGTAGCCGACCAGGGCGACGGCGGCGATGCCGACCCAGATGGCGCTGTTGCGCGCCACCTCGCCCAGCTTCATCCGCCGCGCGAAGACCAGGCCGCTGGCGACCAGCGCCAGCAAGCCCAACAGGCGCAGGGCGTCGGCCTGGTCCATGCCCGTGAGCTGGCCGGGGAAGAGGGCGTTCAGCGTCAGGAAGGTGACCGCCCCGACGCCGATCAGACCCAGCCAGATGACCAGGGCGCGCGGGCTGATGCGGCGCACGGGCGCGTCGGCCGACGGCGCCGCCGGACTTTTCGGCGGCGCCTGGGGCGCGTCGGGCGTCGGCGGGACGCTCCAGGGGCCTTGCGGGTCGGGCAGGACGGCGATCCTTCGTGCGGCGAGCCGCAGACATAGCCGGCCGCCGCGCTCGCGGCCATCCCGGCGCGTCGATGGAAATTGCCGTTTCCATCGAGCCGGCCTATGTGGAGCCCCATGCTCCCGACCCTGCGCCAACTGCAATACCTGAAGCTGCTGGCGCAGCACCGCTCGTTCAGCCGCGCTGCGGAGGCGGCGCACGTCACCCAGCCGACCCTGTCGGCCGGGGTGCAGGAGCTGGAGAAGATCCTGGGCGCGCCGGTGGTCGACCGCGGCCGGTCCGGCGTCATCCTCACCGCCGCCGGCGAGGTGGCGGTCGCCCGCGCCGAGGTGATCCTCACGCAGGCGGAGGACCTGGTGCAGGCCGCCCGCGGCGCCGGCCAGCCGCTCGCCGGCCGCTTCCGGCTGGGCGTGATCCCGACCATCGCCCCCTTCCTCTTGCCCAAGGCGCTGCCGCAGCTGCGCCGCCGCTTCCCCAAGCTGCGGCTCTTCCTGCGTGAGGACCTGACTGGCCGGCTGATCGCCTCGCTGAAGGCGGGCGCGCTCGACGCGGCGCTGATCGCCATGCCCTACGACATGGCCGGGCTGGAGTGGGCCGAGGTGGAGGACGACGAACTCTACGCCGCCTTCCCCGCCAACCACCCGCTCACCCTGGAGACCAGCGTCACGGCCGAGCGGCTGGAGGGCGAAGACCTGATCCTGCTCGAAGACGGCCACTGCCTGCGCGAACACGCCCTGGCCGCCTGCGGCTTCCCCGACCAGCGCTCCCGCGACGACGACGCCACCTTCGCCGCCACCTCGCTGCCGAC
>DATAVF010000386.1:0-2970 GCA_036267835.1 Caulobacteraceae bacterium | reverse complement strand
GAAGGTGGTTTCGGCCCGCAGGAGGGCGGCAACAAGTGGGACTACCTGGAAGCGCAGGTCTCCGCCAACATCGGCCACCTCGACATCTGGGCCATGGCGTCCCAGGGCGGCTACAATACCAACTATCATACTGGCGATGTGCTGGGAAACGAGGTCGACTACGAGACGAACTCGTCGAGCCCGCTGGCCCCGACCAGTTACTTCGGCCTCTGCGCCATCAACGCAAGCCCGGCCAGTTGCTCCGGCAACCTCAATACGACGGTGCCCGGCAGCGCCGTCGCCGCGGGCAAATTCACCGCCAATCAGTTCACCGGTAACAACCCATCGACCAATGATCCGCGTGAATTCATCAACACGACGCGCGACGCCAACACCCAGAATGACGACATCGCCCTGGCATCGACCTGGACCTACCATCTCGGCCCCGCCGATCTTCAGTACACGAACGGCTTCCAGTCGTTCCACTACGACCTGAACTTCAACCAGATCTATGACTCCGGCCTTCAGTCCTACCAGTTGGCCGGACCGGCAGGGATGGGCAACCTGACGATCTTCCCGGCGGGCGAGTTCACCCACTTCGATGAGTACGACGAGTACTACAGCAACGAACTGGACCTGCTCTCCACGACGAAGGACAAATTCCAGTACATCGTCGGCGCCTATCAGTACCACGAGCACTTCAACCAGCCGGTCGATGCCTTCTGCTACCCGAACCAGCCGCAGCTGAAGACGCCAGAGACGATCCTGGGTTCGCTGGGCATCACCAGCGGCGCGGCGGCCCAGGCCCCCGTCAACCCGCTTGGCTGCGCCTACAACTCGAACGGGGTCATGTCCTACGACGACCT
This sequence comes from Caulobacteraceae bacterium, assembly GCA_036267835.1. Lineage (GTDB taxonomy): Bacteria > Pseudomonadota > Alphaproteobacteria > Caulobacterales > Caulobacteraceae > Acaudatibacter. Next base: position 2,125 of record DATAVF010000386.1, on the reverse strand, counting down.
TGCCGGTTATGCGCACGGCTCCTACGACTTCACCCCCGAGTGGCAGATCGCGGGGGGCCTGCGCTACACCTACGACCGCAAATACGGCTACGAACTGGAACGCCTGATCGACTTCACCAGCGTCGCGGCCCTGCCCAACGCCAACACCTCGGGCGCGGCCACGCCAGCGATCGACGTAACGCCCTCTCCATCGACAGCGACGCCGCCCACCGGCGCCGGTCCTGAAACCCTCCGGCCCGACGGCTACCTGCAACGCTCGCTCGCGGCCAGCTGGAGCGGCGTGACGGGCGATGCCACGGTCAACTGGAAGCCGGATGCGACCACCCTGGCCTATTTCCGCTACGCACGCGGCTACAAGTCGGGCGGCTTCGACGCGGGCGGCTTCGCTGCGGTGCCGACGACCCTCCCCGAGTCGGTGGACGACTTCGAACTCGGCCTGAAAAAGACGGTGGGTTCGGTGCTGACCGTCAACGCCGACCTCTTCTACTACAACTGGGCCAACGACCAGCAGCCGGTCGGGGTGCTGGATCAGGCTTCCGGCGTTGTCGTCAATCAGATCTTCAACGTGCCGGAGTCGCGGATCGACGGCTTCGAAATGCTGGCGCAGTGGCACCCGATCGACCCGCTGACGCTGACCTTCAACTACGCCTACCTCGACGCGACCATCACCAAGTCGCCCTGCGTGGTGAACAGCGCCGACCCGCTTGCCTTGGGAATTGCGGCGTCCAAGAAGGTCGGCTGCGCCTTTGTGGCCGGGCAGCAGACTTTCAGCCTCAAGGGCGATACCCTGCCCTTCTCGCCGAAGAACAAGTTCTCGATCAATGCCCAGTACACCCTCAAGTTCGACCCGGGCTCTCTGATCCTGTCGGCCTCTTATGAGTGGAAGCAACAGACCTACGACACCCTGTTCGACGAGCCGCAAGACCTGGCCCCGGTCTATTCGGACTTCGGCCTGCGGGCTTACTGGACGGACGTGAATGATCGCTACACGATCATTGCCTACGTGGATAACCTGTTCAACAACCTGAACGTCGATACGCAAACGCTCGGCAACCAGGGTGGCTCGACCGCGGCGACCTTCGCGCCCGTCGCGAACCGCAGCTTCACCTACCCGCGCAACTTCGGGCTGGAATTCCAGTACCGCTTTAAGTGAGTTGACCGACAAGTCCGGTTCGGGGGGCCGCGCGCCCCCCAGGACGGCCCCGCGGCGACGCGGGGCCGTTTCCGTTGCGCAGTGGCTGGACGAGGGCGCCGCGCACGCGGCCGCCGGCCGGCTGGACTTGGCGGCCCGGGCATATGCGCTGGCCGAGCGCGGCGATCCGGCCGACTTCCGGGCGACGCTGTCGCTGGCGACGCTCGACCTGCGCCAGGGCCGTCCGGCCGCCGCCCTGCCCCGGCTGCGGCGCGCCGTGGTCCAGTGGCCCGGCCTCTACGCGGCCGCGCACAACCTGGGCGCCGCGGCCCAGGCGCTGTCGCTGTGGGATGAGGCGGCCGGCGCCTACGCCCGCGCCCTGGCGCTGCGGCCCGAGGCGACGGAGACTCGGGTCAGCCTCGCCGCGGTGCTCACCGTGCTTGGCCGCCCGGACGAAGCGGCGGCGCATCGCAGCCACCTGGCCGCCGATCCCGCGGAACGCGCCGGCGCGCTGACCCGGCAGGCGCTGCTGGATCCGGCCGCTGTCACCGACGCCGGCCTCGCCGACATGCGCCGCGCCGCTGCCGATCCGGCGAGCGACCGCGGGACGGTGGCCGGCCTGCAGTTCGGCCTCGGCGAGGTGCTGGAGCAGCGCGGCGAAGACGACGCGGCCTTCGCCGCCTTCGCCGAAGGCAACCGGCTGAAGCGCCAGGCCTTCGCCGACGACCCCGCGTCCGACCCGGCGGCGCTGCTGCGGGCCCACCGCGAGGCGGCTGAGCTGATCGCGCGAACCTTCACGACCGAGTTCCTGGAGCGGCGGCGCGGCGCGGGTCTCGCCACGGGCGCGCCGATCTTCATCGTCGGCATGCCGCGCTGCGGCTCGACCCTGATCGAGCAGATTCTGGCCAGCCACCCGCAGGTGACGGCGCTGGGCGAGACCGCGATCCTGCCGCGCCTGCTCGAAGGCGGCGAGCTGCTCGAGGCCGCCGGCGA
>DATAVF010000385.1:0-12937 GCA_036267835.1 Caulobacteraceae bacterium | reverse complement strand
GAGCTTTGGCTGCTCATTCCCTTGACCGCGATCACCTTGGCCGTGGCCGGTTCCGGCGGCCCGCTTGAGCCCTTCCTTCTGTCACTGAGGAAGCGGCCGCTGCAGCCGGACCGGCGGGCGTGGGCCGAGCGGCTGACGGTGGTGCTGCTGCTCGACATGATCGTCTTCCAGACGCTTGAGACCGGCGGGCTGGCGCTCGACTGGCGCGTGCCGGCCTACGCCGCGGCGGTCAGGGGTGGCCCGCACATGTTCGGCCTGCCGGACCCCGGGCATTGGGTGTATCGCTCGCAGTTCGCGGTGGCCGGTCTCGTCTTCGCCTGGTTCGGCAACGGCCTGCCCAAGCTGCTGTCGCCCTATCGCGGGGGGCGCGAGCCCTACGACTGGGGCCAGATGATGCGGCTCTGGGGCTGGTCGATCATGCTGGGCGGGCTCGGCGAAGCCGTCTGCGCGGTGCTGATCCCCGACTTCCGCGCCACCTTCCTCGCGGCTCCGGCGTGCCTGGCGGCCGGGTTCGCGGCCTGCCTCCCGATCTGGTTGGTCTACCGCCTGGGCGGACGCCCGACCGGCGCCGCGCCGCCTACGGCCGGCTAAAGTGGCGCGGCGCCCCGCCGGAGCTTCGGTTGCGCCGGCGGCAGGCAGAGAACATCCTCGGCCGATATCTCCAGGGACCACGATGGATCATCGCGTTTGCGAGAACTTCGAGACGCTCTTCGCCGTCGATGCGGACGGCCGACTGACCGGCGGCGCCACCTATCTGCACGTGGTCCGGGCGCCGGAGCGGGTCACCTGTTTTTGCCACCGCGACCTTCCGGATGAGGTCGCGGCGGCGCTTCGGGAGATCGCTGGGCGGGAACGCGGCCGGCACCGGCATTGGCCGCGAGAGTACGCGGAGTACCTCCGCGTTCTCTCTCCGGTGGCGTCGGTGGTCGCGGTCAGAGCCGGGCCCCTCTACTTCTTCCGCGAACCCGCGGCCCTCGAGCCGCAAGCGGTCGCGATCGGCGAGCACAATGCCGACCTGCTGCTAGGCGGCCTCGACGAATGGCGGCCCGACGTTGCGGCCGGCCTGCCGATGTTCGCGGCGATCCGCGATGGCCGCGCGGTGGCGATCTGCGCCACGGTCAGGGCAACGGCCTCCGCCCACGCCGCCGGGGTCGAGACGCTGCCGGCCTACCGCGGGCAAGGCCTTGCAGCACGGGCGGTCGCCGCCTGGGGCGCGGCGGTTCTGTCGCTGGGGGCGACGCCGTTCTACGGCACGACCTTCGACAATGTCGCCTCGCAACGCGTGGCCCGGCGCCTCGGGCTCGACCTGCTGGCCAGCGAGTTCTCGGTCGAGTGCGAACCCCGCTGAGCGCCGCCGCGGACTTGCCAGCCGATGCCTCGCGCCGGCTCGATTGCTAAGGCTCCGGGCGCTTCCTATAAGGCCGGCGCATCCCAGCGGCTGAGGCGTCCTTCATGAATATCCACGAGCACCAGGGCAAAACCCTCCTCGGCGAGTTCGGCGTGCCGGTGCCGCGCGGCTATCCGGCGTTCAGCGTCGACGAGGCGGTGGCGGCGGCCGAGAAGCTCGGCGGCCCGGTGTGGGTGGTGAAGGCGCAGATCCACGCCGGAGGGCGCGGCAAGGGCGGCGGCGTCAAGCTGGCCCGCTCGATCGACGAGGTCCGCCAACTGGCGACCCAGATGCTCGGCATGACCCTGGTGACCCACCAGACCGGCCCCAAGGGCAAACTTGTCAGTCGCTTGTACATCGAGGAAGGCGCCTCGATCGCCAAGGAGTACTACCTCTCGCTGCTGGTCGATCGCGAGACCAGCCGCGTCGCCGTCGTGGCCTCGACCGAGGGCGGCATGGACATCGAGGAGGTGGCGCACTCCACCCCCGAGAAGATCCACACCTTCACCATCGACCCGGCCACGGGCGTCTGGCCGCACCATGCCCTCTTGCTGGCGCAGTCACTGGGCCTGAAGGGCGACGCGGCCAAGCAGGTCCGCACCCTGTTGCCGGCGCTCTACAAGGCCTTCACCGAGAAGGACATGAGCCTGCTGGAAATCAACCCGCTGATCTCCACCACCGACGGCTCGCTCAAGGTGCTCGACGCCAAGGTGGGCTTCGACGACAACGCCCTCTTCCGTCATCCGGAAATCGTTGCCCTGCGCGACGTCACCGAGGAAGACGCCAAGGAGATCGAGGCCTCCAAGCACGAGCTTTCCTACATCGCCCTGGATGGCGAGATCGGCTGCATGGTCAACGGCGCGGGCCTGGCCATGGCGACCATGGACATCATCAAGCTCTACGGCGGCACGCCGGCCAACTTCCTCGACGTGGGCGGGGGCGCCAGCAAGGAGAAGGTCACCGCGGCCTTCAAGATCATCACCGCCGACCCCAACGTGAAGGGCATCCTGGTCAACATCTTCGGCGGCATCATGCGCTGCGACATCATCGCCGAGGGCGTGGTTGCGGCGGTGACGGAAGTGGGCCTGAAGGTGCCGCTGGTGGTGCGGCTCGAAGGCACCAACGTCGAGCTCGGCAAGGAAATCATCGCCAAGAGCGGCCTCAACGTCATCGCCGCCAACGACCTGGCGGACGGGGCCGAGAAGATCGTCGCGGCGGTGAAGGCGGCGGCCTGAGGGCCGCCCGCTACGCCCGGCCTTGCATTCGCCGCGACGGCTGGCGATTGTGGCAACGTATAACCAAGAAGCGAAGCTCCAGGACCCGATATGACCCGTCTTACTCTCCTCGCCGCGGCCGCTGCCGTGCTCGTGTTCCCCGCGGTGGCGTGCGCCCAGACCGCCGACCCGGCGCTGGATGCGTTCGAGACGGTCTGCGCGGCGACCGGTGGCGACTATGTGGCCGTGCTGAAGGCGGCGGACGCCAGCGGCTGGACCGAGACCCAGGTGATCCCGGAGACCGACGCCTCGGTCTCGCTGACCGACCAGGCGGCGCGCGAAAAGCCCATGCCGGGCGGCGAGACCCTGACCTTGCTGGTCAACCGCGGCCTTCGCCACACCCACTCCGGCGATGTGCCGCAAAGCGTCTGCAAGGTCAGCGACAGCAAGCCGGATCCCGGCGTCATCGCTCGCTCGGCGGCCTGGCTGGGTTTCCCGCAGGACGGCGGCGACGCCACCCTGGCGGTCTATTACGTCAAGTCGAACGGCGCGCACCCGACCCACATCGCCTCGACGGCGCTGAACGCCGCCATGGCGAACGGCGGCTTCTCGATCGTGAAGGTGCAGCAGGACGAAGGTTCGGCGATCTTCGTCTACCAGACCTATTCGAAGTAGCTCCCAGCCCTTCGCTCGCCGGGGGGCGCCGGAGGCCGCGACCATGTCGCCCAAAGTTGCGCGGGGCCTGCTGCCCCTTCTGGCCGGCGTCTTCGCCGCCTCGCTGGCCACGTCGGCGCTGGCTCAGGAAGACAGCCTGCTGGACTGGAGCCAGACGGCGGCCAGGGGCGTCTTCGATCTCTGCCGCAGCGATGCGCCGGACGCCGCCCGCGTCGCCGAGCACGGCGAGGTGTGGGGCTGGCCGTCGTTCCAGGGCTACCAGGAGCACCCGGAGGGCTACCGCCGCGAGGCCGGCGGCGACAGCCGGCGCGACTATCAGCTCGGCGACGCCTCGACCTACGTCGAGGCCACGGTGCAGAGCGGCACGGTGCCCTCGGTGGCGCCGGCCGACGTGCGCTACTTCCGCTGCAACACCGATTCCGACCAGCCGGTGAACCCGGACCTGAAGACCTATTTCACCGGCCTCTACGGCCCGCCGACCTCGGACACCGGCGCCGGCACGGTGTGGCTGACCGGCGCGGCGCTGACGCCGGCGGCGACCGGCGAGGGGCCCGACGCGGAGGCGGCGGCGCTGAAGGCGGTGGCCGCGGCTGGCCCGGGCAAGCAGGGCATGCGCATCGAGCTCACCCGCGAGCGCGGCCTCGACCGCGCCAAGCTGACCCTGTTCCGCAACGGGCCGGCGCCGGACGCAGCCCAGTAGAAAAAGCCCGGCAGGTGTCCCCGCCGGGCTTTTGGGCTTGCCTGCCGCATCCTTGGGGAGGTTGCTCGGCAGGCGCAGACAACCACGCCTTGAGCCCAGGCGGAGCTTCGGGCGCGCGGCCCCCGATAACAACGTGCAATTGTGTCGCACTGTCGCTCCTCACCCGCGCAGCGGGGGAGGAGCGGGTTGGGCTTTGCTTGCCGCGCCGCATCGCCTATGGCATGGCCGCCCGCCGACGCATGGCTCTGGCCAGCGCGGCGACCAAGCCACGGCAACAGCTGAAAGAGGCTCATGTCCATTCTCGTCGGCCAAGAGACGCGCGTGATCTGTCAGGGGTTCACCGGCGCGCAAGGCACCTTCCATTCCGAGCAGGCCATCGCCTACGGGACCAGGATGATGGGCGGGGTTTCGCCCGGCAAAGGCGGCCAGACCCATCTTGGTCTGCCGGTCTGGGACACGGTCGCCGGGGCCGCCGCCGCGACCAAGGCCGACGCCAGCGCCATCTACGTGCCCCCGCCGTTCGCCGCCGACGCGATCCTGGAGGCCATCGACGCCGAGATCGGCCTGATCATCTGCATCACCGAGGGCATCCCGGTGGAGGACATGATCAAGGTGAAGCGGGCCCTCAGCGGCTCCAAGTCGCGGCTGATCGGCCCCAACTGCCCGGGCGTGCTGACGCCGAACCAGTGCAAGATCGGCATCATGCCGGGCAACATCTTCAAGCAAGGCAGCGTCGGCGTGGTCTCGCGCTCGGGCACCCTGACCTACGAGGCGGTGTTCCAGACGTCGCAAGTGGGCCTTGGCCAGACAACCGCGGTCGGGATTGGCGGGGATCCAGTCAAGGGCACCGAATTCATCGACATCCTTGAAATGTTCCTTGCCGACGAAGCGACGCAATCCATCATCATGATCGGTGAAATCGGCGGCTCCGCCGAGGAGGACGCGGCCGAGTTCATTAAATATTCAAAAACCAAGAAGCCTATGGTCGGGTTCATCGCTGGTAGAACCGCGCCGCCCGGCCGCCGCATGGGGCACGCCGGCGCGATCATCTCCGGCGGCAAGGGGGGCGCCGAGGACAAGATCGCCGCCATGGAAGCCGCGGGCATCCGCGTCTCTCCGTCGCCGGCGGCTTTGGGCGAAACGCTCATCGAGGTCCTGAACGGGGCCTGACATAGTAACTATATTACGGGCCCCGCCCGGAGACCTCATCGACAGGCCCCCGGCGGGCTGAAAGTTGAGAGGCAAATGGCGGACGACGCTGGACGGCTGAACGAGGTTCTGGCCGAGACTTCCTTCCTGTACGGCGGCAACGCCGGCTTCGTGGAGGACCTGCACGCGCGCTGGGCGGCGAACCCCGGCTCCGTGGAACCGTCGTGGCGCGCCTTCTTCGACAGCCTGCGCGACAAGGTCGACGACGTCGTGCGCGGCAATGCCCAGCCGCCGTGGACGCCGGAGCCGATCCCGGCGGCGCGGCCCGACTGGCTCTCGGCCATCGACGGCATGTGGCCGGCGCTCGACGCCAAGCTGGAACAGAAGATTGCGGTCGCGGCGCCTGCCGCCACGCCCGACGAGGTGCGCGCCCGCACCCTCGATTCGCTGCGCGCCATCATGATGATCCGCGCCTACCGGATGCGCGGCCATTTGCGCGCCAATCTCGACCCGCTGGGCCTGGCGATCACCCAGGGCGACGCCTCCGAACTCGACCCGGCCCGCTACGGCTTCGCCGAGAGCGACTACGACCGTCCGATCTTCCTCGACTTCGTGCTGGGGCTGGAAACGGCCGCCCTGCGCGAGATCCTCTCGATCCTGCGGCGCACCTACTGCGGCAACGTCGGCGTGCAGTACATGCACATCTCGGATCCCGGCGAGAAGGCGTGGCTGCAGCAGCGCATTGAGGGCCGCGACAAGGAGATCGCCTTCACCAAGCCGGGCAAGATCGCCATCCTGAAGAAGCTGATCGAGACCGAGGGCTTCGAGCGCTTCCTGCACAAGCGCTTCCCCGGCACCAAGCGCTTCGGCCTCGACGGCGGCGAGAGCGCCGTGCCGGCGATGGAGCAGATCATCAAGCGCGGCGGCGCGCTGGGCGTGCGCGACATCGTCATCGGCATGCCCCACCGCGGCCGCCTCAACGTGCTCGCCGCCGTGATGGGCAAGCCCTATCACGTGATCTTCTGCGAGTTCCAAGGCGGCTCGTCGCTGCCGTCGGACGTGGAAGGCTCCGGCGACGTGAAGTACCACCTGGGCGCCTCGTCGGACCGCACCTTCGACGACAACCAGGTGCACCTGTCGCTGACCGCCAACCCCAGCCACCTGGAGATCGTCAACCCGGTGGTGCTGGGCAAGGCGCGGGCCAAGCAGGCCTTCAGCCTGCGCGACAACCCCACCACCGGCCGCGGCCACGTGATGCCGCTGCTGATGCACGGCGACGCGGCCTTCGCCGGCCAGGGCGTCATCGCCGAGTGCTTCAACCTGATGGGGGTGAAGGGCTACCGCACCGGCGGCGCGGTCCACTTCATCGTCAACAACCAGATCGGCTTCACGACCAGCCCCCGCTATTCGCGCACCAGCCCCTATCCGTCGGACACGGCGCTGATGGTCGAGGCCCCGATCTTCCACGCCAATGGGGACGACCCGGAAGCCGTGGTGTTCGCCGCCAAGGTGGCCACCGAATACCGCCAGCAATTCGGCAAGGACGTGGTGGTCGACATGTTCTGCTACCGCCGCTTCGGTCACAACGAGGGCGACGACCCGACGATGACCCAACCCCTGATGTACCTGGCCATCAAGGACCATCCGGGGGTGCGCGAGCTCTACGGCCAGCGCCTGATCGACGAGAAGGTGATCACCGCCGAGGAGCTGGCGACCTTCATCTCCGAGTTCGACGCCTATCTCGACAAAGAGTTCGAGGCCGGCAAGACCTACCAGGCCGACAAGGCCGACTGGCTGGACGGCAAGTGGTCCGGCATCGCGCCGGAGCATGAGGAGCGGCGCGGCGACACCGCCGTGCCGCTGCAGAAGCTGCGCGACCTCGGCCTGAAGCTGACGACGCTGCCGGGGCGCCTCGACGTGCACAAGACCGTGCGCCGGGTGATCGAGAACCGCCGCCACGCCATCGAGGCCGGTGAGAACATCGACTGGGCCACGGGCGAGCACTTCGCCTTCGCCACCCTGCTGGACCAGGGCTATCCAGTGCGGCTTTCCGGACAGGACTCGGTGCGCGGCACCTTCAGCCAGCGCCACTGCGACATCGTCGACCAGACCACTGAGGAGCACTATACGCCCCTCTCCAACCTGCGCCCCAGCCAGGGCCACTTCGAGGTGCTGGATTCGGCGCTCTCCGAAGAGGCGGTGCTGGGCTTCGAGTACGGCTTCTCGCTGACCGATCCCAACACCCTGACCCTCTGGGAAGGCCAGTTTGGCGACTTCGCCAACGGCGCCCAGGTGGTGATCGATCAGTTCATCTCATCGGGCGAACGCAAGTGGCTGCGGATGAGCGGCCTCGTGATGCTGCTGCCGCACGGCTACGAGGGCCAGGGGCCGGAGCATTCGTCGGCCCGGCTCGAGCGCTTCCTGCAGCTCTGCGCCGAGGACAACATGCAGGTGGTCAACTGCTCGACCCCGGCCAACTACTACCACGTGCTGCGCCGCCAGCTGCTGCGCGACTACCGCAAGCCGCTGATCGTGATGACCCCGAAGTCGCTGCTGCGGCACAAGAAGGCGGTGTCGGATCTCGTCGACTTCGCCGAGGGCTCGGCCTTCCACCGGGTGCTGCACGACGACGCCGAGCACGAGCGCCACACCGAGATCCGGCTCTCGCCCGACGCCGACATCCGCCGCGTCGTGCTGTGTTCGGGCAAGGTCTACTACGACCTGCTCGACGAGCGCGAAAAGCGCGGCATTGCCGACGTCTACCTGATGCGGCTGGAGCAGTTCTATCCGTGGCCTGTGAAGTCGCTGACCACCGAGCTGTCGCGGTTCGCCAATGCCGAGCTGGTCTGGTGTCAGGAAGAGCCGAAGAACATGGGCGGCTGGACCTTCGCCGACCCTTGGCTGGAGCTGACCCTGGCCCGGATGAAGATCTCGGCCAAGCGCGCCCGCTATGTCGGCAGACCCGCCTCGGCCTCGACCGCGGCCGGCCTGATGAGCCGTCACATGAAGGAGCTACAGACCTTCCTGGCTCAGGCGTTCGCCTGAGACGTTCGCCTGACAGGCGAAATCGGGCTAGAAGCCGCGCGAACTCAAGGACCCGCTCTCTCCATGACCGACATCATGACGCCGACCCTCGGCGAATCCGTCACCGAGGCCACCGTGGCGCGCTGGGCCAAGAAGCCTGGCGATGCGGTGGCCAAGGACGAGGTGCTGGTCGAGCTGGAGACCGACAAGGTCAACCTCGAGGTCGCCGCGCCCGAAGCCGGCGTGCTGACCGACATCATCGCCGAGGAAGGCGCCACGATCGGCCCCGGCCAGGTGCTGGGCCATCTCGGCGCCGCCGGCTCTGCCGCCAAGCCCGCAGCCGCCAAGCCGCCTGAGCCAGTCGCCGCGCCGGCCCCCGCGCCCGCCCCGGTCGCCGCAGCGCCCGCACCACGGCCGGCGCCCGCCCCGGAGTCTGAGCGCCCGCTCGCCCCTTCGGTGCAGCGCATCGTCACCGAACAGAAGCTCGATCCGGACGCCATCGCCGGCACCGGCAAGGACGGCCGCATCACCAAGGGCGACGCCCTGGCCGCCGCGGCTGCTGTCGTCGCCCGCCCGGCGCCCGCTCCGCAGCCCGCGCCGGCTCCCGCCGCGCCGCGCCCGCCGCAGGAGCGCGAGGAGCGGGTTCGGATGACCCGCCTGCGCCAGACCATCGCCCGGCGCCTGAAGGAGGCGCAGGAAACCGCCGCCATGCTGACGACCTTCAACGAGGTCGACATGGGCGCGGTCATGGCCCTGCGCACTCACTACAAGGACGCCTTCGAAAAGCGCCACGGCGTGCGCCTGGGCTTCATGAGCTTCTTCGTGAAGGCCTGCGTCGCGGCGCTGAAGGAAGTGCCCAACGTCAACGCCGAGATCGACGGCATCGACCTGATCTTCAAGAACCACTACGACATCGGCGTCGCCGTCGGCACCGACCGCGGCCTCGTAGTGCCCGTCGTGCGCGACGCCGACACCCTGACCGTGGCCGGCATCGAGAAAGCGATCAACGCGCTGGGGACCAAGGCCCGGGACGGCTCGCTGTCGCTCGACGACCTGCAGGGCGGCACCTTCACCATCTCCAACGGCGGGGTCTACGGCTCGCTGATGTCGACGCCGATCCTCAACCAGCCCCAGTCCGGCATCCTTGGCATGCACAAGATCCAGGACCGGCCGATGGCGGTGAACGGCCAGGTGGTGATCCGGCCGATGATGTACCTGGCCCTCTCCTACGACCACCGCGTGGTCGACGGGCAGGGCGCCGTGACCTTCCTGGTCAAGGTGAAGGACTTCATCGAAGACCCGCAGCGCCTGCTGCTGGACGTCTGAGGCGAGGCGGACGTGGGCCTCGCCCTCGTCACCCGCATCCCCAACCTGCAGGAAGCGCATATCGCCGCCGGCGCCCTGCGTTCCGGCGGCATCCGCGCCGAGGTCTTCGACGCCTCCTTCGGCGGCATGGAAGCCCCGGTGATCGAGGGCCTCGGCGGCTACCGTATCATGGCGCCGGAGGAGCAGGTGGCCGAAGCGCGGCTGACCCTGCGGGCGCTGAGGGCCAACCCGCCAGCCAGGGCGCCGGAGGACGGCGCGCCATGGTCCCAGCCGCTGCCCACATCCCGGATGCGGTCGCTAGGGATGAGGGTGGTCGCGTTGGCTTTTTTGGGGGCGCCCGTCGTCGTCTGGCTGATCTTCACGCTCATCCACTGATGCCCTTGCGGTCAGGCGCCCTCGAATGTATCTATTCAACGTAGATATGATCAGTCAGTATGTCGAACACCACAGCCAAGCTCTTTACCCATGGCGGTAGCCAAGCGGTGCGCCTGCCCAAGGAATTCCGTTTCGACGGCAAGGAAGTCTCGATTCGCAAGGAGGGAGACGCCGTGATCCTTGAGCCGGTGAAGCGGGACATGAAAGCCTTCTGGGCCAAGATCGATCGCATTCGCGGCGATGAGGTGCTCGAACTTCAGCCGCAGCTGGAGTGGGCAGAACGAGACTACAGCTTTGATTCTGAGCCTTGACGCCAACGTCCTGATTGACCTTGCCAACCAGCGGCGACCCTTCGTCAGAGACAGGTTCGACGCGGCCCTCGCCGCCGGTCACACGCTAACCACTTGCTCGCTCGCCGCTCAGGAACTGCTGTACGGGGCGTCCATAAGCGCTCGCCCGGACGTGCAACTGCTGACGGCGCGAACGCTACTTGGCTTGGTGAGGGTCTCCGAGTTCAGCTTGGACGACGCTGAAGCGGCCGCGGCCTTGCGAGCGGTCCTGAAAGCCGCAGGACGGCCCATTGGGAGCATCGACGTCCTCATCGCAGGCCAGGCGCTTGGCAGAGGCTGGGCCGTGGTCACGGGGAACTTGCGCGAATTCAGTCGCGTCCCGGGTCTCGAGATCATCGACTGGACGCCGCCGACCGAAAACCTCTGACCAGGGCCGCCCAGACCGCCTATATGCGGCTCGAAGCATGCGGAGGGCTGAGGGCGGATGGCTGGGTATGATGTCGTCATCATCGGCGGGGGGCCGGGCGGCTATAATGCGGCGATCCGGGCCGGGCAGCTGGGGCTGAGCGTCGCCTGCGTCGAGAAGCGGGCGACGCTGGGTGGCACCTGCCTCAACGTCGGCTGCATCCCGTCAAAGGCGCTGCTGCATGCGTCAGAGCTTTACGAGATGGCGGGCAAGGAGTTCGCCGAGCTCGGCATCGACGTCGAGCCGAAGCTCAACCTGCCGGCCATGATGGCGCAGAAGGACGGCTCGGTGGGCCAGCTGACCCGCGGCGTCGAGTTCCTGTTCAAGAAGAACAAGGTCGACTGGATCAAGGGCGCCGGGAAGATCGTAGGCCCCGGCAAGGTGGAAGTGACCGGCGCGGATGGCGCGGCGACGACGCTGGAGGCGAAGAACATCGTCATCGCCACCGGTTCGGAGCCGTCGGGCCTGCCGGGCGTCAGCGTCGACCAGAAGCGCATCGTCGATTCCACCGGGGCCCTCGCCCTGCCCGAAGTGCCCAAGAGCCTGATCGTCATCGGCGCCGGGGTGATCGGGCTGGAGCTGGGCTCGGTCTGGCGCCGGCTGGGCGCCGAGGTGACCGTGGTCGAATACCTCGACCGCATCACGCCAGGGGTCGACACTGAGACCGCTAAGACCTTCCAGCGGGCGCTGGCCAAGCAGGGCATGGTGTTCAAGCTGGGGGCCAAGGTCACCGGCGCCGTTGCAGGCGAAAGCTCGGTGGCCCTGACCTTCGAACCGGTCGCTGGCGGCGCGGCCGAGACGATCACCGCCGACTACGTGTTGCTCGCGATCGGCCGGCGGCCAGTCACCGAAGGCCTCGGGCTGGAGAGCGTCGGGGTCACGCCCGACCGCCGCGGCTTCGTCGAGACTGACCACTTCCGCACCTCGGCCGAGGGCGTCTGGGCTATCGGCGACGTCACCCACGGCCCGATGCTGGCGCACAAGGCCGAGGACGAGGCGGTGGCCTGCATCGAGATCATCGCCGGCAAGGCCGGGCACGTGAACTACGACGTGATCCCGGCGGTCATCTACACCCACCCCGAGGTCGCCACGGTCGGCAAGACCGAGGAGGAGCTGAAGGCCGCGGGCGTTGCCTACAAGGTCGGCAAGTTCCCCTTCACCGCCAACGCCCGCGCCAAGGTCAACCACGAGGCCGAGGGCTTCGTGAAGGTGCTGGCCGACGCCACGACCGACCGAGTGCTGGGTGTGCACATGATCGGGCCGGACGTGGGCGAGATGATCGCCGAATACTGCGTCGCCATGGAGTTCGCCGCCGCGTCGGAGGACGTGGCGCGTACCTGCCACCCGCACCCCACCCGCTCCGAGGCCCTGCGCCAGGCGGCCATGGGCGTCGAAGGCTGGACGATGCAGGCTTGACCGCCGCTGGGTGAAGCCGTCCCTCTGCGCGCCAACGACGCCTAAGAGGAAGCGCGAATGCCCACCTGGAAAGATCCCGAAGTCGCCGCGATGCGCGAGATGTTCGCGGCGATCCAGCCGACGCCCGGCGCGCCGCCGCCGACCTGGCCGGAACGGCGCATGCAGATCGACGCCATGGGCGCGGCTGCGCCCCTGCCGGAAGGCGTGACGGCCCAGCCGATCACGCTGGGCGGCGTGCCGGCCGAGCGTGTCACCGCCGTGAACGCCGACGCCGGGCGCGCCATCTTCTGGCTGCACGGCGGCGGCTACTGCATCGGCGGATGCGTCAGCCACCGCGGCTGGGCGGCGCGCATGGCCGTGGCGTCCGCCGCCAGCGCCTACACCATCGACTATCGCCTCGCGCCGGAGCACCCATTCCCGGCCGCCGTGGACGACGCCCTCGCCGCCTGGCGCGGCTTCCTCGCCGAAGGCCACGACCCCAAGCGCACCGTCATCGGCGGCGACTCAGCCGGCGGCGGCCTGACGATGGCGACGGCGGTCGCCGCCCGGGACGCCGGCCTGCCGCTGCCCGCCGGCCTGCACCTCGTCAGCCCCTGGGCCAACCTCACCAACGAGAGCCCGGCCTACGCCGCCAAGGGCGAGACCGACTTCATCATCACACAGGCCGGCATCGACGACTTCGCGGCCAACTATCTGCCGGGCGGCATGGACCCGAACGCCCACCTGGCCTCACCGGTGTTCGCCGACCTGACGGGCCTGCCGCCGATCCTGATCCAGGTCGGCTCCGAGGAGGTGCTGATGAGCGACTCGGTGCTGCTGGCCGAACGCGCCGGCTTCGCCCAGGTGGACGTCACCCTGCGCATCTGGCCGCACATGATCCACATCTGGCCCTTCTTCGCCCAGCTCGGCGCCAGC
>DATAVF010000384.1:0-1734 GCA_036267835.1 Caulobacteraceae bacterium | reverse complement strand
AGGATGCGGTTCTGCTTTTCCTCGATGACACTGTTCAGGAGGATGCCGGCGCCGGTGAGGATCAGGCTCCAGAGCACCACGCCCATGGCGAAGCCGGCGATGCTGGGCAGCTTGTCGCGCAGCGACACCTGGCCGGCCTGGCTCTGCGGCGAGAACTGGGTGACCGTCGGCTGGGTGGAATCGAGCGCGGCGATGGCGGCGGGCGCGAGACCGGCCTGGGCCAGCCGCGCCTTGCGGGCCGCATCGCCGAGGGCGGAGGTCAGCTCAGCCTGCAGGCCCGGCTCGTTGATGTTGCGGGTCCAGAGATCGAGCGCCGGCTGGGCGGCCGTACCGCGGATGATGGCCACCGCGTCGAGCCGATCGCCGGCCGGCGTGATCAGGTCGCCGGAGAGATAGGGGCGGATGTGGGCGGCGACGGCGGCCGGGTCAGCGCCCAGGCCGGGTGGCGGGCTGACCACGACGGCCGTCGGCGTCGGGCCGGCCGTGACCGCCTTCACCAGCGGGGCGCTGTAGCTGGCGCCAGTGAAGTCGAGGATGGCCAGCTTCGGCGTCGGCACGGAGTGCGCGGCCATGCCGGAGAGGAACATCACCCCGACGAGGCCCAGCGGCATCAGGCAGATCGAGAGCCAGAAGCCCACGGTCTTGACGAAGGCGATGTACTCGCGGGCGGCGATGAGAAGCGTGCGGCTCATGCGCCTGCCACCTCCGGAATGTGGCCCTCGTGGCCGGTGAGGGCGATGAAGGCGTCGTGCAGGTGCGGCTCCTTGAGCTCGAGGCCGGAGACGTCGAGGTCGCGGGCGAAGACC
Source organism: Caulobacteraceae bacterium (assembly GCA_036267835.1). Lineage (GTDB taxonomy): Bacteria > Pseudomonadota > Alphaproteobacteria > Caulobacterales > Caulobacteraceae > Acaudatibacter. The sequence continues at coordinate 928 of DATAVF010000384.1, read as the reverse complement.
GCCTTCAACGCCGCCTGCACCGGGGCATTGGGCTTCAGCTTGGCGACAAGCCGGGTGCGGCCGTCGTCGAGCGCCTCGGTGGCGACGCTGGCGATGCCGGGCACGCCGCAGAGCGCGTCGGCGGTCAGCAGGCCCTCCAGCACCAGGGTGCGCGGCGCGGCGGCGCAGGCCTCGGCGACACGGCCGTCGAACACCTTGGCCCCGCCGGCGATCAGCACCACCTGGTCGCACAGCCGCTCGGCGTGCTGCATCACGTGGGTGGAGAAGACCACGGTGGCGCCGCGGTGGGCGAGGCCCTGGATCAGGGCTTCGAGCGACTGCTGGTTCACCGGGTCCAGCCCCGAGAACGGCTCGTCGAGGATGACCAGCTCCGGCTCGTGGGCGATGGCCGACAGCAACTGCACCTTCTGCGCCATGCCTTTGGAGAGGGCGCGGATTGGCCGGTTGGCGGCCTCGCCCAGATCGTTGTCTTCCAGCAGGCGGCGGGCGCGGCGCTTGGCCTCGGCGTGCGGCAATCCCTTCAGCGCGGCGAAGAAGGCGATGGCGCCGACCGCGGTCATGCGCCGGTAGAGGCCGCGCTCTTCAGGCAGGAAGCCGATGCGGTTGCGCAGGCTGCGGCCATCCGTCTCGCCCAGCACCTCGACGCGGCCGCTGCTTGGCGCGACGAGGCCGAGGATCATGCGCAGGGTGGTGGTCTTGCCGGCGCCGTTGGGGCCGAGGAAGCCGAGGATCGAGCCCCGCTTCACCTGGAAGGAAAGGTCGCGGACGGCGGTGAAGGCGCCGTAGCGCTTGGTCACGCCGTCGAGCTTGAGCGCAAGGTCCATGACCCGTGCTTAGCGGGGATTCCTTATCAGGCCTTTGCCGCGCCAATAGACTTATGCTGAGCCACTCTCGACCGAGAGGATGGCGCGCACGATGTGCGGCGCGT
>DATAVF010000383.1:0-1864 GCA_036267835.1 Caulobacteraceae bacterium | reverse complement strand
CGACGGCCAGATCCTGGTCACCGACGACATGCTGGGTCTCTTCGACTGGACGCCGAAGTTCGTTCGCCGCTACGCCGACCTGAAGGGCGAGATCGGCCGGGCGGTGCGCAGCTATGCCGACGATGTGCGGGCGCGGCGCTTTCCGGCGGCGGCCGAGACCTATTTCGCCAAGGCGAAGGGCTGAGGCCCTCCGGGCAACGGGAGGCGCATCGTGGACCTGAACCTGCGCGGCAAGCGCGTGCTCATCACCGGGGCCTCGAAGGGCATCGGCGCGGCCGCTGCCGAGGCCTTCGCCGAGGAGGGCTGCCACGTGCGGCTGGCGGCGCGCAGCGGCGAGGCGCTCGCCGCGCTGGCGGAGCGGCTGGCGGGCGAGCATGGGGTCGAGGCGCACGCCCACGTGGTCGACCTGCGCAATCCGCAGGATGTGGAGCGGCTGGCCCGCGAGGCGGCGGACGTCGATATCCTGGTCAACAATGCCGGCGACATCCCGGGCGGCACCATGGCGCGCATCGACGAGGCGACGTGGCGCCATGCGTGGGACCTGAAGGTCTTCGGCTACATCAACCTGACCCGCGCCTTCTATGCGACGATGAAGGCGCGCGGCTCGGGCGTGATCATCAACGACATCGGTTCGGCCGGTGAGCGCTTCGACGCCACCTACATCGCCGGCGCGGCCGGCAACGCGGCGCTGATGACCTTCACCCGCGCCATCGGCGGGCGCAGCCTCGACGACGGTATCCGGGTCGTCGGCATCAATCCGGGTCCGGTGGAGACCGACCGCATCATCGCGCTGATGCGCCGCCAGGCGGCCGACCGGTTTGGCGACGAGAGCCGCTATCCGGAGATCATGTCGCGCTTCCCCATGGGTAGAGCCGCCAAACCGCGCGAGATCGCCGACCTGATGCTGTTCCTGGCCTCCGACCGCTCAGCCTACACCACCGGCGTGATCTTCACCGTCGACGGCGGCATCGGCGCGCGGGGCGGCTGAGGCGGTGAGCCACAACGTCTCCGGCCTGATCGGCAAGCCGGCGCAGCTGGACCGGCTGGGAAGCGTGCTGGCGGCGCAAAGGCGGGCGCCGCTTGGGCAGGGGTTCGAGTTTCTGCCGCTGGACCGGCGCAATCTCGACGACATTCCGGATCGCGGCGGGACGCGGATCGACCGGTTCGAGTACCTGTCGGAGGGGCTGATCCGGGTGCTGTGCGCCACCGGGGCTGAGGTCGCCTATGTGGAGACCAACTACTTCGGCGGGGCTGGCTGGCAGGGGCGGTGGTCTTTGCCGGCGGGGAGGTCGCCTCCGGGCCAGCGTCGGCGCAGATCGGGCCGATCAACGACGCGCTCGGCCTGCTGGGCGTGCGGCGGATGGCCGGGCGCTCGTGGGACGAGTTCGATTGCATCGGCCTCAGCGGCTTTCGCGACAACTTCGAGGCGCTTGGCCTGGAAGAGGACGAAGACGATTAGGCGGGCTTGAACAGGCAACTATTTAGTTGCATATAGCCTCCCATGAGCATGGACGCCGTCTTCAAGGCTCTGGCCGACCCGGTTCGCCGCCAGCTGCTGGATGCGCTCCACGACCGCAATGGCCAGACGCTGGGCGAGCTTTGCGAGGGCAGGGAGATGACGCGGCAGGCGGTGAGCAAGCACCTCGCCATCCTTGAAGCGGCCAATCTGGTCGCCGCCGAGCGGCGCGGGCGCGAGAAGCTGCATTACCTCAATCCGGTGCCGATCCACGAGATCGCCGATCGCTGGATCGGCAAGTATGAGCGCGGGCGCCTAGTGGCGCTCGCCGAGCTGAAACAACGCCTCGAAGGAGAGACCGATGGCTGAGAGCCGCTTCGTCTACGTGAGCTACATCCGCGCTCCGGC
>DATAVF010000382.1:0-15956 GCA_036267835.1 Caulobacteraceae bacterium | reverse complement strand
ACGTTCAGGTTGGCCGAGAGTGTGTTGGCCAGGGTGTCCGTCGCCCGCGCGATGTCGCCGGCGGCCTTGCCGTCAGGCCCGGCACGGACCAGCAGGCGGAACACCTCAAGGCGGCCGGGATGTGCGAGCGCCGAGAGCGCTGCTACGGCTGAGGGTGATTCCATCAGCCGCGCGCCGAGCGAGCCAGGTCGGGCACGCTGACGTGCAAGTGCATCCGCTTCATGATTGACTCCCGTGACAGCGATCTATTCTATATTTCGGGAAATGTGGAAGAGTCAATGAGCCTAAGTGCGCGCCCGGCCAGACGCGAAGACGCCGCAGCCATCACCGAAATCTACAACGAGGGCATCGAGGATCGGATCGCGACCTTCGAGACGCAGCCGCGCGCGCCCTCCGACATCCTGGCGTGGTTCGATCATGCGCCGGCCTTCGTCTCGGTGACGGACGCCAGTGATGCGGTGGTGGGCTATGCGGTCGCCCACCCCTACTCCGACAGGTGCTGCTACCAGGGCATCGGCGAATTCTCGGTCTACGTCCGCCGGCGGGAGCGGGGCCGGGGCATTGGTCAGGTGGCCATGGCGGCGCTGGTCGACGCTTCGCGCGAAGCCGGCCTGTGGAAGCTGATGTCGCGCGTCTTCCCGGAGAACCGCGCCAGCCTCAGCCTGATGGCGCGCATGGGCCTCAAGGAGATCGGCGTGCACGAGAAGCATGGCAAACTTGAAGGCGTCTGGAAGGACTGCGTGATTGTCGAACTGCTGATCCCCGAGAACATCGATTAGGCGGCGGCAGCTTTCCGGACCGGGTGAAACCGCGCGGGCAGCGCCTTGAAGCCCTGCAGCACGTTGTTCCTGGCCCGTGTCGGCCTGCCGACCTCGAAGCGCTCGACCTGGGCGACGAGACTCGCCAGCAGCACCTCCATTTCCAGCCGCGCCAGGTGCATGCCGACGCAGGTGTGGGGGCCGTGGCCCCAGGCGACGTGATCGCGCGGGTTGCGGCGCACGTCGAAGGCATCGGGATCGGGATAGTGGCGCTCGTCGCGGTTGGCCGATGCGAACAGCACCAGCACGCGGGCGCCTTGCGGGATCACGGTCTCGCCGAGCTGGTGGGCCTCGGCGGCATAGCGGGTGAAGCTGCGGATCGGCGAGGCGAGGCGCACGGCCTCGTTGACCACGCCGGGGATCAGGCCGGGCTCGGAGCGCACGGCGTCGTAGGCGCCCGGCGTGGTCGCCAGCAGCCACAGCATGTGGCCGGTGGCCAGGATGGTGGTGTCAAGCGCCGGGCCGACGTAGTCGATCACCATCGCCTGGGCTTCCTGCGCCGACAGCTCGCCGCGCTCGGCTGCGTCGAACAGCCGGGCCGCCCAGCCGCCCGGCGCTACGGTGTCGCGCGAGAGGCCGCGGATGTAACGACCAAGCTCGATCACGCTGGGCATGGCGGCCAGGCCGCGCGCATTCAGCACGCCAAGCACGTTGAACGTCGCGGCGGCCCAGCGCAGCATGTTCTGCCGCCCGGCCTCGTTCAGCCCCACCAGCTCGCCCACCACGGTTACCGGCAGGTGCGAGGCGAAGCGCGCCATGGCGTCGAAGGTCTCGCCCGATGATGATAGCCCGGCGACCAGCTGCTCGGCCTCGCGCTCCAGGCGGGGGCGCAGGTCCTTCAGCGGGCCGGGCATCACCGGCTGGATCAGCACGCCGCGCCGACGGTCGTGGGCCTCGGTGTCGCTGGTCAGGGTGATCGGGTTGTCCGCGCGGTTGACCGCCTCGTTGGCGGCGACGCCGCGACCGCTGATGAAGACCGTGTCATTGCGCAGCACGGAACGCACATCGTCGAACCGGCCCACCGCCCACAGCTGGCGGCGCGGCATCCAGACCGCCGGCCCAAGGTCGCGGAGGCGCCGATAGGCGGGATAGGGGTCGGCGAGCGCCCTGTGCCCGTAAAGATCACCCTGGAAGCTCGGCGTCGCGATCTTCGCCATGGCCCACTATTCCGCCGGCTGCACGGCCGGACCGCCGCTGCCGGCGCTGTGGACGGTTTCCTCGGGCTCGACGCGGCGGCGCACGCGGTCGAGGTAGATGTAGATCACCGGCGTGGTGAAGAGCGTCAGCACCTGCGAGACCAGCAGGCCGCCGATGATCGCCCAGCCCAGCGGCTGGCGCAATTCCGAGCCGACGCCATTGCCCAGCACCATCGGCACGCCGCCGAGGAAGGCGCAGGCCGTGGTCATCAGGATCGGCCGCAATCGCTGGTGCGAGGCCTCGCGCACGGCATCGCGCGGACTCATGCCGTGCTGCCGTTCGAGGCGCAGCGCCACGTCGACGATCATGATGCCGTTCTTCTTCACGATCCCGATCAAGAGGATGATCGCGATGATGCCGATGACGTTGAGGTCCTGACCCGCCAGCAGCAGCGCTATCAGCGCCCCCACCCCGGCCGACGGCAGGGTCGAGAGGATGGTGAGCGGGTGGATGTAGCTTTCGTAGAGAATGCCCAGGATGATGTAGACGGCGAGCAGGGCCGCGGCGATCAGGATCGGCTCGCTGGCCAGCGATTCCTGGAACGCCTGCGCGGTGCCCTGGAACGAGCCCTGCAGGCTGATCGGCGCCCCCAGCGTCTGGCGCTTCTCGTCGATCAGCTTGGTCGCCTGGCCGAGCGAGGCGCCGGGCGCCAGGTTGAACGAGATGGTGGTGGCCGGAAACTCGCTCTGGTGGTTGATGGTGAGGCTGCTGGTGGCGTTGGAGTCCACCTTGACGAACAGCGACAGCGGCACCGTCTTGCCGGTCAGCGGCGAGAGAATACGCACCTGGTCGAACATCGCCGGCGTTCCCTGCAGCGCCGGCGGACCTTCCAGGATCACGTGGTAGCTGTTCACCTGGGTGAAGTACTGGGCCACCTGGCGCTGGCCGATGACGTTGTAGATCGCCGCGTCGATATCGGACGGGGCGATGCCGAAGCGGGCGGCCGCGTCACGGTCGATGGTCAGCCGCACCGCGGCGCCCTGCGACTGCTGGTCGAAGCTGACATCGACGATCTGCGGGATGGTCTGCATGGCCGCGAGCAGCTTCGGCCCCCAGGTGTCGAGCTCCTCAAGGTCGGGGTCGCTCAGGGTGTATTGGTACTGCGCCTGGCCGCCGCGGCCGCCGACCCGGATGTCCTGCGAGGCCTGCAAGAGGACACGCACGCCCACCAGCTGCCGCGCCAGCTTGGGCCGCAGTTCGTTGATCACCTGGGTGGCGCTGAGGGTGCGGCCCTGGTCCTTGGGCCTCAGCGCGATGTTGAGATTGGCCTGGTTGGCCCCGCCGCTGCCCAGGAAGACGCCCGTGCCGGCGATGTTGGGGTCGGCGTCGAGGACGGCGGCCACCTGTTCGATCTTGGTCGACATCTTGGCGAAGGACGCGTCCTGCGAGGTCAGGATGACGCCCTGGATGAAGCCCGTGTCCTGTTGCGGGAAAAACCCGGTGGGCACTGTGGCGTAGAGGAATCCGGCGAAGAGGGCCGTCAGCAGGAAGACGCCGAAGGTGATGCGCATGTGGCGCAGCACCACGTCCAGCGCCCGGGCGTAGCTGCGCTCGAGGTTGGAAAAGCCTCGCTCCAGGCCGCGGGTGAACCAGTTCGAGGGTGGGCCCGGCTGCCTCAGGAACTGGCCGGCCAGCATCGGGGTCAGGGTCAGTGACATCATGATCGAGACGATCACGGCGGCGCTGAGCGTCAGCGCGAACTCCTGCATCAGCCGCCCGACCACCCCGCCCATGAAGACCAGCGGGGTGAAGACCGCGATCAGCGAGATCGAGATGGTGAGGATGGTGAAGGCGATCTCGCCGGAGCCGGCGAGCGCCGCCTCGAACGGCTTCATGCCGTGCTCGATGCGTTTCCAGATCACCTCGACCATGACGATGGCGTCGTCGACCACGAAGCCCACGGCGATGGTCATGGCCATCAGCGAGAGGTTGTCGAGGCTGAAGCCCAGCGCCAGCATCACCGCGCAGGTGGAGAGCAGGCAGACCGGGATGATGGCGCTGGGGATCAGCGTCGCGCGGATATCGCGCAGGAACAGGAAGATGACGATCACCACCAGCACCACGGTGATCAGCAGGGTCGTCTCCACATCGTGGACCGAGGCGCGGATGGTCTGGGTGCGATCGGAGAGCATGTTGACGTTGATCGCCGGCGGGATGTCGGCCTTCAGGTTCGGCAGCGCCTTGTCGATGCGATCGACCGTCTGGATGACATTGGCCCCGGGCTGCTTGAAGACGATCAGCAGCACCGATTGGCCGTTCTGCAGGGTCGGGTCCTTGTTGGCCTTGCCGGCGAAGGCCCAGGCGCCGACCTGATCGTTCTCGACCCCCTGCGTCACCGAGCCGACGCTGTCCAGGGTGATGGCGGCGCCGTTGTGGTAGCCGATCACCAGGTGCTGCCAGGGCGCGGCGCTCAGGATCTGGTCGTTGGCGTAGACGATGTAATTCTTCAGTGGTCCGTTGAGATTGCCCTTGGGGCTGTTGACGGTCTGGCTGGCGATGATGGCGCGGACCGCGTCCAGCTGCAGGCCCAGCGCGGCCACCTTGCGCGGGTCGATCTGGATGCGGATCGCCGGCTTCTGCTGGCCGCCGACGATGACCTGGCCAACGCCATCAATGCGCGAGATCTGCTGGCTGAGGATGTTCTCGGCGTACTCGTCCACCGTCGCCAGCGGCAGGGTGGACGAGTTCATCGCGATGATCAGGATCGGCGCGTCGGCCGGGTTGACCTTGCGGATCGTCGGCGAGGCCGGAAGGTTGGTGGGTAGCTGACCGCTGGCGGCATTGATCGCGGTCTGGATGTCCTCCTCAGCCGAGTCGATGTTGCGCGTCAGTTCGAACTGGACGGTGATGCTGCTGGAGCCGAGCGAGGAGACCGAGGTCATCTCGGTGACGCCGGGGATCTGCGAGAACTGCCGCTCCAGCGGCTGGGCGATGTTGGAGGCGGTGGTCTCGGGACTGGCGCCGGGCAGGCTGGCGTTGACCTGGATGGTCGGGAAATCGACCTCCGGCAGGGCGGCCACCGGCAGGTTGAAGAAGGCGACGACGCCGCAAACCAGGAAGGCCGCCGCGATCAGCGACGTGGCGATCGGCCGGCGGATGAAGGGCTCGGAGATGTTCACGCGGCGGGCTTCCGGGGCGGCCCCTGCGGCCCGAAGACGACGGGCGCGCCTGGCTTCAGCGACATCTGCCCGTCCGTCACCACCGTCTGGCCGGGGGTGAGGCCGCTGGCGATCACCGCGGTGTCACCCTCGGTGGTCGTGACCGTGACCGGCGCGTTCACGGCCTTGTTGTCCGGCCCGACGACATAGACGTACTGGCCTTTTGGCCCCTGGTTCACCGCCGCGGCCGGAACCGTGGTCGCGTTGTGCAGCACTTGCAGGGTCAGCTTCACGTTGATGAACTGGCCGGGCCACAGCTGGCGCAGCGCGTTGGGAAACCGCGCCTTCAGCTGCACCGTGCCGGTGGCCGGGTCGACGTGGTTGTCCGCCACCTGCAGCACGCCGGAACCCAGATCGGCGCCCGTCTCCTGGCTCAGCGCCTGAGCCGCCAGCGGGATGGTGAAGTGGTTGGAGACGTCCGACAGGCGCTGGAAATCGCCCTGCGGCACGGTGAAGGTCACCGCGATCGGCTCGACCTGATTGACGCTGATGATGCCGGTGGTGAGCCCGGTGGTGACGATGTTGCCGGGATCGACCAGCCGCACCCCGACGCGGCCGGAGATCGGCGAGGGGATGCGGCAGAACTTCACGTTCTGCGCCGCTGCGGCCACCGTGCCCTGGTCGGAGAGCACCGTGCCCTCGTCCTGCTTCACCGTGGCCGCCTCGTCCTCAGCGGTCTGGCGGGCGATCGAGTTCTGCGCCACCAGCGCCTGGTAGCGGGCGAGGTCGACCTTGGCGCCGGCGAGCGTCGACTGATCGCGGTGCAGCGTGCCCTGGGCCTGCAGCAATGTGGCCTGGTAGGGACCGCAGTCGATCTCGACCAGCAGCGCGCCGGCGGCGACGTCAGTCCCTTCCGGCGCCACGTAGGTCAGCCGGCCGCTGACCTGCGGGTTGATCAGCACCCCCTGCCAGGCCTGCGCGGCGCCCAGCGCCGTGACCGAAGTGGCGATGTCCTGGGTGGTGACCTTGGCGACGGTCACCCGGGTGGGCGGCGCGCCGTGCTTCTCGGGCGGCTTCTGCAGCGAGAGGTACGCCCAGACGATCAGTCCAACCAGCACTATGCCCAGCAGCACGAAGCCCCAGCGGAACCGTCTTGGTGGCGCCATCTGGCCCGTGATCCTCTGCTGCGGCGGGAATGCCCGCTCACCGAACGCGAGCCCCTTATTACGCGGCTGGCTCAGGAGAATGTCAGCCGCGAGACGTAGCGCCGTGAAATTGCGCTGCATCGGCGGCCGACCCAAGGCCCCTGCGGCGGGAGACACTTGGCGCCACAATTGGTTCCCGGCAACCCATCGCGTCAGCCGCCTTCGGCGCGCTCCGCCAAAAGACGCACCTGCTGATCGCGGTCGCGCGGCAGCACCAGCACGCGCTCAGCCGTCGCCACGATCACCAGGCCGGTGACGCCGCAAGCGGCCACCCGCGGCCCATCGGAGAACACCAGGCAGCCGGCGACGTCCTCGAGCACCGTCGGGCCGCGCGTGGCGTTGCCCGCCGCGTCGCGGTCCTGCACATCCCAGACCGCCGACCACGAGCCGATGTCGCTCCAGGCGAAGTCGGCCGCGACCACGGCGGCGCGGGTGGTCGGCTCGAACACCGCGTGGTCGATGGCGATGGAGGGCGAGGCCGCGAAGGCCGCCTCGTCTAGGCGCAGGAAATCGGAGTCCTCCACCGCGGCGTCCAGCGAGGCCCGCGCCTGCGCCAGCACCTGCGGCGCGTGGGTCTCGAACTCGGCGATCAGGGCCGAGGCGCGCATCAGGAAGATGCCGCTGTTCCAAAGCGCCCCGGCGGCGATCAGCGCTTCCGCGCGTTCGGCCGACGGCTTTTCCAGGAAGCGCGCGACCTGACGGGCGTTCTCATCGATGGCCGCGCCCGGCTGAATGTAGCCGTAGCCGGTGGCGGGGAAGCTGGGCTTGATGCCGAACAACACCAGATGGCCCGCCTCGGCCGCCGGCGCGCCGAGCGCCACGGCAGCGCGAAACGCGTCCGCATCCGGGATCGCGGCGTCAGCGTGGGCCGAGAGGATCAGAGCGTCGGGATCGCCCGCCGCCGCGATCAGCGCGCCGACCGCCAGCGCCGGGGCGGTGTTGCGGCCCTTGGGCTCCAGCACGATCCGTCCGGCGGTCAGGTCCGCGGCGCGCAGCTGCTCGGCGATCAGGAAGCGCTGCCCGGCGCCGCCGATGATGATGGGCGGTGCGAACACCCCCGGCACGGCCAACCGCCGCACGGTCTGCTGCAGCAGCGTCTCGTCGCCGGTGAGGGCCAGGAACTGCTTGGGCCGGTCGGGCGACGAGAGCGGCCACAGCCGCCTCCCCTCTCCCCCCGACAGGATGACGGGCACGATCATGCGGCGGGGCCTTATCAGCCGCGCGGAATTGGTCAAGCGAACCAAATCCAGCCGATTTACGTTCGATACCGAACAAGAGGTCGAGACATATGGCTCACGTGCTGGTGGTGGACGACGATCCGCTATTCCGCGAGATCGCGTCCGAGATCCTGATACGGGCCGGCCATACGGTCAGCGAAGCCGAGAACGGCATCCACGCCCAGGCGGTCGCGCAGCGGCCGGATCTGGCGGTGGTCGACATGCTGATGCCCGAGCGCGACGGCATCGAGACCATCGCCGACCTGCGCGCCCGCTGGCCGGAGGTGAAGCTGATCGCGGTCTCGTCCGGCCATCGCGGGCTCGGCCCCGACCTGCTGCTGCGCACCGCCCGGGCCATGGGCGCCGACGCCACCCTGGCCAAGCCCGTGCAGCCGCAAGCCCTCGAGCGCCTAGTGAGCCGGCTGCTCGACTAGGAGACGGCGTGCGCCTACACCGGCGCCAGCCGCACCGCCTCCACATACGCCTTCATCGCCGCCGCCGCCCCGTCGCCGTCGCCCTGCTGCACCGCGGCCAGCAGGCGTTCGCTGTGAGCCAGTTCCAGTTCGCGGTAGTCGGCGCGGGCGAAGGCGGCTCGACGCGACCACTGCGCCTGGTCTTCGACCAGGGCGCAACATTGGGCGAGGAAGGTGTTGCCGCACATGCCGCGCAGGCGTTGGCGGAACACCTCGTTGGCCTCGACGAAGGCGGCTTCCTGGCCGGCGTCGTGGGCGGCGCGCTGGCGCTCTTGCGCCTTGGCGAGGGCCTTGCGCTGTTCGGACGTGGCGTCCTGCGCGGCGTGGCGGGCCATCTCCGGGTCGATCAGGTCGCGCACTTCGTGGCGGTAGAGGTTGGCGTCGCTGGTATCGACCACCACGGCGTAGCCGCGGTCGGGCGCCTCGGTCAGCAGCCCGTCCTGCGACAGCTGCAGCAGGGCCTCGCGGACCGGGGTGCGCGACACGTTGTAGCGCTCGGCCAGTTCGCCCTCGACGATGCGCTGGCCGGGCTCCAACTCGCCCGCCTTCAGGTCGTCGCGGATCAGGCGGTAGACCTGGTCCCGCAGCCGCTCGACCTGCACCACCCGCCTCGGCCGCGCCATCAGGAGTTCGCCTCGCGTTCCATGCCTCCGAACTAGCCGGAGCGGGCGGAGTCGTCCAGCCGCGCGCCTACTGAGCCGCCTCGCGCTGCTTGACGAGGTCGAGGGCCACGTCGGTGATCATGTCCTCCTGGCCGCCAACCATGCGCCGCCGGCCGAGCTCGACCAGGATGGTGCGGGTGTCGAGGCCATAGTCCGCCGCGGCCTTCTCGGCGTGGCGCAGGAAGCTCGAATAGACCCCGGCGTAGCCAAGGCTGAGGGTCTCGCGGTCGACCCGCACCGGCCGGTCCTGCAGCGGCCGCACCAGGTCTTCGGCCGCGTCCATCAGGGCGAAGAGATCGCAGCCGTGCTGCCAGCCGTAGACGTCGGCCGCGGCGATGAAGACCTCCAGCGGCGCGTTGCCGGCCCCGGCGCCCATGCCGGCCAGCGAAGCATCGACGCGGATGGCGCCGTTCTGCACCGCGGCGATGGAATTGGCGACGCCGAGCGACAGGTTGTGGTGGGCGTGGATGCCGCGCTCCGTCTCGGGCCTTAGCACCCGGTCGTAAGCCTGCAGCTTGGCCGCGACATCATCCATGGTCATCGCCCCGCCACTGTCGGTGACGTAGACGCAGTGCGCGCCATAGCTCTCCATCAGCTTGGCCTGCGCGGCCAGGGCGTCGGGCGCGATCATGTGGCTCATCATCAGGAAGCCGGCGACGTCCATGCCGAGGCTACGGGCGTAGTCAATGTGCTGGCGGGCGACGTCCGCCTCGGTGCAGTGGGTGGCGACGCGCACCGAGCGGGCGCCCAGGCCATAGGCGCGCTTCAGGTCGTGCACCGTGCCGATACCGGGCAAGAGCAGCGTGGTGACCTTGGCGTGGGTGACCACATCGGCCACCGCCTCGATCCAGTCCCAGTCGGTATGCGCGCCGAAGCCGTAGTTGAACGACGAGCCGGAGAGGCCATCGCCGTGGGCGATCTCGATGGCGTCGACCTTGGCGTCGTCCAGCGCCTTGGCGATCCTGCGCACGTCGTCCAGGCCGTAGCGGTGGCGGATGGCGTGCATGCCATCGCGCAAGGTGACGTCCTGGATGTAGAGCTTGGTGGTCTTCGGATCGAAGCTCATGCCGCCACCCCGGTCCGCAGCTGCCCGGCGATCCGCTCGGCGGTGACCAGGGCGGCGGAGGTCATGATGTCGAGGTTGCCCGCATAGGCCGGCAGGTAGTGCGCCGCGCCCTCGACTTCGAGGAAGACGCCGACCTTCAGCCCGGTGAATTCGGCGTCCATCTCGGGGATGCGCAGCGGCTGGTTGCCGCCGATGCGCTCGAACTGCACCTTCTGCTTCAGCCGATAGCCGGGCACATAGGCCTGCACCTGCTTCACCATCGCCTCGACCGAGGCCTCGATGGCGCCGGTGTCGGCATCGTCAGTCAGGCAGTAGACCGTGTCGCGCATGATCAGCGGCGGCTCGGCCGGGTTCAGCACGATGATCGCCTTGCCGCGCGTGGCGCCGCCCAACACTTCGATGGCGCGCGAGGTGGTCTCGGTGAACTCGTCGATGTTGGCGCGGGTGCCGGGGCCGGCGGACTTCGAGGCGATCGAGGCGACGATCTCGCCGTAGTGAACCTTGGCGACCCGGCCGACCGCCGCCACGATCGGGATGGTGGCCTGGCCGCCGCAGGTGACCATGTTGACGTTGGGCTCGCCCAGCGTGGCCCCACCACTGACGGCCGGGATGCTGTAGGGGCCGATGGCGGCCGGCGTCAGGTCGATGATGCGCTTGCCGTGGGCGCGCAGCATCGCGTCGTGGCGGGCGTGGGCGCCGGCCGAGGTAGCGTCGAAGACGATCTCGATCTCGGCGAAGTTCGGCATGGCGACGAGGCCGTCGATGCCGCCGGAGGTGGTCGGCACGCCCATCGCCGCGGCGCGCTTCAGGCCATCGGACTCCGGATCGATGCCGACGAAGGCGCCCATTTCCAGCACGCCGGAGAGCTTGATGACCTTGATCATCAGGTCCGTGCCGATGTTGCCCGTGCCGATGATGGCGACCTTGGTCTTCATGCGCCGGCTCCGGCATAGGTGAAGGAGACGTCGCCCAGGCCGCCGATGCTGACCAGGGCGTGGTCGCCGGGGGCGATGGAGACCATTGGGCCCAGCGCGCCGGTCAGGATCACGTCGCCGGCCTTCAGCCCCTCGCCGAACTCGGCCAGCTTGCGCGCCAGCCAGGCGGCGGCGATCAGCGGATGGCCCATGCAGGCGACGCCGGCGCCCAGCGAGGCGACCTTGCCGTTCAACTCCAGCGCCATGCCGCAGGTGCGCAGGTCGAGCCCCTCGAGCGGCTTGCGCACGCTGCCCAGCACGAACTGCGACGACGAGCCGTTGTCGGCCACGGTATCGGCGAAGGTGATGCGCCAGTCGGCGATGCGGCTGTCGACGATCTCGATGGCGGCGACGGCGTAGGCGGCAGCGGCCATCAGGTCGTCAGGGGTCGCGGTGGTGGAGTTGAGGTCGCGGGCCAGCACGATGGCGACCTCGGCCTCGGCCTTGGGCTGCAGCAGCGGCGCGCGCAGCACGCCGCCGTCGGGCACCTCGGTGTCTTCGAACAGCACGCCGTAGTCGGGCTGGTCGACGCCCAGCTGCTTGCGCACCGTCTCAGCGGTGAGGCCGATCTTGCGCCCGACGATGCGGCGGCCCTGGCCCAGCCAGTACTGGGTGTTGAGCGACTGCACCGCGTAGGCGCCGTCGATGTCGGTGGGGGTGAGGATGTCGCGCATCGGCTCGACCGGCCCGCCGGCGTAGGCCTGCCGCAGCCGCAGCGCCGCGGCGGCGAATTGGTCGGCGACGGGGTCCGCCATCGTTTGCGTCATGCGTAATCAGGTCCTGTTCGAGAGCGCGGGAGGGCCGTACGCCAGCCTCGATCGCGGCGTGATCATTGCGTACAGTGTGCAAATGTCAATCGACGGGATGGGCCACAAACCATGAAGATCGCGGTGGCCGGCGAGGGTGCGTTCGGCGTCAGGCATCTCGAAGCCATAGCGCAGATCGAGGGCGTCGCGGTGGACTGCCTGGTCGGCGGCGACGCGGCGGCAGCCGCCGCGGTGGCGGCGCAGTTCGACGTGCCGCGCGTGACCACCGACCTCGACGCGTGCCTGGCGCGGCCGGACATCGAGGCGGTGATCCTGACGACGCCGACGCCCCTGCACGCGGCCCAGGCGATCCAGTGCCTGGAGGCCGGCAAGCCGGTGCAGGTCGAGATCCCGATGGCCGACAGCCAGGCCGACGCCGAACGGCTGGCCGAGACGGCGCAGCGGACCGGCCTCGTCGCGATGGCCGGGCATACGCGACGCTTCAACCCATCCCACCAGTGGGTGCACCACAAGGCGCGGGCTGGCGAACTGCGGGTGCTGCAGATGGACGTGCAGACCTACTTCCTGCGCCGCACCAACATCAACGCGCTGGGCCAGCCGCGCAGTTGGACCGACCATCTGCTCTGGCACCACGCGGCCCACACGGTGGACCTCTTCCACTACCAGACCGGCGAGACCTGCAGCCTGGCCCGCGCCGTCCAGGGCCCGCCACAACCCGAGCTCGGCATCGCCATGGACATGTCGATCCAGCTGAAGACACCCTCGGGCGCCGTCTGCACGCTTTCGCTGAGCTTCAACAACGACGGCCCGCTGGGCTCGGTGTTCCGCTACATCTGCGACCGGGGGACCTATGTCGCTCGCTACGACGACCTGGTGGATGGCCATGACGCGGCGATCGACGTGTCGGGCGTCGCAGTCTCGACCAACGGCATCGAGCTGCAGGACCGCGAATTCCTCGCCGCCATCCGCGAGGGCCGCGAACCCAACGCTTCGATCTTCCAAGTGCTGCCAGCCTACCAGGTTCTGGGTCAGCTGGAACGGGACCTCGCGGATCAGGCGGTTTCCGCCACCCGCTCGCCGCGCAGCACGCGTTCGTAGCTGAAGCGCCGCAGGTCGAGGCTGCGGTATTCGCCGTAGAGGATCAGCTCGGCGATGGCGCGGCCGCCGGCGGGCACGTGCTGGGCGCCGTGGCCGCTGAAGCCGACCACGAAGTAGAGGTTCAGCCGGTCCGGGTGCAGGCCCAGGACGGGGTTGGCATCCAGCGTGTTGATCTCGACGTGGCCGGTCCAGCCGCGGACCAGCTTCAGGCTCTCGAACTGCGGCACCCGGGCGGCCAGGCGCGGCCAGGCCACGTCTTCGAAGAGGCCGAGGTCGGTGTCGAAGTCATCGTCGGCGCTGGGCCCATCCTGGCCACGGTTCGGCGCGGCGCAGACGAAGAGCGGGCCCTCGGGTTTGAACTGCACCCCACCGGCCTGGTCGAGCACCACCGGGCAGGCCTCGACCGGGTGCTCGGCGCGGAAGGCGAAGCTTTGCGCCTTGAACGCCACGACCGGCAGCTCCAGCCCAGCCATCGCCGCGACACTGGCGGCGCGTGGGCCCGCCGCGTTCACCGCCATGCCGCATGAGACCACCGAGCCGTCACCGAGGCGCACGCCGGACACCTTCCAGCCGTCCATCTCCAGCCCGACGACCGCGGCCGAATGGTAGGTCACGCCGAGGGCCTGGCCCTTGCGGCGCAGCGCCTGCAGCAGGCTGTAGGGATCGAACAGCCCCTCGCCTGCCCCGCCGAGGATCGCGGCCGCCACGCCCTCGACGCTCATCCATGGAAACCGCGCGGCCAGCTCCGCCGGCTCCAGCCAGGCCGAGCCGGCGCCGAGGCTGCGTTGCAGATCGCAGTGCTCCCGAGCCGCCTCGCGCCCGGCCTCGCCGACCAGCCGCAGGTAGGGCCGCGGCGTCAGACCGATGTCCGGCCGCTCGCCATCCACCGCCAACTCCTCGCCGATGCGCTCGAAGAACTGGTAGCCGAACTGTGACATCGCGATGTTCTCGGGCGTCGAGAACTGCTGGCGGATGCCGCCCGCCGCCAGGGCGGTCGAGGCGTGGGCGTAGGTCGGGTCGCGCTCGAACACCGCGACCTTCAGGTGGCCGCCGCCCATCCGGGCCAGGAAGTAGGCGGTGGAAGCGCCCATCCCGCCGCCGCCGATGATCGCGACGTCGCAACTCAGGTCGGCCATGGGAACCCCGGAATCCGTGAACAACGGATACTGTATGCAATCCCTCACCGCCTTGGTAGCCGCTTCAACACCACTAGGCTGACGCGGCGCCAAGTGGTGCAATCGCGTCAGGACCCGTGGGCGGAAGGTGCGCGATGAACTTCGAATTCTCCGACGACCAGAAGGCGCTGGGCGAGCAGGCGCGGCGTTTCCTGCAGGACAAGTGTCCGCCGGCCGCGGTGCGGGGCGTGCTCGAGGGTGGGACCGGCTACGACAAGGCGCTCTGGCGAGGCCTGGCCGAGATGGGCTTCCTCGGCATCGTGGCGCCCGAGCAATACGGCGGCCTCGGCCTCGGCTACCTCGAGCTCTGCGTCGTCGCCGAGGAGCTGGGCCGGGTGCTGGCGCCCGTTCCGTTCTCGTCGTCGGTGTTCCTGGCCACCGAGTTCCTGCTGGCGGCGGGGACCGACGCCCAGAAGGCCGCGTGGCTGCCGAAGCTGGTCGCCGGCGAGGCGATCGGGACCTTCGCCTTCGCCGAGACCGCCGGCGCGGTGACGCCGAAGAAGATCCAGCTCGCCGCCGCGAATGGCCGCCTGACCGGCGCCAAGACCGCAGTGGCCGACGGCGCCGCGGCCGACTTCGCCATCGTCGCGGCCCGCACCACGCCGGGCAGCGATGCGCGGGGCGTCTCGCTGTTCATCGTCGACCTCAACAGCCCGGGCGTCACCCGCACGCCGCTGGAGACCATTGACCCGTCGCGGGGCCACGCGTCGATCAGCTTCAACGACGCGCCGGCCGAGCCGCTGGGCGCCGCGGGCGAAGGCCTGCGCCTCATCAGCCAGGTGTTCGACCGCGCCGCCGTGCTGACCGCGTTCGAGCAGATCGGCGGGGCTGACCGGGCGCTGGAGATGGCGCGCGACTATGCCCTCGACCGCATGGCCTTTGGCCGGCCGATCGGGTCGTTCCAGGCGATCAAGCACATGCTGGCCGACATGTACGTCTCGGCCACCCTCGCCCGCTCCAACGGCTACTACGGCGCCTGGGCGCTCTCGACCGGCGCGGCGGAGCTGCCCGAGGCGGCGGCCTCGGCTCGCGTCGCGGCCACCCAGGCCTTCCAGCACTGCGCCAAGAACAACATCCAGGTGCACGGCGGCATGGGTTTCACCTGGGCCTTCGACTGCCACCTCTTCTACCGCCGCGCCAACCTGCTGGCGCTGAACCTGGGCAGCCTCTCGCAATGGGAAGACGCCCTCATCCAGCGCCTGCGCGAACGCAACACGGCCGCCGCTTAAGACAATGAATTTGCCACGGAAAACACGGAGAACACGGAAAGCGCGCTTCGCGCGCAGCCAATCCCTTGGCGCCGCGACCTCGAACATCTGCGCGTCCCGCAGGGACGCGCTTTCCGTGTTCTCCGTCTTTTCCGTGGTCGAAAGAATCGAAGCGAGACCGACGCCATGAACTTCGACGACACCCCCGAAGAAGCCGCCTTCCGCGCCGAGGCGCGGGCCTGGATCGACGCCAATGCGCCGAAGGAGCTGAGGCGCGACCTCGAGACCTCCGGCTTCGGCGGCCTGACGCTGGAAGGCGTCGATCCGATGGCCGCCGCCAAGGCCTGGCAGAAGAAGAAGTCCGAGGCCGGCTGGGCCTGCCTGCACTGGCCGAAGGAGTATGGCGGCCGCGGCGCCACGCCGATCGAGCGGGTGATCTGGGGCCAGGAAGAGGGCCCCTACGGCGCGCTCGGCGGCACCTTCATCATCGGCCAGGGCATGTGCGGCCCGACCGTGATGGCTTACGCCACCGAGGAGCAGAAGCGCCGCCTCCTGCCGCAGATCGCCTCCGGCGAAGAGGTCTGGTGCCAGCTCTTCTCCGAGCCCGCCGGCGGGTCGGACCTGGCGGGCCTGCGCACCCGCGCGGAGCCCGCGTCGGACGGTTCCGGCGACTGGATCATCAACGGCCAGAAGATCTGGACCTCGGGCGCCCACTATTCGGACTACGGCATCGTCATCACCCGCACTGACCCCAATGTGCCCAAGCACAAGGGGATGACCATGTTCTTCCTCTCGATGCAGACGCCGGGCATCGAGATCCGCCCGATCAAGCAGGCCAACGGCCAGTCGGGCTTCAACGAGGTCTACTTCACCGACGTGCGCATCCCCGACGCCCAGCGGCTGGGCGCGGTGAACGCCGGCTGGGGCGTCTCGCTGACCACGCTGATGAACGAGCGGCTGTCGATCGGCTCGGGCATGTCGACCGGCTTCCCGGAGCT
>DATAVF010000381.1:0-10032 GCA_036267835.1 Caulobacteraceae bacterium | reverse complement strand
GTCGTGGCGCCAGCCGCGCAGCAGGGTAGCTAAGTATGGAATAGATAACCGCTGAAAGCATCTAAGCGGGAAACTAACCTCAAAACAAGGCTTCGCTGAGAGCCGTGATAGACCATCACGTTGATAGGCCAGGTGTGGAAGTGCGGTGACGCATGAAGCTTACTGGTACTAATCGCTCGATAGGCTTGATCGTTCTTATCAAAACTCATGCGCGCTGAGGTTTGGCGGCGCTGGCTATGATGTCTTCTCAACATCCTTTTCGTTGACCTGGTGGCTTTGCCGGAGGGTCCCCACCCGATCCCATTCCGAACTCGGTCGTTAAGCCCTCCTGGGCCGATGGTACTTCGTCTCAAGGCGCGGGAGAGTAGGTCGTCGCCAGGTCTGCCAAAAGGATGTTCAACCGGATCCCTCCGACCCTTCAACTCACGACCCCAATTCGCCGGCCTCCCGCCGGCCTCCGCCATTGCCGCGGGGTGGAGCAGCCCGGTAGCTCGTCAGGCTCATAACCTGAAGGTCATAGGTTCAAATCCTATCCCCGCACCCAAGTTCTGAAACGGCCCTCGCGGATACGCGGGGGCCGTTTTCGTTTATGGCCTGGGCGCATGACGACTGCTGGAGACGACGAGCTGTTCGCCAGGCTGGCGCGTCACGCTGGGGGCGAGGGGGCTCGGCTGGTGGCGGCCAAGGCGACGCCGCTGCCGGGCGGCTTCGTCTCGAAGCTGGTCGAGCGGATCGACCTGACGCTAGTTACGTCCAGGGGCGAGACGAGCGCTTCCTATGTTCGCAAGGCGTGCCTGGCGCGTGAGGTGCTGGCGCTCGAGGCGACGTCTCGGGTGGCGGGAGCTGAGGCGGCGCCCGAGTTCGTCGCGGCGTGGACGTCGGCCGACGCGCCGGAGGATCAGGACCGCAACGGCTTCGTTAGTCCATTCTATCCCGGCGCGGCCATGCATTTCGGCGATCCGATCCCGGCGGCGGTGATCGTCACCTTGGCTCGGGTGCACGCTGAGTGCGCCGGCCGGCCGGGAATGGAGTGGGCGTGGGCGTTCGACGCTGCGCGCATCAAGGGACTTGCCGATTACGCTCGCTACGCCGCAGCTGGGTCGGAGCAACTCAAGACCGAAGTCGAAGACCACATCGGCTGGCTCGCGCGGCTCGATCGGGCGGCTGAAGCCTCCATGCTGCGAGAAGCGGCCGACACGCTGCCCAGATCGCTGACCCATGGCGACATGCACCCGGGCAACATCGTCCGCCGTGCGGATGGCTCGCCGGTGATCATCGATTGGGGCAATGCCTGCCTCGCGCCGCCGATGCTCGATCTGGCGAACATCATCGCGATCGATTCGGACGCTTGGCGCCTTTACTGGCGCGCCTACCACGAAGCGGGCGGCGAGCTGCAGGAAGCGTCGTCGCGCCGGGCTTTCTGGTGGGCCCGCGCGACGACCGCTCTGATCTATGTGCCTTGGGCCGCGTCGGCTTCGCCGCTACGCGTGCCTGACCTGATTGCTCAGATGGAGGATGCGACGGTGCGGCTGATCGCGACGGCCTAGGCGCTGGCCCGCGCCGCCTCGTCGAGCCGCTGCTTGGCGGCGGCCATCTGGTCGGCGGGCAGCGGGCCCTTCTTTGCGGCCGCGACGTTGTCGGCGAGGTGCGCGGGGTTCGAGGTGCCGACGATGGTGGTGGTCATCTGCGGGTGGCTGAGGGTGAAGCGGAGCATGAATTCCATGCGCGGCATGCCGTCCAGCACATCATCGAGCTTCGCGTCGTCCCAGAGGTCGCGGCGCTTCACATAGGTCTGGCGGAAGCGTTCGGGCAGGCGCTCGAGCGTCGCGGCGGCGGCGACCGGCAGGCCGCGCGCGACGCCGCCGCGGATGATGGTGCCCGCGCCGCCGACCACAGCCGCGTCATGGATCGAGCCTTCGTGCTCGCGCTCCAGGGCGGAGTAGGGGATCTGGAAGGCGTCGAAGACCCCCATCGCGATGTGGTCGGTGAGGTTGGGCAGCACCCCGGACATGCCGAGGAAGCGGATCTTGCCCTCGCGCTGCAACTCCACCAGCTCGGCGACCGAGTCATTGGCCTCCAGCTCGGCGCGGCTGGGGCTGATGTGGAATTGCACCAGGTCGATATGGTCGGTCTTCATGCGGCGCAGGCTCTGCTCGACGCCGGCGCGCACATTGGCGCGGGTGAAGACGTGCGCCGGCCGCTCGCCGGGCGGCGGGTTGATCGGGCAGCCGCATTTACTGGAGAGGAAGTATTCGCCGCGGCGGTTTGAGATGAATTCGCCGATGTATTCTTCGGAGCGGCCGTAGTCGGGCGAGGTGTCGATCAGGGTGATGCCGGCGTTGAGCACAGCGTTGAGGATGGTCTTGGCGCCCTCGGGCGACATGTCGCGGCCGGTCGACGTGCCGGGCAGGGCGCCGCGCAGCTCCATGGCGCCGTAAGCCAGCTTGGTCACGGTGGCGCCCGTGCGCCCGAGCACGGCGGTGGGAAGATCGGTCATGGCAAAGGTCCGTTTTGGTTATGGATGGGGTTCAATGACGCCATTCTGGACCCGTGCTGCGCGGATGGCGAGCGTGGCCGGACGGATCGTCGGAGGATCGGGGATGCCAAAGCCCGCGATCTGAACTATCGGAGCGGGCTGCCGCCCGAATAGAGCCGCAGGAGTGGAGCCGCGCTTGCCCGACCTCGCCGTCTTCTACGAGCACCCGCAATGGTTCGCGCCGCTGTTTCGCGAACTGGATCGGCGCGGCGTGGACTGGGCGCCGATCGCGATCCAGGACCACACCTTCGATCCCGGCGCGGCGCGGCCGCCGGCCCCGGTGATCCTCAACCGGCTGGCGATGTCGTCCTTCCTGCGCCAGGACGAACACGCGCTGTTCTACAGCATCGCAGCGCTGGCCCACTGGGAGGGGCTGGGCGCGCGGGTGATCAACGGGCCGGGCGTGCTCGCCTACGACACCAACAAGGCGCGGCAGCTGAGCCTGTTTCGCCAGTGCGGCCTCGACATTCCGGCGACCCGCGTCGCCCACCGCCGCGCCGACGTGGCGCGCCTGGCGGGCGAGGTCGGGTATCCGGTGATGGTGAAGGTCAATGTCGGCGGCTCCGGCGCCGGCATGATCCGCTACGACAGCGCTGAGGAGTTGAAAGCGGCGGTGGCCGATGGGCTGACGCCGGTGGGCGTCGACGGCGTGGCGCTGGTGCAGGAATATGTGCCGGCGCGGGGTGCGCGGGTGATCCGCTGCGAGGTGCTGGCCGGCAAGCTGTTCTACGCCATCGCGCTCAATGGCGCCGGCTCGACCTTCGACCTCTGCCCGGCGGACGTGTGCATGGTCGATAAGCCGACCATCACCATCGAGGCGTTCCAGCCGCCGCCCGAGCTGGCCGCTGCGGTGGAGCGGGTGGCGGTGCGGGCCGGCATGGACGTCGGCGGGATCGAGTACATGATCGACGACCGCGATGGGCGGCCAAGGTTCTATGACCTGAACGCGCTCTCCAATTTCGTCGCCAACCCGCTGGATGTGCTCGGCTTCGACCCACACGAGCCGTTCGTCAGCTGGCTGATGGACCAGATCGCGGCGCAGGCCGAGGCGGCGGCGGCATGAGGTATGGCTTTTGGGCCCCCGTGTTCGGCGGCTGGCTGCGCAATGTGCCGGACGAGGGCATGACGGCGACCTGGGACTACATGCGCCGGCTCTGCCAGCGGGCCGAGAAGATCGGCTACGACCTGACCTTGATCGCCGAGCTGAACCTCAACGATATCAAGGGTATCGACCAGCCGGCGCTCGACGCCTGGTCGACCGCCGCGGCGCTGGCGGCGGTGACCGAGACGCTGGAGCTGATGGTCGCGGTGCGGCCGAACTTCCACCAGCCGGCGCTGCTGGCCAAGCAGGCGGCGAACATCGACCAGATCGCAGGCGGCCGGCTGGCGTTGAACGTGGTGTCGTCCTGGTGGGCGGAGGAGGCGAAGAGCTACGGCCTGCAGTTCGACCAGCACGACGACCGCTATGGGCGCACGTCGGAATGGCTGAAGGTGGTCGACGGGCTCTGGCGCGAGCCGAAGTTCAGCTTCGCCGGGGAGCGCTACCAGCTGGAGGGGGCGATCTGCGAGCCGAAGCCGGTGAAGAAGCCGGTGATCTACGCGGGCGGCGAGTCCGAGGCGGCAAAGTCGATGATCGCGGCCCAGTGCGACGCCTATGTGATGCACGGCGACGACGTCGAGGTGGTGGCCGGGAAGATCGCCGACATGAAGGCGCGGCGCACCGCGGCCGGCGGGCCGCCGATGAGCTTCGGCATGGCCGCCTACGCCATTGTGCGGGACACCGAGGAAGAGGCGCGGGCGGAGGTGGCGCGGATCACCACGCTGGATCCGGACGCGCCGGGCTTCTCCAACTTCGACCAGTGGCTCTCCGGCACTCAGCTGGAGCGGGAGATGAAGCTGCAGGAGTACTCGGTCTCGAACCGGGGCTTGCGGCCCGGGCTGGTCGGCAAGGCGGCGCAGCTGCGGGCGCGCATCGCGGCATATGGGGAAGCGGGGCTCGATCTCCTGCTGCTGCAGATGAGCCCGCAGCTGGAAGAGATGGAGCGATTCGCGGCCGAGGTCATTGCGGCGCCGGTTCCGGCATGAGCGACGCCGCGGCCCCGCCGCAACCCCGTTGGGCCAAGCCGCCGCTAGGCCCCTACACCGTGCTGATCCTGTTCGCCGCGGCGAACCTGATCCTGATCGCCGATCCGCTGATCCCGGAGCTGTTCGGGCACGGCAAGGGCAAGGACTATCCGCTGTGGTACGGGGTCGGCCATCAGGTGTTGACCGGCGGGCCGCTCTATGGCGACGACCGGTCGGGCGCCTTCGCCTTCCTATATCCGCCGTTCGCGGCGGTGCTGCTGGCGCCGTTCAGCCTGTTCGGCAAGGCGTTCTCGATCTTCTGCATCTGCCTGGTGAATGTCGCCAGTTGGCTGGTCGCGGCGCTGCTGTCCGACCGATTGGCCGATGTGCCGGGCCAGAAGGCCTGGTGGGTGGTCGCCCTGCCGTCGGCGATCTCGCTCCCCTTCATCTGGGACATGTACGACCTCGGCCAGCCCAACCTGCTGCTGCTGGCCATGGTGCTGGGCGGGCTCGCCTTGCTGCACAGCCGGCGCGAGTGGTCGGCGGGCGCGCTCTTCGCGGCGGCGGCGGCGCTGAAGGCCTTCCCGATCGCCATCTTCCCCTACCTGCTCTGGCGGCGGCGCTGGAAGGCGGCCGCGTCGATGGCAGTGCTGACCGCGGTCTGCCTGCTGGTGCTGCCCGGCCCGTTCCGCGGCTTCGAGCGCAACTTCGCCGAGGTGAAGACCTGGGCTGCCGGCATGGTGTTCTCGGCCAGCGAGAAGGGCTTCGGCCAGCGCCCGGAGCAGAACTGGGGCTGGAAGAACGACTCCCTGATCGCGATGGTGCATCGCTACACCCGGCCCATCAATGCCGAGGCCGAACACCCTGAATACAAGCCGATCTACGTCAATGTCCTCAACCTGACCTACGACCAGTCGAACCTGGTGCTGCTGGTCGTCGCCGGCCTGATCGGCCTGGGTTTCGTCGCGGTGCTGCCGCCGGAGAAACGGCGCACCGCCGCCTCCGACGCGGCCGAGTACGCCCTGCTGATCGCCCTGATGACCATCGCCTCGCCGCTGGCGCGCGCCTACTATTTCGTCTGGCTGCTCTTCCCCTTCACCTTGCTGGTCTACCGCGCGGCGCTCGACCCCGAGCGCAAGGTGCGGCGCTGGACGGCGGGCCTGCTGATCGCCTCGCTGGCGCTCTTCACCGCGGGCGTGTCGCTGGGGCCGCCGCACTGGGGGCCGGCGCTGGGCAACATGTTCTGGGCGACCGTCATCCTGATCGGCGCCCTGGTCTGGCTGATGCGGCGCGGCATGGCGGCGAAGCCGGCGACCGCGAAGGCCGTGTAGCGGCCACGACACCGGCGCGAAATGCGTCGCCTTACGACCGCCGCGAGCCGGGCGTCCTTGCGCGCCAACGAGCTTGGCTGTCCGCCAGGCGATTCCAAGGACGACCTGCCCCGTGAAAACGTCGGCGCTGCGATGGCTGGCGACCGTCATCGCGCTTTCCCTCCTGATGGCGACTCCGGCCGTGGCGGCCGGCCAGCACCAGTTCCGCGAAGACAACGGGACCGAGGCCACCACCTACATCGCGATCGGCGCCCAGCCACGCACCGAGGCTGACCTCAAGGCCGCCATTCAGGCCTGCGATCACGCCTACGGCCCGGGGCTGAATTCCGGCGGGCCCCGCAACTTCAAGGCGTGCCTGCGGGCGCAGGGCTGGCGCGACGCCTATACCCTGCGCGACGGCGAATACCCGGACACCGATCCCGATGAGTCAGCCATGGTGTGCCATGATATCGTGTTCCTCGGCATCGTGGGCTCGAGCTGTTCCAACCACTGAGGGGGAGTGCTGGGGATGACGCGTTGGATCGGAGTGGGCCTGGCCGCCGTGCTGGCGCTGGCGCCCTGCGTGGCGAGCGCCCAGAGCGCCGGCGGCCACGCGGCGCTGGCGCTGGCCGCGATCGTGGGGACCTATTCGCCGCGCCTGACCGCCGCCCAGAAGGCGGTGCTGGCGCACTATCTGGCGTCGAAGCCCAACCTGGATGCCCACGCGCCGAGCATCCAGGTCAACTCCGCGTCGATCACCTGCGGCGCCTCTGACGTCGATATCACCCGCTTCTTCTGCGACATGAAGATCGGCACGGCGCCCAGCATCCACCTGACCGGCCGCGCCGCCAACGAACTCTACGCCACGCTCGGCGACGCCGGCGTGCAGGACGACGGCGCGGCGGGCGCCATCTACCGCGCCATCACCGTGCTCCACTGCGTGCTGATCCCCTCGGACATCGCTAATGAGGGCGGCGCCGGCGCTACCTGCACCTACACGCCGGCCTGACGGGCGCTTCGCCAGAAAACCCCTTCAGGTTGTCTCCACCGGCTTGCTACAGTGGGTCGTTCCTGCGGAGGGCAAGCGATGGCGATCGGCGACATGTTCGTGCTGGGGTTGGGCGCGGCGATCATCCTCGGGGCCGTGACCCCGTTCTTCCGCAAGCTCACGCCCACCCAGGCCGCGGCGGTCGCTTTCGGCGTGCTGCTGATCGCGGCGCCGATGCTCAAGGACTATTCGCTGTCGCTGCTCGGCGTCTCGGCACCAAGGACGAGGCGTCGGAGGTGACCGACAGCCTGAGCTCCCAGATCGACGCGCTGAACACCCGCGTCAACGAGCTGCAGAAAGCCCTGCCGGTCCTCGCCTCGCCCACGGCGACGCCAGACCAGCGCAACCTCGCCCTCGCCGCCACCGCCGCCTCCGCCACCGCCTACAACAACATCGCCAAGAACGCCCTGGTGACCCGCCTGAGGGTGCTGCCGTCGCTCAAAGACAACTTCACCGCCGCAGGGGCCATCGCGGCTCCCGCAACCGCAGCGCCAGCGGGACCCTGAGGCCCGTTGCCCCCGCCCGGTCGACGAGTGCGCGTTGGCGCTCCGACTCCCACATCGAGAGAAGTCCGCCGAACGCATGAAGGCAGTTTTTCCAATCGGTTGAGCTCGTCAGGGACGGCGCGCAGCGCCGCCGCGCCGCAGCCGTCCCGGCTCCGCCGGGGCGGTCCTTGACGAACTCAACCGATTGGAATCACGCTCGGCCATGCGGTCGACGGGCTGGTGTGTTCGGAGCCACCGAACGATGGCGGGGCGCCTAGGGATCGTTGCTCCTGTCCGCAAATTCTGAAGCTCCGTCACCAGGGCTGGATCGGCCGCCGCCGCGAATACTCCGTCCAGCCATCGACATCGAGGATCAGCCGGAACTTCTCCCGCAGGCGCTCGAACATCAACTTGTCGCGGGGCACGGGGCGCCCAGCCGCTACCTCCTGAGACCCCAGATACTTGCCCAGCACCCCCAGCAGGAAATCCGGGGCACTGATCGCCGGGCTGGGCTTGCCCACGAACTCCACGGCAGTAGATCGCGGCCGTCGGTTATTCTCGGCTTTCAGTTCTTCTTGTGCCGATGCGATTAAGTTCCGAACCTTGATCTCCGAGACCTTCTCGTTCTGCTCGATCACGAAGAAGACCAGGCGGCTCTCAGCCGCCATCAGCCGCCGTTTGATGACGGCTCCCAAGAGCCGAAGGTAGGTCGCCTCATAGGTGTCTGGCCGCTCAAGGCGCGCCATTGCGACGTAACCTTCGAATGGCAGGGTCTGCAGCCGCTCGACGTACCGTAACCTTAGATCCTCGGTAACGTCCACGAAGTGCAAGCCTCTTCGAACCGCAACATCCCGATTGCCCGCGGCCCACGGATCGGCAAGGGAATCTGCAAGAACATCCTGGGCGGCGGTGATCAGACGGTCCTGATGCTGGCTGACTGACAGGCCTAGCGCAAGCATGGGCCCGGTGGGCGACTGGAACTCAGCTTCGTCGATGCAGATACAGAACGGCATCCGATCTTGCCGCCGCGGCGTATAGCTTGGCCGCTTGTCGGCCCTTTGTAGGATCTCCGACCATTGCGGCTTGATCCGCCCCGAGAGTCGCGGCTCGTGGTAGGCCACGAACTTGACTAGGCCGTCGAGGCGATTGATTTCCTGCTGCGTGACGTTGGCGTCGGTCACCCCCTTGCGAGCCAAATGGTCCCCCAGCCCGAATTTCTGGGAGTAATAGAGTTCCTGCCGGAGCCGGGTCTTCTTCTTCCGTGGCACATGAGGCCGGTCGGTCTCGCTGATGCTCAACCCGGTCACGAAGTGCGCTTGTCCTCGCCTGGACCGCCGTGTTTTCGACGCGGCCACCACAAAGCCAGCCGCTGCCAAGATGCTCCCGATGGTATCAAGGTTCGGTAGATCGCCGTCCCCGGAGAAGCTCAAATCGTCCGAGTAACGAGTGTAGGTCGCGCCACTGGCATGTGCGAGCTCCTGGAGCTGAATGTCTGTTGGCAGGAAGATCGCGTTCGACAGCACAGGGCTGGTTGACAAGCCGATTGGCAACACGCCGTCGATCGTGACAAAGCTGCTGAGGGCTGAAGCGACTTCGGGTGTCATGCCCGTCTCGACGAACAATGCCTCGATCCGAACCGCCGTTATTGAGGGGAAGAAGTCGAGAATATCGATGACGAGCAGCCGCTCGTGACCGCAGTGGGCTGCCGCGTTGTCTTTGATGTTGCGACCGCCGAGGTAGCCGAATGCCGCGGGGTGCGGGAACGACGAGAGCTTGTACTCAAGGTACCCGCTGAGCCACCGGCCCAGCGCCTTGTACTCGTTCTTGAAGAGCAGCGTTTCCCACACCGTTCTGTACCCGCGCACCTTGTTCCGCTTCGGAATCCGATGTCGGAAGAAGGCCGGAATCTCGATGGCTTCGATCACAATCCGGGCGTTCGGATCGCCCGCGGGCCCCGGTTCTTTAACCGGCGGAGGTTCAGGTGGCGGTTGGAAGTCGATGACGAAGTCGAACAACTCCTGTGTCAAGCCGAGCCGCGCGACGAGCTGGTCGCGGGTGGTCAGGCGCGTGAAATCGTATCGGAAGGGCATGGGACTGCGGCAGGCTGGAGGCGGAAGAGCGCACGAGAGCAAGTGGTTCTGAAGCCAGCAGACGCGACTCGCGCCTTAAACCTTGTCGCCTTGCCGCCCCCAATCCCCAAAGTACAGATGCCACATTATCCCGCAAGTCCGCCGTCAGTTGCTACGCTATTTGGAAACCTCTGCCCGCAGCCTCCCGGCGGAGGTGGCCACGCGCTTTCGCCTTACGATTCACGCAGGTCGCCAACCCGATCACCGGGGCTTCGGCAGCGCCTCCTGGCGAGTCCGATGGCTGCTTCACCCCACCACCCGCTCCAGCACCATCGCCACCCCGTCCTCGTCGTTCGAGGCGGTCACCTCGTCGGCCACTGCCAGCACCGCGGGGTGGGCGTTGGCGACTGCCACGCCCCGGCCGGCGAATTGGAGCATTTCGACGTCGTTGGGCATGTCGCCGAAGGCGATGACCTGGGCGGCGGGGATGGCGAGGCTGCGGCAGAGGAGGGCGAGGCCG
>DATAVF010000380.1:0-8360 GCA_036267835.1 Caulobacteraceae bacterium | reverse complement strand
AAGCCCGAGGAGCGCGACCGCATCGCCGCCAGCCGCGGCGCCGGCTTCGAGGGCTATCTGATCAAGCCGCTGCGCCGCGCCTCGCTGGTCGAGCGGGTGCTGGCGGCGGGCCATCCTCAGGCCGCCGAGGACGATCGCATCGCGCCGCGCCGCGTCGCCGCCGCCCAGTCGGCCGGCGGCGTGCGGCTGCTGCTGGCCGAGGACAACCCGATCAACGCCATGCTGGCCCGCACACTCCTTCGACGCGAAGGCGCCGAGGTCGAGCATGTCGACAACGGCGAGGCGGCGCTGCAGGCGCTGTTGCAGGGCGCCTTCGACATCGTGCTGATGGACGTGCGCATGCCGGGCATGGGCGGCTTGGAAGCCACCCGGGCGCTCAGGGCCCGCGGCGTCACCACGCCGGTAGTGGCGCTGACCGCCAATGCCTTCGAGGACGACCGCCGCGCCTGCCTCGACGCCGGCATGGACGATTTCCTGGTCAAGCCGCTCAGCCTCGATGCGCTGCGCGTCGCCCTGGCCCGGTGGACCGGCCCCGGCTGGACGCGCGCTCCCCACCGCGCCAAGGTCGCCTCCTAAGCGAGGATTCGGCCGGCCCCCTTTTTGTCTGGCGGCGCCTCGCGCTCGAGGAGCCGCCCTTGGCCGCCGCCCCCGCCACGCCAAAGCCGCCGCGCCGCAAGGCGCGGGACGTGATCAAGGCGCTGGGCCGGCCCCGCGTGGGGGTCATGCTGGCGCTGGGGATATCGTCCGGCCTGCCGTTCGCGCTGGTGGGCGCGACGCTCACCTTCTGGCTGGCGCAGCGCAAGATCGACGTCACCACCATCGGCCTGACCTCGGCGATCGGCTTCGCCTACGGGTTCAAGTTCCTGTGGGGGCCGTTCGTCGACCGCCTGCCGCTGCCGCTGATCGGTCGCCTCGGGCGGCGGCGCAGCTGGATGCTGCTGACCCAGGTCATCGTCGGCCTGGCCTTCGTCGGCATGGCGATGGTCGACCCCAAGGCCAACATGGCGCTGTTCGTGGTGGTGGCGATCGCCGCGGCGGTGGGATCGGCCTTCCAGGACACGGTGATCGACGCCTGGCGCATCGAGATCGCCGCCGATGCCGACGAACTCGGCCTGCTCACCGCCGCCAACACGCTGGGCTACAAGATCGCGCTGACCTTCACCGAGGCGATCATCCTTTCGGTCGCCAAGCGCATCGACTGGCCGGCCTCGTACATCATCTGCGGCGCGGCGATGAGCATCGGCTTCGTGGCCGCCATCCTGGCCCGCGAACCGGTCGCCGCCGACATGGTGATGGAGCGCAAGGAGGCGGCGGCGCTCCGCGGCCCGAAAGCCGCCGCGCTCTACGTCTTCGACGCGGTCGTGGGACCGATCATCGCTTTTTTCCGCGCTCACGGCGTCTTCATGGCCGCGCTGATGCTGGCGATGATCACGCTCTACCACCTCAGCGACTATGGCCGCGGCGCGATGGTCGGGCCCTATTACACCGCGCTGAAGATCGACAACGACACCATCGCCTGGGTGCGCCTGGCGCTGGGCACGCCAGCCTCGTTCGTCGGCATCGCCCTTGGCGGCCTCTGCGCGCTGAGGATCGGCAACGTGCCGACGCTGATCCTGGGCGCGATCCTGCAGCCGATCGCGGTCGCCTTCTTTGCCCCCCTCGGCTTCCACGGCGGCGACTTCGCCCTCGTCAGCCTCGGTGCGGTCAAGATCACCGCCTTCGAAGCGGCGATGACCTTCGACTCGGCCGCGTTCGGCTTCGCCGGCGTCGCGCTCGTCTCCTACATGTCGACCCTGACCAGCCTCGGCTACACGGCCACCCAATACGCCCTGCTGACCTCGGCGATGGCCTTCACCGGCAAATCGCTGAAGACGGCTTCTGGGGCGATCGAGCAGAGCATGCAGCACGGCGACGCCCTGAGCGCCTTCGCCAACTTCTACCTGCTCTGCGGCCTGCTGGGCGTGCCGGCGATCTTCATGTGCGCGATCCTCGCCTGGGCCCAGCTGCGCCGCGTCCGAGCGCAGCGGCCACCGCCGACGGCAGCGACGGTCACTTCGTAGCGCAAACCATCGGGGCGACACGCAGAGTGCGGCGCAGGTCGTCGGCGGCGAGGCCGTAGTTGTCGGTGGTGATCGGCTGGCCAGCGGCGCCGGCGGCCGGGCGCACGCCGGCCGCGGCCAGCGCCTGGGCCATCGCCTGTGGGGTGGTGGTGTAGATGCGGCCGCGGCGCGGCGACTCGCCCAGCACCACGCCGACCACCCGGCCCGCACTGTCCAGCGCCGGGGCGCCGGCAATGCCGACCAGGGCGCCGCCGAGGCCGTCGGTGCGGCCGATCTCGGCCCAGGCCAGCACCGGCAACGGGTGGGCGCCGCGCGCCGGCAGGTACAACGTCTCTGCTCCCAAGAGCCGCAGCGCCAGCTCGCCCGGGCGGCCGT
The DNA here is from genome assembly GCA_036267835.1 of Caulobacteraceae bacterium. GTDB lineage: Bacteria > Pseudomonadota > Alphaproteobacteria > Caulobacterales > Caulobacteraceae > Acaudatibacter. The sequence continues at coordinate 5,925 of DATAVF010000380.1, read as the reverse complement.
GCGGGAAGGCGGCGACGAAGCCGGGCGAGCCGGTGGGTGGCGTTTCGGTCGCCAGCGGCAGGGCCGGGGCGCCGCCGCCGGCGGTGGTCAGCACGGTCAGTTGGTCGCGGGGCCCCGGCCGCGCCTTGGCCTCCACCCCCTGGCCCGCGCCAAGCAGCAGGGCCGGGTGGGCGCAGTCGTCCGCGACCTCGCCGGCGCTCAGCCAGACGCCGTTGTCGGCGACCGAGAAGGCCGTGCCCATCGCGCCGCCGAAGCCGCGCTGCACCCGCACGATCGAGAGCAGGTCGAACGGCGCGCCCTGGGCCAGCGCCGCGCCCTCGGGAGCGCTCAGCGGCGGCGGCGCGGGCGGGGCGCCGGCGTGTTCGCGCAGCTCCAGCGCCGCCAGCGCCAGCACGATCATGGCGAGCGGGTAGACCAGCCAGGCAGGCGGGCGGGCCATCGCGACAGCGGCCAGGCGGCTGCTAGGCCGTCACCGCGGCGGCCAGCAGGATGGCCACCGCCAGCTTGGCTGCCACCAGCAGCGCCGCGGCGGCGACCTCGCCGTCCTTGATCCGCTGCGGCAGGCCCACCAGCACCAGGTCGGTCAGCCAGAAGAGGCCGAGTTGCACGATCACCGTGGTCACGCCCCACAGCCCCAGCTCCAGCAGCGAGGTCGAGGCCGCCAGCGCGAACGCCAGCGGCAGCGCCAGCCCGACCAGCACCCCGCCGAACGACAGGGCCGCGGCCGAGTTGCCGGCGCGGATCAGCTGGATCTCGCGGTGCGGGGTCAGGAAGGCGTAGGCCGCAGCCCCCGCGACCAGCAGCACCAGCGCCACGCCCACGTGCAGCAGGGCGGTCGGGAACCCGGTCGCCCAGGCGTCGAGCTCGGGAGCTTGGAGCGAGAGGGACATGTGGGCCTCAGGCTTCGCCGGCTTCGGCGGCGGCGTTGGCGAGCCGCCGGCGTTCGCTCGCCCGCTGCTTCTCACTCTCCGACTTCAGCTGGCCGCATGCCGCCAGGATGTCGCGGCCGCGCGGCCGGCGGATCGGCGAGGCATAGCCGGCGCGCTTCAGGATATTGGCGAACGCCTCGATGGCGGCTGGCGTCGAGCACTCGTAGGGCGCCCCGGGCCAGGGGTTGAAGGGGATCAGGTTGATCTTGGCCGGCACGCCCGCGATCAGCCCCACCAGCGCCTTGGCGTCGGCCGGAGTGTCGTTGACCCCCTTCAGCATCACGTATTCGAAGGTCACCCGCTTGGCGTTCGACAGGCCCGGGTAGGCCCGGATCGACGCCATCAGCTCGGCGATCGGATAGGCGCGATTGATCGGCACCAGCACGTCGCGCAGCTCGTCGCGCGTCGCGTGCAGCGAGATCGCCAGCATGGCCCCCGTTGTCTCGCCCAGCGCCTTCAGCTGCGGCGTCACGCCGGAGGTGGAGACCGTGATCCGGCGCCGCGAGATGGCGATGCCCTCGTTGTCGGAGATCACGTCGAGGGCGGCGGCGACGTTGTTCAGATTGTAGAGCGGCTCGCCCATGCCCATGAAGACGATGTTGGTGAGCTGGCGCCCCTCCTCCGGTGTGTGCCAGTCGCCGAGGTCGTCGCGGGCCACCTGCACCTGGGCCACGATCTCGGCGGCGGTCAGGTTGCGCACCAGCCCTTGCGTGCCCGTATGGCAGAAGGTGCAGTTGAGGGTGCAGCCGACCTGGCTGGAGACGCAGAGCGCGCCCGAATGCGCCACGTCGGGGATGAACACGGTCTCGACCTCGATGCCGGGGCCCAGGCGAATGAGCCACTTGATGGTCCCGTCGACGCTTTCCTGGCGCTGAGCGATCTCAGGCCGCGCCAGCACGAACCGTTCGGCCATCAGCGCCCGGGTGTCCTTGGCGATGTCGGTCATGCGCTCGAAGTCGGTGACGCCGTAGTGGTGCAGCCAGCGCCACACCTGGGTCGTCCGCATCCGGGCCTTCTCCGGCGGCGCGACACCCCCTTCGACGAGCGCGCGTTGCAGCTCCGCCCGGGTGAGGCCGGTGAGGTTGGGGCGGACGGTCGCCGCGGTGGGCGTGGTATCGAGGACGAGGGTCAAGCGGGGCTCGGGGATGGCTTACGCGCCATGACTAGCAGAAATGGGGCAGGGCGCCGATGAGGCAAGCCGCCTATGCTGCGCGCCAGCAAAACCGAGGAAGCGGGACATGGAAGTCAAGGATCGGATCGTCGTCGTCACGGGCGCGGCCAGCGGCATCGGGCGTTCGCTGGCGCGGCTCTTCGCCAAGGAGGGGGCGAAGCTGGTCGTGTGTTCCGACCTCAACGGCGAGGGCGCCAAGGCGGTGGCCGAGGAGATCGGCGGCATCGCCTTCACCACCAACGTCGCGCATGAGGAAGATATCGCCTCGATGATCGAGACGGTCGAGCGCGATCACGGCCCGATCGACCTCTTCTGCTCTAACGCCGGCATCGGCGTCGGCGGCGGGGCCGAGACCCCCAACAACCAGTGGCAGCGCATCTGGGACATCAACGTCATGGCCCATGTCTGGGCGGCCCGGCATCTGGTGCCATTGATGGCGGCGCGCGGCGGCGGCTATCTGCTCAACACCGCCTCGGCGGCGGGCCTGCTCTCGCAGATCGGCTCGGCCCCGTACGCGGTGACCAAGCACGCGGCCGTGGCCCTGGCCGAATGGCTGGCGATCACCCATGGCGACCAGGGCATCAAGGTCTCGGTGCTCGCCCCGCAGGCGGTGCGCACCGCGATGACCGCCGGCAACCCGGACGGTGTCGCCAGCGTGGACGGCATGATCGAGCCGGAAGAAGCGGCGCTCGCCTGCCTGCGCACGATCCAGGCCGAGACCTTCCTGGTGCTGCCTCACCCGCAGGTGCTCGAATACATGCGCCGCAAGACCGCCGACTACGACCGCTGGATCGGCGGCATGCGGAGGCTGAACCGGCAGTACTCGGGGCGGGCGGTCTAGCGGGCCCCGCCCCAACAAAGTTTGTCATCCCTGCCGTAGCGAAGCGGAGAGCCTGGATCTCCTCAGCGTCGGCGCCCTGAAGAGGTCCCGGATAGCCCGCTGCGCGGTCTTCCGGGAGGGCAACGTTTGTTTGGCGGGAGTCAGAAAACCTCCGCCGTAATCCTGCCATCCGGGTGCAGCGCCGCGCGCTTCATGCCCTGGCTGCGGAACGGCATGGCGATCTCGCCGGCGGCGCTGACGGCGATCAGGCCGCCCCAGCCGCCGAGGCCGACGAGGTCGGCCAGCGCCGCGTCGGCCGCTTCGGCGACGCCCTGGCCCGCGAAGCGCATGCGGTGGGCGATCTGGGCCGCCGCCGCGCTGCGCACGAAGTATTCGCCGAGGCCGGTGCAGGAGATGGCCACCTGATCGTCGGCCCAGACGCCCGCGCCGACGATGGGGCTGTCGCCGATGCGGCCGTAGAGCTTGCCCTGGGTGCCGCCCGTCGAGGTGGCGGCCGCCAGCGCGCCGGTCTCGTCGAGGGCGACGCAGCCCACCGTGCCGGCGCCGGCTGGCGTCTTGGTCTTGATCTCGCTGACCCGGGCCGGGGTGAACCACTCGGGCCCCACCGCCTCCAGACCCTCGGCCTTCGCGAAGGCTGACGCGCCGTCGCCAGCCAGCAACACGTGGGGGGTACGTTCCATCACCGCCCGCGCCGCCCGGATCGGCGAAGCGAAGCCCACCAGCGCCGCCACCGCGCCGGACCGGCGCGCGGGCCCGTCCATGATGCTGGCGTCGAGCTCATAGAGGCCCGCGCTGTTGGCCGACGCGCCTCGCCCGGCGACGTAGTAGCCCGACGCCTCCAGCGCCTGCACGATCTCGGTCACCACATCCAGCGCCGAGGCGCCGCCGGCCAGCCGGTCACGCCCCGCCTCGGCCAGGCCGCGCATGTGCTCGAGCTCGATGGCATAGGCCTGACCCAGCATCGCCCCGGCGCCGCCATGGATCGCGAGACTCAAACATTTGTTCGCCATCGCCCAGCCTCGCCCTTTCGTGCGCCGAAGCCTTCCGATAGCGTCCGCCGCCTGAAAGAAAAGCCTTCGGTGGGAGACGACGGATGAAAGCACTGCTCAGCAAGGCGGTCGGGGGCCCCGAGACCCTGGTGCTGGAGGACCTGCCCAGCCCGAAGGCGGGGCCCGGCTTTGCCGTCGTTTCGGTCAAGGCGGTGGGCGTCAACTATCCCGACGTGCTGATCATCGAGGACAAGTACCAGTTCAAGCCGGCGCGCCCCTTCGCCCCCGGCGGCGAAGTGGCGGGCGTCGTCAAGGAGGTCGGCGAGGGCGTCACCCACGTGAAGGTCGGCGACCGGGTGCTGGGCAACACCGGCTGGGGCGGCATGGCCGAGGAGCTGGCGCTGGAAGCCGGCCGGCTGATCAAGATCCCCGACGCCATGCCTTTCGACGAGGCGGCCGCCTTCATCATGACCTACGGCACCTCGTACTACGCGCTGAAGGACCGCGGCCACATGAAGCCGGGCGACAGCCTGCTGGTGCTGGGCGCCGCGGGCGGCGTCGGCCTGGCGGCGGTGGAGCTCGGCAAGGCGATGGGCGCGCGGGTGATCGCCGCGGCCTCGTCCGAGGCAAAGGTCGAGCTGGCCAAGTCGCGCGGCGCCGAGAGTGGCGTCGTCTACCCGATGGGTCCCTTCGACCGTGATGGTCAGAAGGCCCTGTCCGAGCAGTTCAAGCAGGCCGTGGGGCCGAACGGCGTCGACCTGATCTATGACGGCGTCGGCGGCGACTACGCCGAGGCGGCGCTGCGCTCGATGGCCTGGGAAGGCCGCTTCCTGGTGATCGGCTTCCCGGCCGGCATCCCGCGCGTGCCGTTCAACCTCGCCCTGCTGAAGAGCTGCGACGTCGTCGGCGTATTCTGGGGCGCGGCGGTGTCGCGCGACCCCAAGGCCCACCAGCAGAACGTCAAGGACCTGCTGGAGATGTATGCGGCCGGCAAGATCAAGCCCTACGTCTCCGAGCACTATCCGCTGGCCGACGCGGCCCAGGCCATCAGCCACCTCGCCAGCCGCAAGGCCATGGGCAAGGTGGTGGTGATGGTGGACTGACGGTGCCTGACCCTGCGGGGCCGACCGTCTCGTTCCCCACCGTCTCGTTTATCGAGATCGGCTCGAACGACGCCGGTGTGTCGCAGGCCTTCTTCGGGTCGGTGTTCGGCTGGCCCGTGCGCGACGGCATGTGGCTGCAGACGCCGACCATCAAGGCCGGCACCCACAGCGACGATCCGGCGCCGCAGATCTACGTCTACTTCCGGGTCGATGACCTGGAGGCGGCGGCCGAGCGGGTCCGGGCGTCGGGCGGCGAGGCGGATCCGGCGACGGACGAGCCCGGCTTCGGCCGCTTCGTGAACTGCCGTGCGCCCGGCGGCATCAACTTTGGCCTTCACCAACTGACGGATTGAGCATGGCGGGACGTCTGGACGGCAAGGTCGCGCTGATCACCGGCGGGGCTTCGGGGATCGGGCTGGGGACGGTGGAGCTGTTCCTGGCCGAGGGCGCCAGCGTCGTCTGCGCCGACCTGCAGGACGAAAAGGGCGACATCCTCGAGCGGCGTTTCCCGGGCCGCCTGGTCTACGCCCATTGCGACGTGACTTCGGACGCGGACCTGGCGGCGGCCTTCGCCAAGGCCAAGTCGGAGTTCGGCGGCCTCGATGTGCTCTTCAACAACGCCGGCGTGCCTGGGCTGATGGGCGGTGTCGCCGACTTCACCGCCGAGGGCTGGGACAAGACCTTCGCCTTGCTGGTGCGCGGCCCCGCCATCGGCATGAAGCTCGCGCTGCCGCTGATGTTGGCGCGGGGTGGCGGCTCGATCATCAACACCGCTTCGATCGCGGGACTTCAAGCTGGCTGGGGGCCAGTGGCCTATTCCACCGCCAAGGCCGCGGTGATCCACATGAGCCGTTGCGCTGCGGCCGAGCTGTCGCCGCAGGGCATCCGGGTC
>DATAVF010000379.1:0-2611 GCA_036267835.1 Caulobacteraceae bacterium | reverse complement strand
TCGGCGGTGATGGCGCGCAATATGTCCCACTGGTCGGGCGCGGTGTCCTGCGCTTCGTCGAGCAGCAGGTGGTCGAGGCCGCCGTCGAGCTTGTAGAGCACCCAGGCGGCGTCGGCCCGCCGGGTGAGCAGCTCGTGGCTGCGCTCGATCAGGTCGCCGAAGTCGAGGGCGCGCAGCGTCGCCTTGGCGGCGTCGTAGAGGCTGGCGTAGGCCAGGGCGAGGCTGATGGCGTGGGCGCTGGCCTCCGCGATGCGCGCCGCCTTGCACCGCTCGTTGACGGCGACGAGGCGCGCCTGCTCGTCCTGCAGCCAGCCCTGCGCCCAGAGATCGACGCGCTTGGTGGCCATGCGGTCGCGCGGCTTGCCTTCCTTGGTCGAGAAGATCGCCCACACCGCGGCGAAGCTCGGCGCCTCGATGGCGCGCAGCATGGCCTCGCCACACGGCCGGTCGCTGCCGGGGGAGCCGGCGACCAGGGCCTCGGCCGCGCGCCGCCACTGGCCCCAGCGGGTGGCCGCCAGCGCCTCGGCCTCGATCGTGGGGGCAAAGGTCTCGTCGTCGAAGCCGCAGCGTTTCCAGATATCGAGCACATAGCCGCCCGCCCTCTCACACGCATCGGCGTAGGCGCGGATCGCCCGCCGCTCGGATTCGAAGGCGCCGAACATGTCCTGGAAGCGGCCGTAGTCGAGCTCGACCGAGAAGTAGTTGTAGGCGCCGCCCACCGCCGTCTCGGGCCGCTCCAGCGCCGCCAGCGCCAGGGTCTCGCGGGCGTTGGCCGAGACGATCCGCGAGGCCGCGTCGTCGAGCACGGTGAAGCCAGGCGAGACGCCCGCCTCCAGCGGGAAGCGCTTCAGCAGCTTCTCGCAGAAGGCGTGGATGGTGGTGATCTTGATGCCGCCGGGCGTCTCAAGGGCGCGGGCGAAGAGGGCGCGGGCGTTGCTCAGGAGCTGCTTCGGCTCATCGAGATCGGCCAGCTTCTCGCGCAGCGGCCCGTCTTCCATCACCGCCCAGGCGCCTAGTTCCTGGAACAGCCGGCGCTGCATCTCGGCCGCCGCGGCCTTGGTGTAGGTGACGCAGAGCACCGCCTCGGGCCGCGCGCCCTGCAGCAGCAGCCGCGCCACGCGGCGCACCAGGGTCGAGGTCTTTCCCGACCCGGCGTTGGCGGCGACGAAGACCGAGGCCTTCGGATCGGACGCCCGGACCTGAGCGCCTTGGGTGGCGGCCATCGGATCGGCGGGGCGGACGTTCATTCGTCATCCTCCCCGCCGATCACACCCCATTCCCAAAGCCGGCCGAGGTGATCGTAGTCGCCGCCGTACTTGCCGATGAACTGCGGCGTCGCCCAAGCGACGTAGGGCGTCTCGCGCACGTCGAAAGCGGCGACGCGGCGCTGCAGCCCAGCCAGCGCCCGCTCGGCCATGTCGGCGCTCTCGCCCGGCCCGGCCCGCACTTCCTCGCGGCCGGGAATGCGCCCGCCGCTGACCCGGATGTAAGCCAGCTCGCCGGCCTCGACCCGGCCAATGTCGGCAAAGCCGCCGTGGCGCAGGATGGCGGCGGTCAGGGTCAGTTGCGGGGCGAGGCCGCTCTTCACCTGCAGGGTGGTGGGCGCCGCGCCGGTCTTGAAATCGAGCACGTCGGCGCGCTCGCCGCGCAGCTCGATGCGGTCGGCCTTGGCGGTGACGGTGAAGTCGCCGCCGGGCGCCGCAAAGGCATAGGCGCCCGATTGCTCGATCAGCAGCTGGGCGGTGGGCCGCCGGCGGCGCTCGAAGGCCACCACCCAGGGCGAGACATTGACCGCCAGCGCCCGCTCCCGCGCCAGCCGGTGCTGCGGCACGCCGGCGTCGGCCAGGCACTCGATGAGGATGCCGGCGAACACCTCCTCAGCCCCGTCGCCGAGTTCGCCGGGGTGTTCGCGGGCGAAGCGCTCGAAGGCGGCGTGGATGGCGGTGCCGCGGGCCAGGGCTTCCACCGGCTCACCGGGGCGATCGAGCGGGCGCAGGTTCAGGATGTAGCGGGCGTAGACGGCGTAGGGGTCGCGGATCCAGCGCTCGACGCCCGTGACCGGCAGCTGGCGCGGGCGCACCTCGGCCGGCGGGGTGGGCTTGGGCCGACCGGCCGGGCTGAACCTGGGCGGCGCGTCGAGAGCGCGGGCGTCGGTCAGCAGGTTGGGCCCGGTCGGCAGGGTCAGGCCCGCGCCCTCGACCAGGGTCTTCAGCCGCCAGATCCAGCGCGAGGCCACCGCCGGCGCGCCCTCGCGGCGCTCGGACGAGATCAGCACCACCTCCGGCGCCGAGGCCCCTTGGGCGAAGTCGTGGGCGGCCAGGCCCAGCCGTCGCTCGGGCGGCGGCAGGCCGAGCGCCGTGCGCATCGGCCGCGACAGGAACGGGTCGGTCGGCGCGGCCTGCGGCCAGACGCCTTCCTCGAGGCCAGCCAGGATCACCAGGTCGGCGCGCGCCAGCCGCGCCTCGATGGCGCCCAGGATGCGCAGGCGCGGATGCGTCGCGCCGCCGCCGCGCACCACTTCGCGAGAGATCAGCTGGTCGATCAACTCCACGAAGCCTGCGGGCACGATGTCCGGCAAGCCGTCGCTCTCCTCGATCAGGCTGGCGACCAG
>DATAVF010000378.1:0-1852 GCA_036267835.1 Caulobacteraceae bacterium | reverse complement strand
CACCGCCGCGGAGATGGGCCTCGCCACCGTGGCGATCTTCGCCGAGGACGACGCGCTCTCGCTGCACACCCGGCACACGGACGAGGCAGTGGGGCTGAAGGGCGCGGGCGCTGCGGCCTATCTCGACATCGCCCAGGTGGTGGGCCTGGCGCAGGCCGCCGGCTGCGATGCGGTGCACCCCGGCTACGGCTTCCTCAGCGAGAACGCGGCCTTCGCGGCCGCCTGCGATGCGGCGCGGCTGATCTTCGTCGGGCCGACGCCAGAGACGCTGGCCCTCTTCGGCGACAAGACCGCTGCGCTGGGGCTGGCCGGGCGGCTCGACATCCCCACCCTTCCCGGCACGCGCGGCGTCACCAGCCTGGAGGAAGCGCGGGCCTTCCTGGCGGCGCTCGGCGAGGGCGGCGCGGTGATGCTGAAAGCCCTGGCCGGCGGCGGCGGGCGCGGCATGCGCCCGGTGACCGACCCGGCCGACCTCGCCGAAGCCTTCGAGCGCTGCCAGTCCGAGGCCCGCGCGGCCTTCGGCGACGGCGCGCTCTACGCCGAGCAGTTCTTCCCCCGCGCCCGCCACGTGGAGGTACAGATCCTCGGCGACGGGACCGGCGACGTGGTCCACCTCTGGGACCGCGAGTGCAGCCTGCAGCGCCAGCGCCAGAAGCTGGTCGAGATCGCCCCGGCCTTCGGCGTCGAAAGCTGGGTGCGCGCCGCCCTGCAGGGCGCGGCGGTGCGGATGGGCGAGGCGGCGAAGTACAAGGGCCTCGGCACCATCGAGTTCCTGGTCAATCAGGGCGGCGGCGAGCCGGCCTACGCCTTCATCGAAGCCAACCCGCGCCTGCAGGTCGAGCACACGGTGACCGAGGAGGTGACGGGCTTGGACCTGGTGCGGCTGCAGCTGGAAGTTGCCGGCGGGGCGACCCTGGCCGGCCTCGGCCTGGCGCAGCAGTCAGCCGTGCCGACGCCGCGCGGCGTGGCGGTGCAGGCGCGCATCAACCTGGAGACCATGAGCGCCGATGGCTCGGCGCGGCCCTCCGGCGGCGTGCTGGCGGCCTATGAGCCGCCATCAGGGCCGGGCGTCCGCGTCGATGGCTTCGGCTACGGCGGCTACCGCACCAGCGCCCGCTACGACTCGCTGCTGGCCAAGCTGATCGTCCACGCTGGCGACCTCGCCACCGCGTCGGCCAAGGCCAACCGCGCGCTGGGCGAATTCCGCCTGACCGGCGTCTCCAGCAACATCCCGTTCCTGCAGGCCCTGACCCGCCGGCTGGCCGACGGCGAAACCGAGATCCACACCCGCTTCGTCGAGGAGCACATCGCCGAGCTCTCCGAGGCGGCCGCCGCCCAGCAGCCCGGCCCGCACTTCGGCGCCCCCGAGGCCCAGCGCCGCGCAGGCGTCAAGGTCGACGCGGTCGATCCGCTGGCCGTGCTGGTGCTCGGCAAGAGCGGCGGCGGTCCCGCCCCGGCCACGCCCGCCGCGCCTGCGCCCGCGGCCTTCGACGACGTCGTCGGCCCCGACGGCACAACCGCGCTGCGCGCCCCGCTGCAAGGCACCATCGTCAGCCTGTCGGTGCAGCCCGGCGCGGCGGTGCGCGAGGGCCAGGTGGTGGCGATCATGGAATCCATGAAGATGGAGCACGTGATCGCCGCCCACGTCTCGGGCTATGTGCGCGAGTTCACTGTCGCCGAGGGCGACACGGTGTTCGAGGACCACCCGCTCGCCTTCATCGAGGAGGCCGACATCGGCGCCGGCGGCGCCAGCGAGGCCGAGGCCTTCGACCTCGACGAAGCGCGGCCCGACCTCGCCTTGATCCTGGCCCGCCACGCCAAGACCCTCGATGCGGCGCGCCCCGACGCGGTC
>DATAVF010000377.1:0-10793 GCA_036267835.1 Caulobacteraceae bacterium | reverse complement strand
GAGATTGCGCAGAGGCCCGAGACCCGCCGCCTGACGCTGTGCAACGCACGCAATTCCACCTACAGCAGCCGCCCCCTGATCAGCTGGCTAAGTAGATCGATCCCCGACACCGCGACGATGATCACGATGACGATGGCGCTGGTCTGGTCGAAGGCGAAGCTGTTGATCGAGTCGAACAGCACCTGGCCGATGCCGCCGGCGCCGATCAGGCTGAGCACGGTGGCCGACCGCGCGTTGCTCTCGAAACGGTAGAGGGCGTAGCTGGTCCAGAGCGGCGCGACCTGCGGCATCACCCCCCAGACCACTTCCTGCAGCGGCGCGGCGCCGGTGGCGCGCACGCCTTCGACCGGAGCGCGGTCGATCGCCTCCACCGCCTCGGAGAACAGCTTGCCCAGCACCCCGCCGGTGTTGATCGCCAGCGCCATCACCCCGGCGAACGGCCCGAGGCCCACCGCCGCGACGAAGATCGCGCCGATCACCAGGTCCGGCACCGAGCGCAATATGTCGAGCAGGCGGCGCACCGGTTGCTGCACCCAGATCGGGGTCACGTTGCGCGCCGCCAGCAGCCCCAACGGGATGGCGATGATCACCGCCAGCGCGGTGCCCCAGAGCGCCATCTGCACGGTCAGCCACATCTGGGCGACGTAGATCCGCCAGTCGGTGAAGTCGGGCCGGATGAACTCCGAGCCCAGCTGGGCCATGTTCGACGAGCTGGAAAACAGCGCCCCGAACCGATGGATTTCCGCGTTGTGGAAGCCCACCACCAGCAGCACCGCCAGCCCGCCCCAGATCACCAGGTCGAAGCCCCGCTCGCGCCAGCTGCGGATTGGCGGCGGCGGAACCGCCGCTCCGGGCAGGCTCACCTACTGGGCGCCCGCCGGCATCGCCGTGCGGCCCTCGAGCGCCTGGCGCTGGGCCTGGATCGCGTCAAGCGTCTTGCGGGTGGCCGCGATCTTGGCCGGGTCGCCGGTCTCCTTGGCCTGCAGCCAGTCGCGCGTCGCCTCGATCTCGCGCACTGGCAGGAGGTGGTTGTTGTCGGCCGGCAGGAAGCCGCCGATGCTGAGCTTGACCAGGTTGGCGTGCTGGGCCTGGGCCGCGGGCGTATCGCCCTGGCCGTAGGTGAGGAAGAACTGGCGCACCTTCTCCTTCACCGCCGGATCCAGGTCCTTGCGCCAGATGATCGGGTCTTCGGGCAGCAGCGGCGAAGTCCAGATCACCTTCACCTCGCCGACCTCAGGCACGCCGCGCTGGGTCGCCAGCATCATGCCGCGGTCGTTGTTGGTGGCGACGTCGAGCTGGCCGTGGGCGACGCTGAACAGATTGGCCTGGTGGGTCGCGCCGCTGCGCACGGTCTTGAAGCAGGTCTCCGGCCGGATGCCCTTCGGCGCGAACAGGTAGGTCAGGGGCGCCAGCGTGCCGGAGGTGGACTGGGCGTCGCCCATGCCGAAGGTGAGGGTCTTGTCGCACTTCAGCACCCGCTCGAGGGTGATGTCGCTCTTGGCGTTGACCAGCAGCACCGAGTGGTAGCCGTCGGCGCCGTCGGCGTCGGTGGTGCGCGCGAACACCTCGCCGTCGGCGCGGCGCACCGCCTCGAGCCCCGACTCGTTCGAAAACCACCCCACGTCGGTCTGCTTGAAGCGCATGGCCTCGACGAGGGCGGTGTAGTTGGTCGAGAAGAAGGGCGTGATCTTCAGCCCGGTGGCCGTCGCCATGTCGGCCAGCACCGGACCCCAGTGCTGTTGCAGGTTCTGCGCGGTCTCCACCGAGAGGATCGAGAAGCGCAGCTCGCCCGGGATGCCCGCCGAGCCATTGCCCGCCGGCTTGCACGCGGCCAGGGCGAGGCCGCCGGCGCCGAGGGCGGCGAAATGGCGGCGGGTCATCATGCCAGCGCTCCCTGCCAAAGCACGTCCTCGAACTCCGGCCCGTAGATAGCCACCAGTCGCGTCCGATCCAGCCCCCCGGCCGGGCCGTCATAGGCGATCCTGCCGGCGCTCAATGCAACCACGCGCTCGCAATAGCGCAGGGCGTAGTCGACCTGGTGCAGCGAGACCACCACGGTGAGGCCGTCGCGGGCGTTGAGCTCCTTCAGCACTTCCATTACTCGCCGCGCCGCGACGGGGTCGAGCGAGGCGACTGGCTCGTCGGCCAGGATGACCTTGGCCTGCTGCACCAGCGCCCGGGCGATGGCGCCGCGCTGCTGCTGGCCGCCGGAAAGCGTGCCGGCGCGCTGGCCGGCGTAGTCGGCGACGCCCACCCGCGCCAGCGCCGCCATGGCCGCGGCCTTGGTCTCCGCCGGCCAGGCGCCGAAGAGCCCGCGCCAGAAGCCGATGCGGCCGAGCGAGCCCAGCGCCGCGTTGGTGAACAGGGTCAGCCGGCTGACCAGGTTGAACTGCTGGAAGATGAAGCCCATCCGCACCCGCGCCTCGCGCACCCGGCGAGAGATCCGGCCGCCCGCCTGCACCGGCGTCCCGAACGCCTCGACCGTCCCATCATCTGCATCGATGGCCACGAGGCCGCTGAGGGCGCGCAGCAAGGTCGACTTGCCCGAGCCCGAGGGCCCGATCAGCGCCACCATCTCGCCCGCCGCGACGCGCAAGGAAACCCCGTCCAGCGCCCGGCGCTGGCCGAAGCTCTTGGACACGCCCCGCACGCTGAGGACGGCGGCGTCGGACGGCATGGCGGCTCCAATGACTGGTGGTGACGGGCCCGGCAGATATGGGCGTTTCGGCCGGGGCGGTGAAGCTTTCGTGACGCACGAGGCCGAGCGGCGAATTGCCCCGCGCCCCACCTGTGCATAACCCTTTACATCGCCCCCCTCTTTCCTTATTTGCGCACGCTCCGGCGGACCCGAGAGTCCTTCATCGCTGCTAACGCCGGTCTGGGTTCAACAATCTCTCAGGGGGTTGCGTGAGGTGGGAAGCTACCATACGCCCCTGGACCTGGTCCGTAAGCGGTCCCCGGAACGCCCTGTCGCACTCGTGCGACCGGGCGCCGTGGCCCTAGCGGCGCGCTGGTTCCAGGCGAATTTCAAGGGCGACGTTCTCTACGCTGTTAAGGCAAACCCGTCGCCGTGGGTGATCGAACAGCTGGCCGCTAATGGCGTCAGCCGATTCGATGTGGCCTCGATCCCAGAGATCGAGCTGGTGAAGGCGCACGCGCCGGACGCCGGCATGGCCTTCATGCATCCGGTGAAGAGCCGCAGCGCCATCGCGCAGGCTTACTTCGACTACGGGGTCCGAACTTTCGCCTTCGACGCGGTCGAAGAGCTGGAGAAGATCCTCGAGGTCACCGGCGATGCGAAGGACCTCAACCTCATCGTGCGGCTGGCCGTGCAGACCGAGGGCGCCGCCTATTCGCTCTCCGGCAAGTTCGGGGTCGACGCGGTCGACGCGCCGGCGCTGATGCTGGCGGCGCGGCGGGCGACCGACGAGCTGATGGGCGTCTCCTTCCACGTGGGCAGCCAGTGCATGCGTCCGTCCGCCTTCCAGGCGGCGATGTCGCAGGCCTCGCGAGCCCTGGTCCGCGCCGGCGTCTTCGCCGACGTGGTCGACGTGGGCGGCGGCTTCCCGTCGGTCTACCCTGGCATGGTCCCGCCTGATCTCTCCGAGTACACGGCGGCCATCGACCGCGGCTTCTCCGAGATGATGGTTCACGAGACCACCGAGCTGTGGTGCGAACCCGGCCGCGCCCTCGTGGCCGAGGGCTCGTCGCTGCTCACCCGCGTCGAGCTGCGCAAGGGCGACGCCCTCTACCTCAACGACGGTTCCTACGGCGCGCTCTTCGATGCGGCGCACGCCAAGTGGCCGTTCCCGGTGAAGCTGCACCGCCCGGACGCCGAGAGCGCGGCGCCGCTGAAGCCCTACCGCTTCTTCGGCCCCACCTGCGACTCGATGGACGCCATGGCCGGCCCGTTCTGGCTGCCCGAGGACGTGCGCGAGGGCGACTTCATCGAGATCGGCATGCTGGGCGCCTATGGCGTGGCCATGTCGACCCGCTTCAACGGCTTCGGCGACGTCGACACCTGCGAGGTCGAAGACGCCCCGATGCTCTCGATGTTCGGCCTCGCCCCGCGCACAGTGGCCACGCCCCGCAGCGAGACGGCCAACGTCGTAAAGCTGTCGCGGGCCCGTGGCAGGAAGCGGCGGCGGAAGTAATACCCCTCCCGTTCGCGAGGGGAGGGGTCGGGGGTGGGGGGCTCGCGGGGATTAAGCTCGCGGCCCGCACCCTCGTCCGTTGACTGAACTGAGAGTTCCCCCCACCCCTAACCCCTCCCCTCAAGGGGGAGGGGAATGAGAAACCGATGACCACCCCCAACACCAAGGCCGAACTGCTCTCCAAGACTGTCGAACACGTCGACATCACCGCCTACGACGCGCGGCCGGTGATCGACGCGATGCGCAAGATGAGCTTCACCAGCCGCGACACGGCCCGCGCCGCCGACATTCTCTCGATGGCGATCGAGGATCCGGCCTGCTCGCCGTGGCTGATCCTGGCCGGTTCGACCTCGGCCGGCGGCTGCATGCACGCCTACCGCGACATGGTGAAGTTCGGGATGATCGATGCGGTGGTGGCCACCGGCGCCTCCATCGTCGACATGGATTTCTTCGAGGCGCTCGGTTTCAAGCACTACCAGGCCTCCGGCCCGGTCGACGACAACGTGCTGCGCGCCAACTACGTGGACCGCATCTACGACACCTACATCGACGAGGAAGAGCTGCAGAACTGCGATCACACCATCCTCGAGATCGCCAATTCCCTGCAGCCGCGCCCCTATTCGAGCCGCGAATTCATCTACGAAATGGGCAGGTGGCTGGCCGCCGGCAACGCCAAGAAGCCCGGCAGCCTGATCCAGGTCGCCTACGAAGAGGGCTGCCCGATCTTCTGCCCGGCCTTCGTCGACTCGTCCGCCGGCTTCGGTTTGGTCAAGCACCAGAAGGAGCGGATCGCCGCCGGCCAGCCCTACATGACCATCGACGCGGTGGCCGACTTCCGCGAACTGACCGACATCAAGATCGCCGCCGGCGTCACCGGCCTCTTCATGGTCGGCGGTGGCGTGCCGAAGAACTTCGCCCAGGACACCGTGGTCTGCGCCGAGATCCTCGGCGTCGAGGCCGAGATGCACCGCTACGCCGTGCAGATCACCGTGGCCGACGTGCGCGACGGCGCCTGCTCGTCTTCGACGCTGCAGGAGGCCGCCTCCTGGGGCAAGGTGCAGACCACCCACGAGCAGATGGTCTTCGCCGAAGCCACCACCGTGGTCCCCCTGATCGTCTCGGACGCCTACCACCGCGGCGCGTGGAAGACGCGCGAGAAGCGGCGCTGGGCGAAGCTGTTCGCGAAGGGGTGAGGATCAGTCTTCGCCGTTGAACAGCCTGGCGATTTCCTCGTTGTCCTCGTCGATCGTCTCCGGAACCTCGAACTGCCCCTTGGCGATGCCCAGCAAGGGCGGGCGAGCATCGGTCCCTAACGCGATCAGGCGCACCGCTGGGCGGCCGTCGCGCGTGATGATGATCTCGCGCTCGGCGCCGGTCTCGACGGCTTTGACAAGCTTCGAGAGATTGGTCTTCGCCTTGGCGACATCAACAGTAGACACGGCCCAGCTCCGGCTCAGGTGAATTTGCGGTCGCGACAGCATTCATCGAATGCCTCCAAGAGCTTCAGGGCTTTCCTCTCGGCGCGCTGGGTTTCAGGAGGCGCTCGCAGACTTCCCCTTCTTCGCCCTCGCGAGGGCATCGGTCAGGCACCAGGCCGCCCCCGTGAGCACCAGATTGATGCCGTTCTCCGTCCAGTTGTCATGGCTGCCGGGGGCGGAGATGATCGTCGGTAGGTGCACGAGCAGGCCGAAGGCCGCATACATCACCGTCAGCAGGATCGCGGCCAGCCGGGCCTGCACGCCGGAGAGCACGGCCAGCCCTGCCGCGATCTGCGCCGCGCCGGTCGCGTAGGCCCAGATCAGCTGCGAAGGGGGCAGCCAGGCGGGGACCATCGAAGCGGTGAACTTGGCGTAGATGAAGTGGCTGCCGCCGAAGACCAGCAGGCACAGGCCGAAGACCAGCCGCGCCAGCCGCGCCAGGCTGGCGCTGTCGCCGGCCCCGGGGCTGCGGGCATAGGCCAGCACGCCGCCCAGGGCCATCACCGTGCTTTCGGCGACCGCCTGCCAGCCACCCCAGTTCGCCAGGTGCGTTGCCATGGACGGCGCCTCGAAGACCAGCATGCCGACGGCGAAGAGGGCGGCCAGTCCCAGCGCCGCGAACCGTGCTGCGCGGTCGATGTTGATCGCAAGTCCGCCGGCCACCAGCAGCGCGCCGGCCAGGTAGGCGATCACGTGGCAGCCGGGCATGTGCGGCGAGATCGGCAGCCAGTCCTGCGAGACCGCGCCGAAGGCCAGGGTCACCGCGCCGAGCCCAATGGCGCCCAGGCCGTAGATGCGCCTGCCGAGAATGAGCCTGGCCGTCAGATCCCCCCGTAGCGATCGTAGCCCTGGTCTTCCCAGTAGCCGCCCTGGCCGCCGCCGATGTGGTCGAAGCGGTCGACCGCCTCCAGCCGCATCACGTACTTGGCCTGCTTGTAGCCCAGGTAGCGCTCGGCGCGCAGTCTCAGCGGCGCGCCATGGGCCACGGTCAGCGGGGCGCCGTTCATCTCATAAGCCAGGATGGTCTGCGGGTGATCGACGTCCACGCGGTCGAGGGTCTCGTAGTATTTCGCATCGCCCAGGGTGTCGGCGCAGTGCAGCACGATGTACTTTGCCTCGGGGCGCAGGCCGGCCATCGCCATCAGCGGGCCCATCCGGGCGCCCGACCACTCGCCGATGCAGCTCCAGCCCTCGACGCAGTCGTGGCGGGTAATCTGGGTGCGGCGTGGCAGGGCGCGCACCTGGTCGAGGCTGAGGGCTAGCGGGCGTTCGACCAGGCCATCGACGACCAGGGTCCAGCCGGCGAAGTTGGCCGCCACCAGGGCCTTGTAGTCCTCGTCCGGCGGATCGATGCTGCCGTTGGCGCGGAAGGCGGGCGAGATGTCGGCGCGGGTGAACTCCCGGGCCATGGCGCCGCGGCCCAGCAGCCGCTGGACGCCGCGGTTCAGCCCCTCGGCGCTGGCCAGCGCCTTCACCACATTGGGGTCTTCGGCGATCTTGTCGCAGCCGGCCAGCCACAGGCTGGAGAGGCTCGCCGCCGCGCCCGCCAGCCATCCGCGCCGGTTCATGGCGCGTCTCCCAGCAAGTTGGCCTCGGGCGCCGGCTCCGGCGGTCGCAGCCGGATGGCATAGCGGCCGGTGATCATCGAGCGGACGTTGTTCCAGGTCCCCGACAGCACCACCATGACGATGTGCACGAAGAAGAAGAGCACGATCAGGTTGGCGGTGATGAAATGGATCGATCGCGCCGACTGGCGCCCGCCGAAAAGATCGAGCAGCCACGGGAAGTCGGCGTCGAGGCTCGGCGACATGGTCATGCCGGTGAGGATCATCAGCGGCAGCAGCAGCGCCACCACGCCAAGGTAGGCGCCCTTCTGCAGCACGTTGTAGCGCCGCGCCTCCTCACCCTTGGGGAAGCGCAGCCGCATGTGGTCCCAGATCTCGTGCAGCACATGGCGGGGCTTCAGCTGCTCGACGGTGGGCGCGAGGTCGCGGCGCAGGTGGCCGCCCAGCACGCCCGAGGCGATGTAAAGCGCGCCGTTGAGGGCGAAGAGCCAGGCGAAGAAGAAGTGCCAGCGCCGCCCCAGCGCCAGGAACCGGGTCGACGGGATGGTCAGCCAGCTCGGGAAGCCGCGTTGGACCAGCGCCGTGCCCTGCTTCGAGGCGCCCAGGAAGCCGGTGGTGTCGAAGGTCACCGGCCCGATCTGCGTTGCGCCATGCAGCTGGCCGCCGGCCTCGTAGGCGCCCATGGCGAGCCACGGGTGCGCGAAGTCCGACTGCTGGCCCCAGTAGAGCGCCGGGTGGGCGTTGAAGATCTGCAGGCCGGAGAACAGCAGCAGGCAGAGGCTGAGGGCGTTCACCCAGTGGGTCAGCCGCACCAGCAGGCTGTGGCGGCGCACCAGCACCCGGATCGGCTTGGACGCGATGTCTGCGGTCATGTCGCCTGCCCCAACTGGCCCTTTAGGACACTACGCTGTTTCGCAAGCGCTGGTTACCGCCGCCCTGGGCGAATGCATGCGTCACACGCGCGCCGCGACGCGCTCATCAGACTTGCTGCACCGCCCACTCGATCGTCTCGCGCACCAGTTCCGGGCGTTCCATCGGCAGGAAGTGGGTGGTGCCGGGAATGGTGTCGACCTGAATGCGGCCGGTGGCGGCGAGGCGGTCGAGGCCGGCGTCGATGCGGCCCGGCGAGTCGGTCTCGGCCCGCAGGATGCGGATGGGGCAGCGCGAGGCCTCGAACGCGGCCCAGGAGTCGTGCGCCTGGTTGACGTAGTTGGAGACTTCCCACTCTGGCGTACAGGCGAGTTCGACGCCGCCGTCCGCCCCGGCCGCGAAGCCGGCGGCGACGTAGTCTTCGAGCATCGCCTCGGTCCAGGTGCGGAAGGCGCCGCGGCCGCGATAGGCCTCGACGGCCGCCGCGTGGCTCGGGAAGCTGCGCCGGCGCTTCAGCGCCCCGGCTACCATCGGCGAGACGCGCATGGCGTCCGGCGACGGCGCGACCGGGCCGCCGGGCGGCATGATCACCGGGTCGAGCAGGGCCAGCGCTCGCACTCGCTCGGGGACTTCCGCCGCCGTGAACAGCGAGGCGGTGCCGCCCATCGAGTGGCCGGAGAGGGCGACGCGCCCGATGTCCATGGCGACCAGGAAGGCGATGAGGTCGTCCTTCAGGTCGAGCCAGGAGGTGCGGGGATGGTCGGTGGGCAGGCGCGTCGCGCCATGGCCGCGCTGGTCGGGCGTCAATATGCGCAGGCTCGCCGCCAGGGGCGCGAGGATGGTGCGGTAGGCGCGGGCGTTGAAGCCGTTGGCGTGCAGGAACACCAGGTCCGGCGCCCGGTCCTGCGGCCCGTAGTCGAAATAGGCCATCTCGCCGGCCCCGTTCGGCGTCTGTAAAGCCACCCGGCGCTGCGCGGGCTCATAGTCCAGGCTGGCGTCCAACGGGCGGCTCCTTGGCGGTCGGTCTCACGGTGCTAGGCTGGGACCCTTGCGTAAGTCCACAAGGACCTGAGCAGAGACCGGGAACGATGCGATGAAGCTGCGGACCATCGGCTATGAGCACGCCACCCAGGCCGCGGTGATCGATCGGCTGAAGGCGGCCGGCGTCGCGGTGCTGATCGACGTGCGGGCGGTGGCCTCGTCGCGGCGCGCCGGCTTCTCCAAGACCCTCCTGAAGAACAGCCTGGCCGCCGCCGGCATCGACTACGTGCACCTGCGGGCGCTGGGCACGCCCAAGGCGGGCCGCCAGGCGGTGCGCGCCGGCCATGTCGCCGAGATGGAGGCGATCTACGCAGCCCACCTCATCGAGCCCGAGGCGCAGTTGCAGTTGGCCGAGGCGCTGGACATCGCCCGCGACCGCCCCGCGGCCCTGCTCTGCTACGAGGCCGACCCCGCGCACTGCCACCGGCGCATCATCGCCGGCCGCCTGGTGGCGGCCGGCGACTTCGAGGTCGAAGACTTGATGCCGTAGCGACCATGCCCCGCGCCATCGAGGCGCGGGGAGCAGCGTTAGTGGGTGGTGGCGGCCTTGCTGTCCGCCGGGGCGTCGCCGGTGGCGGCCTGGATCAGGGCGGCGATCCGGTCGGTCGAGTCGGCGGCCTGGTTCAGCATCTGCATCGGCGTCGCGCCCGGCCGCACCGCGGCGGCCACCTGGGTGGCGGCCGACTGGGCCATCGAGAAGGCAGCGTCGGAAGCGGCGGTCAGCTTGGCCGAGGTCGAGGCGGCCGTCGCCGGGTCCTGATAGATGAAGCCGTAGGTCGGATAGACCGTGCCGCCGAGGTTATGCGACGGGTCGTTCCACACCTTCACCTGGCTCCAGTCGCCGTTGGGCGACACGTCGACCACGGTGACATTGCGCTCCACCTGGCCGCGCTCGCCGTCGATCAGCGACCAGTTGGCGTGGGAAATCTGGATGACGCGGTCGGTCAGCACCTGGCTCACCACCGCGACGTGGCCCAGCCGCATGCGGCCGGTGGGACGGAAGCAGAGCACCGCGCCCGCCTTGGGCGTGTAGCCGGTCTGGTACTTGCCCGCGGCCTGGCCCCACCAGGTCCAGGCGTCGCCGAAGATCTGGATGCCGGACACCAAGCGGGCGAAGGGTACGCACTGCCAGAAGTCGTCCGCGAAGGCGCCGCCAGGCGCAACGGACACGGACACGACTATAGCCACAAAGAGGGCGCCGAGAGAGGCTCTCGTTCGTCCAAACATGCTAGGGATGTCTCCCACCACCGACTAACGACGGGCATAACCCTGCCCGACGGCAATGAAAAGAGTCTTTACCGTGCTGTTTCGGTCGCAAGTCTGTGAGCCGGACGCGACGCCCACCAAAGCTTCATGCGTTCGCGGGCCGGGCGTTCGATCAGGTGGTGGGCGACGGCGGCCAGGGGAACCACAGAAACCGCAAAGACAATCCACAGCGACCAGGGGAGTTGCTTGCTGTGCAGATGCAGGGTCTTCACAGCAACATTTACGAATAGAACTTCCCAGGGGATGCCGACCATATAGACGCAGTAGCTGATCTCGCCCAGGTACACGAAAATCCCCTGCGAAAGAAAGTTTCCGCCTGCCTTGGAAACTTGCGCGAGCGAAATAATCAGTCCGCCGGACGCCGCCACGATTGCGACATCAGGCGCTCCCGACAGCACGGACGCGACCAGCAGGGCGCC
>DATAVF010000376.1:0-21920 GCA_036267835.1 Caulobacteraceae bacterium | reverse complement strand
GCGTCATGAGAGCGGCGAGCTTGGTCAGGAGCTGGCGTCGCAGATGCTTGGGATCAGCGATCGGACGTTCCGTCGCTGGCGCGATCGGCTGAAGGACGAGGGCGCATCTGGGTTGAAGGATCGGCGTCTGCTGCCGTCTGGCCGACGCGCGGCGGAGGCGGAGATTGCGCAGATGCTGGGTCTCTACAAGGACCGCTACAGCGACTTCACGGTGAAGCACTTTCACGAGCAGCTGGTGAAGCGGCACGGCTACAAGCTGGGTTACACGGTGACCAAGGTGTGGCTGCACCGTTCGGGGCTGGTGCGCCCGGCGACATCGCGTTCCGCACACCGCAAGAAGCGGCCGCGCCGGCCGATGGTGGGCATGATGCTACACCAGGACGCCTCGACGCACGCCTGGCTGGCGGGCGATCGGCGCAAGTACGATCTCGTGGTCACCCTGGATGATGCGTCCAGCGCCATCTACTCGGCCTTCCTGACGGATGAGGAAGGCACGGCCTCCACGTTCCGCGGCCTGGCGGAGGTGATCGAGCGCCATGGCCTCTTCTGCTCGCTCTACACCGATCGTGGCAGTCACTACTTCCTGACCCCCGCGGCTGGCGCCAAGGTCTCCCGCACGTCCCTGACCCAGGTCGGCCGGGCGCTGAAGCAGCTCGGCATCGAACACATCGCCGCCTATTCGCCTCAGGCCAGAGGCCGCTCCGAGCGCGCCTTCGGCACGCTTCAGGACCGGTTGCCCAAGGAACTGGCCCTGGCCGGCATCGATACTCTTGAAGGCGCCAACCGCTTCCTGGCCGACGTCTACATCGCCGAACACAATGCCCGCTTCGCCGTGCAGCCAGAGCAGGACGGCTCGGCCTTCGTGAGCGACAGCGCCGGCCTTGCCCACGAGATCCTCTGCGTTCACGACCAGCGCCAGGTCGGCAACGACAACACCATCAGCTGGAACAACCTGCGCCTCCAGCTCCCGGCCAGCCGCCTCAGGCAGCACTTCGCTAAGGCCACCGTTCAGGTTCGCCAATATCCCGACGGGGCCATCGCCATCTTCTGGGGACCGCACCGCATCGCCAGCTACACCGAAGCAGGCCTCCCAATCCTACCAGAGGAGGTCACCCGATCAGCCGCTTGAACCGCTCGACGGCCGACCTGTGGAGCCAACCTGTGGATATGTGGACAAGTCTCCGACTTGACCACATCCCCACAGGCCCAGTCACTACAAAGAAGCGGTCAATCCATGAGCTACGAAAACCGGACACATTGACTCGCTCGCAACAGGAGCCGTGATGAAAGCCAGACCTTCAGGCCGCGCGGCGGACGCCCTGCGCGACGTCAAGCTGGAGACCGACGTCAACCGCTACGCCGAGGGCTCGTGCCTGGTCTCCTTCGGCCACACCCGGGTGCTGGTGACCGCCAGCCTGGACGAGACCGTGCCCGGCTTCCTGCGCGGCCGCGGCCAGGGCTGGGTGACGGCCGAGTACGGCATGTTGCCCAGAGCCACCCATACGCGGGGCAGGCGCGAGGCGGCCGAGGGCAAGCAGTCCGGCCGCAGCCAGGAGATCCAGCGCCTGATCGGCCGCTCCCTGCGCGCCGTCACTGACATGCGGGCCCTGGGGGAGCGCCAGTTCACCCTCGACTGCGACGTGATCCAGGCCGACGGCGGCACCCGCACGGCCGCCATCACCGGCGCCTGGGTGGCGCTGCGCCTCGCCACGCGCTGGCTGCAGGACGAGGGCGTGATCGCTACCGACCCGATCCGCGACCATGTCGCCGCCATCTCCTGCGGCATCCACCAGGACACCCCAGTGCTCGACCTCGACTACGAAGAGGACTCCAGCGCCGAAGCCGACGCCAACTTCGTGCTCACCGGCGCCGGCGACATCGTGGAAATCCAGGCGACGGGCGAAAAGCGCGGCTTTACGCGAGCGGAGTTCGAGCAGCTGTTCTCCCTGGCAGAAAGCGGGATCGCCCGGCTGGTGGAACTGCAGAAGGCGGCCGTCGCGTAGCTCCCTTCCCCCTTGAGGGGAGGGGTCGGGGTGGGGGTCTGTCGCCGAAGAGGACACGATGCGGATGGCGGCTCGACCGAGCGTCCTCCTGAGAGTTCCCCCCACCCCCAGCCCCTCCCCTCAAGGCGGAGGGGAGCGCTTGGCCGGCAACCGATACCGGCCTTAAGCCTTCGCGCTCGGCCGGGCCGCGACCCGGTCCTTCCACGCAGCCAGGTTCTTGTTGCCGGCGTCAAGCGGCTGGCCGACCTGGGCGCCGAACTCCACGAACACGAAGAGCAGGATGTCGGCCAGGGTGAAGCGGTCGCCGACCACCCATTCGCGCCCGGCGATCAGGCCATCGAGCCAGACCAGTCTCTCGGCGGCCACCGCCTTCAGGTCGGCCGACGCCGCCGGGATGGTGCGGATGCGGTTCTGGAACATCTGCAGCCCCTCGCCGAAGCGGAAGCCGTTGGCCATCGGTTCGCAGATGTTGAGGTCGATGCGCCGCATCCACATGCGGGTGATGGCGCGCTCCTCGGCGTTGGTCCCGACCAGCGGCGGGGCCGGATTGGTTTCGTCGAGGTATTCGCAGATCGGCAGGATCTCGCAGAGCACCGTGCCGTCATCCAGCTCCAGCGCCGGCATCTGGCCCGCGGGGTTCTTCGACAGATAGGGCTCCTGGCGGTTCTCGCCCGCCATCAGGTTGACCTCGACCTTGGGGATGCTCAGGCCCTTCTCGGCCATGAACATGTTCACCACCCGCGGGTTGGGGCCGATCGAATTGTAGAACTTCATGGCGCGCGCTCCTCTGGCTTGACGCGCCGGGTCTTCCAGGGCCCATGCGCGGCGGCGAAGGAAGCAGGGCGATGCGCGGCATTGCAAGCATGACCAAGCGGAAAGCGTGGGGCGCGGCGGCGATCGCGGCCCTGACGCTCGCTGCCTGCCAGCCCGCGCCCGTCGCCCAGCGCCCGCCCGAGCCCGGCGACCGGGCCGTCGCCACGGTCAGCGGCCAGACCGTCTGGGCCTCCGACGTCAAGCGCGAGGCGGTCGCCGAAGGCCTGATCGCGCCCGGCGACCCGCTCGACAGCTCCTCCGACCTCTTCCGCCAGGTGCTCGACGAGGTGATCGACACCAAGGTGCTGGCCGCCCAGGCCATCGCCCTGCATCTCGACAAGGACCCGCTGGCCCAGCGCCGCCTCGCCGCCGCCAGGGACCGGGCGCTGGAGGACCTGATGGTCGAGAGCGTGGTCGGCAAGGCGGTGACGCCCCAGTCCGAGAACGCCCTCTACCAGGAGTTCCTGAAGAACCGCACGCCGTCGGAAGACATCCACCTGCGCCAGATCGTGCTGGCCGACGCCGCCAGCGCCGACGCGGTGAAGAAGCAGCTGCAGACCGGGGCCAACTTCGACGCCCTGGCGCTGGAAAAATCCATCGACGCCGCCTCCCGCTTCAAGGGCGGCGACATCGGCGAGCTGGCCACCGACACCCTGCCCCAGCCGCTCGCCGACGCCCTGCGCACGGCAAAGGCCGGCGATATCGTCGGCCCGGTCAAGGTCGACGCCGGCTATGCGGTGTTCCTGGTCGTCGATCGCCACCCTGAGCCGCCGCCGTCGCTGGAGCAGGTGCGCCCGCAGCTGATCCGCTTCATCACCTACGACCAGATCAAGGACCTGGTGCTGACGTTGAGGAGCAAGGCCCAGATCAAGAACCTGCTGCCGCCGCCCCCCGATGTGCCGGGCGCGCCCACCGAGCCCGCGTCCGCCCCGCCGCCGGGGACCGTACCTGGCATTACTAGCGTGCCCGCCGTGCCGCCGGGGCCGCCCGCGACCGCTACGCCGCCGGCGATCCCGCACCCGCCGACGCCAGCCCAGGCGACGCCCGCTCCGACCCCGCCCGCCCCGACGCCCCAGCCGGCGATGCCTCATTCTCCCCCCGCGCCCGCCAGCGCCAACGCGGTGACGCCATGACCAAAGCCCCCACGCCGAAAAGCCCCGCCAAGAAGGCCGCGGCCAGGAAACCCGCCGCGCCCAATCCCGCCGAACTCGTCGGCCAGACCGCCGAGATCGTCGGCCAGACCTTGGAGCGGGCGCTCGACCCGCTGCGCGCCGCCTGGAAAAGCGCCGCCCTGCACCGCGCCGAGCGCGCCCAGCGCCAGTTCGCCGAGACCCCCCCGCCTTCGTTGATGGCCGCGCCCGCCGCAGCCACGCCCGGCAAGCCCGGCCTCAAGGTCTCCCCCAACGCCGTCCCCCTGCCCGCCTTCGGCGAGATCGCCGGGGTCGAGCTCGCGGTGGGCCACGCCGGCCTCTACAAGCATGAGCGCAACGACCTGACCCTGATGCAGTTCGCCGAGGGAACCTCCTGCGCCGGCGTCTTCACCCGCCACGGCGTCGGCTCGGCCCCGGTCGACTGGTGCAAGCGCCACCTCGAGGCCAATGGCGGCGCCGACATCCGCGCCCTGGTGGTCAACGCCGGCTGCGCCAATTCCTTCACCGGCCGCCCCGGCGCCGACGCCGCCCGCCGCGTCGCCAGCGCCGTCGCCAAGGCCGCCGACTGCCGCCAAGGCCAGGTGATGATGGCCTCCACCGGGGTCATCGGCCAGCTGCTGCCCGACGCCAAGATCACCGCCCGCATCCCCGAGATCGCCCGCGCCCTCTCCCCCGCCGGCTGGACCGAGGCGGCCCACGCCATCATGACCACCGACACCTTCCCCAAAGGCGCGGTCGCCACCGCTCAAATCGACGGCCACGCCGTGCGCATCGCCGGCATCGCCAAGGGCTCGGGCATGATCGCGCCCGACATGGCGACCATGCTGGCCTTCGTCGCCACCGACGCGGCCATCGCCCCGGCCGCTTTGCAGGCCATGGCCCGGCTCTACGTGCACACCACCTTCAACGCCGTGACGGTCGACGGCGACCGCTCGACCAACGACACCCTGCTGCTCTTCGCCACCGGCCAGGCGGCGGGCGCGCCGCGCATCAGCAGAGCCGGCGACGCGCGCCTCGCCGACTTCCGCGCCAAGCTCGAGGGCGTGCTGCTCGACCTCGCCCAGCAGCTGGTGCGCGACGGCGAAGGCGCCACCAAGTTCGTCAAGGTCACCATCACCGGCGCCCACTCCGCCGCCTCGGCCCGCAAGATCGCCCGCACCATCTGCGAGAGCCCGCTGGTCAAGACCGCCTTCGCCGGCGAGGACGCCAACTGGGGCCGCATCGTCATGGCCGTGGGCCGCGCCGACGAGCCGATCAACCGCGAACGCATCGCCATCCGCTTCGGCGACCTCGTCGCCGCCCAGGGCGGCCAGGTCTCCCCCGACTACTCGGAGGCGAAGATGAGCGCCTACATGAAGCGCCGCGAACTCGACGTCAGCGTCGACGTCGGCGTCGGCCGCGCCTCCGCCGCCATGTGGACCTGCGACCTGACCCACGGCTACGTCTCGATCAACGGCGACTACCGCAGCTGAGCCGCGTAGTAACGGCACTTCGAGTGTTTCACGTGAAACACTGCCGCCGCCCCCGCACCGATAATCACCGATAACTAGCGTCCCGACCGCCCCGCACGTCCTGCAACCCACCCACCCCCGCTCATCCCGGCGAACGCCGGGACCCAGGCAGGCGCCGGCAAGACCCCGATCGGTGGCCGCTCGCATCATGGAGCCTCCGTTGCCTGCGGCCCCAACGGAATGCCCGGCGCGATTCGAGGTCAACCCGGGCGTCTCGGGTTGCCCTAGCTAGCGCCGCTCCGCAGGATCGAGAGAACGGCGTAGATCGCAGCTGATACGGTGGCGTGTGCCGATGATCCGGTGCTTCAGCAGCGAGTGGTGTGAGTGGGTGTCAATGGCGTCGGTGGCGGCCATCGATGTCGTAGCGGTCGAAACCTAGGCCAGCATTCGCCGCCCTCCCAGCAACCTAAGCCGCAGTTGCGCGTTGGTTACGCTGGCGCGGCGGCCGGCCCGGACTGGGGGCTGCCGGCCGGCGTGGGGGCGTGGCGCTGAGCGCAGCGCGGTTGGATCGGTGGGGCGGGCGGGTTGAGTGCTACGACTGAGCGGACAGTGAGGCCCGGCGGCGCGCGGGCGCCGATGGATGCGAGGGCGCGGACGCGGCTCTGGGCCATGCTGGGCGTGGGGGCGGCGCTGCTGTTCTTCGTCATCACCGGCGCGGTGTCGTTCTTCAACATCAAGGCGCTGCAGGACGACAACCAGCAGGTGGTGCACTCGCACTCGGTGATTGCGGCGCTCGACCAGCTGCGCTCGGCGATGCAGGACGCCGAGACCGGGCAGCGCGGCTACCTGCTGACCGGCGACGAGAAATACCTCGAGCCCTACGACAATGCCCTGGCCGGCATCCCGTCGGACATCTCGACGGTGGCGCAGCTGACGCGCGCCAACCCCGTGCAGCAGAACAGCCTGGGGCCGATCACCCGGCTGGTCGACGCCAAGCTGGCCGAGCTGAAGCGCACCATCGACCTGCGCCGCGGCCCGGGCGGCCAGGCGGCGGCGCTGGCGGAGGTGGCGACCGACCGCGGCAAGGCCGAGATGGACGTCATCCGCACCCAGCTGGGCGCGATGAGCCAGGAAGAGCTGCGGGTGCGCCAGGCGCGGCTGCAGGAGATGGACGCGGCCTACCGCACCGCCTGGGCGAGCGGCCTGCTCTCCGGCGTGCTGGGCATCGTGCTGACGCTGGCGGTGGGGGTGCTGACCCTGCGCGCCGCGGCGGCCCGCGAGCGCCTGGACTGGCTGCAGGCCGGCCAGGTGGCCCTGGGCGAGGCGATGCTTGGCGACAAGTCGCTGGAGCAGCTCGGCGATGCCGTGCTGGCCTTCCTGCGGCGCTACCTGGGCGCGCAGGCCGGGGCGCTCTTCATCCGCGAGGGGGACTATTTCGCCCGCGCCGCGCAGCTGGGCGTGCCAGCCGGCGCGGCGCTGCCCGAGCGGTTCGCACCGCGCGAGGGGCTGCTGGGCCTGGTGGCGGTCGAAGGTCGGCCGATCGTCGTGCGCGACGTGCCGCCCGGCTATCTGACCATCGGCTCGGCGATGGGGCAGGACAAGCCGCGCCATTTGGTGATCGCGCCGTTGCGCTCGGATGGGGCGGTCAACGCCGTGGTGGAGCTGGGGTTCCTGGATCCGGTGAACGAGCGGGTGCTCGACCTGCTGGAGCAGGTCAGCGGCGCGGCCGGCGTGGCCGTGCGCTCGGCGCGCTACCGCACCGACCTGCAGAACCTGCTCGAGGAGACGCAGCGCCAGTCGGAAGAGCTGCAGGTGCAGAGCGAGGAGCTGCGCGTCTCCAACGAGGAGCTGGAGGAGCAGGGCCGGGCGCTGAAGGAGTCGCAGGCGCGGCTGGAGCAGCAGCAGGTCGAGCTGGAGCAGACCAACAGCCAGCTGGAGGAGCAGGCGCAGCAGCTGGAGACCCAGCGCGACGACCTGGTGCGCTCCGGCGCCGAGGTCGAGCTGAAGGCGCGCGAGCTGGAGCAGGCCAGCCGCTACAAGTCGGACTTCCTGGCCAACATGAGCCACGAGCTGCGCACGCCGCTGAACTCGCTGCTGATCCTGTCGAAGCTGCTGGGCGACAACGACCAGGGCAACCTCTCCGACGAGCAGATCAAGTACGCCCGCACCATCCAGTCATCCGGCAACGACTTGCTGACGCTGATCAACGACATCCTCGACCTTTCCAAGATCGAGGCCGGGCACGTGCAGGTGCAGCCCGAGAGCGTCACGCTGGAGAGTCTGGCCGGCGATCTGCACCAGACCTTCCAGCCGATCGCGGGCGAGCGCGGGCTGCCGTTCGAGATCGAGATAGCGGGGGATTTGCCTGAGAGCATCGTCACCGACCGGCTGCGCCTGGAGCAGGTGCTGAAGAACCTGCTCTCCAACGCCTTCAAGTTCACCGAGCGGGGCGGGGTGACGCTGAGCCTGCAGCGGTTCGGCGGCGATGCGCTGTCGCTGGCGGTGACCGACACGGGCATCGGCGTGCCGGAAGAGCAATTGCAGAGCATCTTCGAGGCGTTCCGCCAGGCCGACGGGGCGATCAATCGCAAGTATGGCGGCACAGGGCTGGGGCTCTCGATCTCGCGGGAGCTGGCGCGGCTCTTGGGCGGGTCGATCGCGCTGAAGAGCACGCCCGGCCAGGGCAGCACCTTCACCCTGACCATCCCGCTCGAATACGACCCGACCCGTGTCGCGCCGCGCCCTGAGGGGCCGCCCGTCGCCAGCCCTGCGGCGGTGAAGCTGCCGTCCGACACGCGGCCCCGCGTGCTGCCGGCGCGCCTCGACGACGACCGCGAGAGAGTGGGCGGCGGCCGGCGGCTGCTGCTGGTGATCGAGGACGACCGCACCTTCGCCGGCATCGTTCGCGACCTGGCGCGGCAGATGGGTTTCCAGTGCCTGGTCGCGGGCACCGCCGAGGAGGCGATGTCGCTGGCCAGGGAGTTCAAGCCCAACGCGGTGATCCTCGACGTTGGCCTGCCCGACCAGTCCGGCCTGACCGTGCTCGACCGGCTGAAGCGCGATGACGCGACCCGCCACATCCCGATCCATGTGGTCTCGGCCGCCGATCATGCGCAGACGGCGCTGTCGCTGGGCGCCGTCGGCTATCTGATGAAGCCGGTGAAGCGCGAGGAGCTGGCGGACGTGCTCACGTCGCTGGAAACCAAGCTGTCGAGCTCGTCGCGGCGGGTGCTGATCGTCGAGGACGACCCGGTGCAGCGTGACGCCATCGGCCGGCTGCTGGCGTCGGGCGACATCGAGACGGTGGGCGCCGGCACCGCGGCCGAATGCCTGCAGCGGCTGAAGCAAGAGACCTTCGATTGCATGGTGCTCGACCTGTCGCTGCCTGATGCGTCCGGCTACGCCTTGCTGGAAACGCTGAGCCACGAGGGCGCCTACTCGTTCCCGCCGGTGATCGTCTACACCGGCCACGACCTGACGCCCGACGACGAGCAGAAGCTGCGGCGCTACTCCAGTTCGATCATCATCAAGGGCGCCAAGTCGCCCGAGCGGCTGCTGGACGAGGTCTCGCTCTTCCTCCACCAGGTGGTGTCGGAGCTGCCGGCCGAGCAGCAGAAGATGATCCAGCATGCGCGCAATCGCGACGCGGTGCTGGAAGGCCGGCGCATCCTCATCGTCGAGGACGACGTGCGCAACGTCTACGCGCTCAGCAACATCCTGGAGCCGCGCGGCGCCCTGGTGCAGATCGCCCGCAACGGCCAGGAAGCGATCGACGCGCTGGCGCGTTCGATCGAAGATGGCGGCAAGCCGATCGACCTCGTTTTGATGGACGTGATGATGCCGGTGATGGATGGCCAGGAAGCGACGCGCCGCATCCGCATCGATCGGCGCTGGTCCAAGCTGCCGATCATCATGCTGACCGCCAAGGCCATGCCCGACGACCAGGAGCGCTGCATCGCCGCGGGCGCCAACGACTACATGGCCAAGCCCCTGGACGTGGACAAGCTGCTCTCGCTCGTCCGGGTCTGGATGCCCCGGTAGCGAGCGATGGTGGGCGACGACGTCGACGACATCGAGATCCAGCTGCTGCTGGAAGCCCTCTATCAACGCTACCACTACGACTTCCGCCGCTACGCCCGCGCCTCGATCAAGCGACGGCTGAAGCAGGCGCGCGACAAACTGGGCTTCCGCAGCTTCTCGGCCCTGCAGGACGGCCTGCTGCACGATGCCGACATGCTGCCCCGGCTGCTCGACTACCTGACCGTGCAGGTCAGCGAGATGTTCCGCGATCCGCACTACTACCGGGCCCTGCGCGAACGGGTGCTGCCGCACCTGCGCACCTACCCGTCGCTGAAGGTCTGGATCGCCGGCTGCAGCAGCGGCGAGGAACTCTATTCGTTCGTGATACTTTTCCGTGAGGAGGGCTTGGAACAGCGAACCTTGTTCTACGCCACCGACATCAACCAGGACGCCCTCGATGCGGCCGCCGCCGGAGTCTATGCGCTGGATCGGATCAAGACCTTCACCGAGAACCACCAGCGCTCGGGCGGCAAGTCCTCGCTCTCGGACTACTACAGCGCCGACTACGGCCGGGCGGTGTTCGACCGGTCGCTGCGCAGCCGGGTGGTGTTCTCCGACCACAGCCTGGTCACCGACGCGGTGTTCGCCGAGGTGCAGCTGATCTCGTGCCGCAACGTGATGATCTATTTCGACCGGGCGTTCCAGGACCGGGCGATCGGGCTCTTCAGGGGCTCGCTGTCGCGGCAGGGTTTCCTGGGTCTGGGGTCCAAGGAAAGTTTGCGCTTCTCCGAGCACTCGGGCGCCTTCACCGACTTCGTGCGCGAGGAAAAGATCTATCAGCGGGTGACGGCATGACCGACGCGCCGCTGGAAGCCCCCGTCATTGGAGCCGTGGTGATCGGCGCGTCCGCCGGAGCGGTCGAGGCGCTGTCGCGCCTGCTGCCGGCGTTCCCGGCCGACTACCCGGCGCCGGTGCTGGTGGTGGTGCACGTGCCCGCCGGGCGCGGCAACGTCCTGGTCCCGCTGTTCCAGGCCAGGTGCCGGGCGGTGGTGAAGGAAGCCGAAGACAAGGAACCGCTGCGAGGCGGGACGATCTACTTCGCCCCATCGGACTACCATCTGCTGGTCGAGCCGGATCACACCGTCTCGCTGTCATCGGACGCGCCGGTGCTGCACTCGCGGCCCTCGATCGACGTGCTCTTCGAGAGCGCCGCAGACGCCTTCGGGCCGGCGCTGGCCGGCGTGGTGCTGACCGGGGCCAACGAGGATGGCGCGGCCGGCCTGCGCGCGATCGAGGCCGCCGGCGGCCGCGTGCTCGTCGAGGATCCGGCGGGCGCCTACGCTCCGGCCATGCCGGCCGCAGCGCTGGCCGCCTGTGAGGCGGCGCGGCGCCTGTCGCTGGACGCGATCGGATCCCACCTGGTCGACCTGGCGGCGGCGTGCCCGGCATGACGGACCCGGTCAACTTCCTGCTGGTCGACGACCTCGACGAGAACCTGCTGTCGCTGGCGGCGCTGCTGCAGCGCGACGGGCTCGCCTGCCTGAAGGCGCGCTCGGGCGACGAGGCGCTGGAGCTGCTGCTCCAGCACGACGTGGCCCTCGCCCTGCTCGACGTGCAGATGCCGGGCATGGACGGCTTCGAGCTGGCCGAGTTCATGCGCGGCAACGAGCGGGCCCGCCACATCCCGATCATCTTCCTCACCGCTGGCAACACCGACCGCCAGCGGCGCTTCCGCGGCTACGAGGCCGGGGCGGTCGACTTCATCCAAAAGCCGATCGAAGCCGACATCCTGCGCAGCAAGGCCGGCGTCTTCTTCGACCTCTACCGGCAGCGCCAGCAGATCCTGGCTCAGCGGGATGCGCTGGAGGCCAACGCCGAGGCGCTGCGGGCCGTGGACCAGCGCAAGAACGAGTTCATCGCCGTGCTGGGCCACGAACTGCGCAACCCGCTGATGGCGCTGAGCGGCGGCCTCGAGCTGCTGCACCGGCACAAGGACCCAGCCAAGGCCGAGCAGATCCGCGGCATGATGGAGCGGCAGGTCTTTCACCTGTCGCGGCTGATCGAGGACCTGCTCGACGTGTCCCGCATCGGCCAGGGCAAGATATTGCTGAAGAAGGAAGAGGTCGAGCTTGGCGCCATCCTCCGGTCAGCGATCGAGGTGAGCCAGCCGCACATCGATGCCCGTCGCCACACCCTGGTGGTCGAGGCCGAGACCGAGCCGCTGCTCTACGCCGACCCCACCCGGCTGGCGCAGGTGGTCAGCAACCTGCTGAACAACGCCGCCAAATACACCCCGTCCGGCGGCCGCATCACCCTGACCGCCAAGGCGTTGCCAGGCTGGGTGGAGATCGCCGTCTCGGACAATGGCGTCGGCATCGCCGCCGACATGCAAGCGAAGATTTTCGAGATCTTCGCCCAGGTGCGCGACGAGGCGACCACGGCGCATGACGGCCTGGGCATCGGGCTGGCGCTGGTCAAGCAGCTGGTCGAGCTGCACAGCGGCGACATCTCGGTGGAGAGCCCTGGCCCGGGCCAGGGCAGCACCTTCAGCGTGCGCCTGCCGCTGGCCGACGCGGAACCTGGCGCAGAGCCCGACGCAGCGGGGTGCGCCAGCGCCAGCGCCCGCGCCGCCGCGCCGATCGGGCATCGCGCCTAGCAGCGCTACCCGACCGCCTTCGCCAGTTCGCCCATCCAGGTCCAGCGAGGGTCGGGGCCGGCGGGGACGGTGAGCATGGTGTTGGCCACGTAGGCGGCGGCGACGCCGCTCTCCGGGTGGGCGAAGCCGAGGCGGCCGCCGGCGCCGGCGTGGCCGAAGGAGCCTTCACCCAGCATCGGCAGCACGTCGGGGCGAGCGAACTCGTAGCCGAGGCCATAGTTGGTTGGCGCGCCGAGTTGCATCTTGGCGAGGTCGCCGGCCGGGGACATGGCGCCGGTGCGCAGGGTGCGGGCTTTGTCGATGGTCTCGGAGCTGAGCAGGCGCACGCCGTCCACCTCGCCGATCATCGCGGCGTACATCTTGGCCAGCGAGGCGGCGTCGGCGACGCCGTTGCCGGCGGGGACCTGGGCGGCGCGGCCGGCGCGGTTGTTCATGTCCTCGATCAGCTGCGCGGTGTGCTGGAACGACATGAGCACGGTGCGGGCGAGGCGGGTGGTCGGGTCGATGCCCATGCCGGTGAGGAAGAGGGTGATCTGCTCGGGCGTCAGGCCGGGACCGCCGGAGGAAAAGTGCGGGGCGACGCGATGGTCCTCGGCTTCGGGCAGGCCGATCCAGAAGGCGAGGCCGAGCGGGCCGGCGATCTCCTCAGCGAAGTGGCTGGAGACGCTGCGGCCGGTGACCTGGCGCACCAGGCCGTCGAGCAGCGAGCCGTAGGTGATCGGGTGGTAGTGGCACGAGGCGCCCGGCGTCCACACCGGGGCCATGGCTTCGAGCACGGGCAGGTGATTGGCCAGCACCATCATCTCGCCGGCAGTGATGCCGGAGTCGGGATCGACGCCCGGCAGGCCAACCGAGTGGCTCATCAGGTGCCAGACGCGGGCATCCTGCTTGCCGCCGGCGGCGAAGGCCGGCCAGTAGTCGGCGATGCGGGCCTCGTAGTCGATGAGGCCGCGCTCGGCGAGCCGATGCACCACGGCGGCCGTCGCGCCCTTGGTGCAGGACATGATGATGGTCAGGGTGTCCTGGGCGTAAGGGCGGTCGTTCACCTTGTCGCGCCCGGCCCAGAGATCGACCACCTTCTCGCCGTGGCGATAGACGCAGAGCTGGCCGCCCCCTTCGTCGGCTTCCTGGGCCGTGGCGAAGGCGTCGCGCACACCCTCATATCCGCGGGCGACGTATCCTTGGGCGGTCATGCTGGGCTCCCCACTATTTTGTTAGGCGTCGGCTGCGGTGGCCAAGCGGGCGGCCGCAGCAAAGCTCGGCGTCTCGCACGCCGCCACGTACTCGCGCCGCAGCCGCGCCACCAGCTCGGCCACGCTCGGGATGTCGTCGATCAGGTCGACGCCCTGACCGGCGCTCCAGAGGTTCTTCCACGGGGTGACGCCTTCAGGGAGGTGGTCGTGGCGCATGCCGCGCCCCATTGGCTTGGGCAGGTTGTCGGGGTCGAGGCCGACCCGGCGGATCGATTCGACCATCCAGTTGGCCGGCACGCCAGCGATGTCGCCGGTGTAAGCGAGGTCGCCCGAGGTCTGGCTGACCAGCAGCTCCTTGTACTCGTCCGGCGCATCGGCCTCCCGCGTGGCGATGAAGCGGGTGCCGAGGTAGGCGAGGTCGGCGCCCAGCACCTCGGCGGCGCGGATCACCGCGCCGGTGGAGACGGCGCCGGCCAGCACGATGGTCCCATCATAGATGGCGCGGATGCGCGGGATCATGGCCAGGTGGCTGATGGTGCCCGAATGGCCGCCGCCGCCGGCGCCGATGCAGTTGAGCCCATCGGCGCCCGCCGCGATCGCCTTCTCGGCGAAGCGCATGCTGGTGATGTCGTGGAAGACCTTGCCGCCGAAATCGTGCACGCGGGCGATCAGCTCGGTCGGATCGCCGCCGACGCTGATGATGATCTCGACGCCGTACTTCTGGCAGAGCGCCATGTTGGCCGCGAGGTCGTCGGGCGCCGTGCGGGTCGGGTAGTTGACCGCGATCGGGGCGATGCGCGCGTCCGGATAGGCGACGCGGTGGGCCTGCAGCGCTTCAGTGATCTCGGCGAGCCAGGCTTCGAACTCCTCCAGGCTGCGGGCGTTCTGGCGCGGCAGGCCGCCGATGACGCCGGCCTTGCAGGCCTCGCGCACCAGCGCCGGGCCGGTGACCAGGAACATCGGCGCGCAGATCGCCGGCAGGGTGAGGCTGGCGCGGAGGTTGGCGTCGAGGCTCATGGCGCGGCTCAGCTGGCCAGGGCGGCGGCGGGCGCCGGCTGGCTGCGCAGCAGGCGGCCCGGACGGGCGCCGGTGTCAGCGTCATGGCTGCGGGTGAGTTCGCCGGCCACGAGGGTGGCGAGGTAGCCGCTGGCCGACTGCAAGAGGCGCGTGCCGCCGGCCGGCAGGTCGCGGCGCAGCTCGATCTCACCGAGTTTCAGGTTGTCGAAGTCGATCACATTAACGTCGGCGCGCATGCCGGGCGCGATCAGGCCGCGGTCGGTGAAGCCGAAGAGGTCGGCGTTGCGGCGGGTCTGGCGGTGGATCACGTGGGCCAGTGGCAGGGTGGCGCCGCGCTGGCGATCGCGGGCCCAGTAGGCGAGCTGGTAGGTCGGGTTTACCGCATCGAAGATCAGGCCGACGTGGGCCCCGCCGTCGGAGAGGCCGGTGACCGTGGCCTCGTCGAGCTGCATCTCGCGCACCGCGTCGAGCGAATAGTTGGCGTAGCCGGTGAAGAAGGTGATGGCGAAGTCGGCGCCCTCGCCCCGCACCAGGTGGTCGTAGAAGGCGGACCACGGGTCACCCGCCGCGCCGGCGACGGCGGCGAAGCTTTCGTCGGCGGTGGGTTCGTAGGACGACCCGCCGGTCAGCGGGAAGGTCTGGTGCATGGGCAGGGGCGCCATGACAATCAGGGCTTCCATGGTGCCCGGATACTGCGGCGCGGCGCTGGTCTCGGACATGATGGCGGCCTTCGTCGCCGGGTCACGCATGGCCTTGGCGCGCTCGGCCAGCGGCAGGGCCTTCAGCGCCAGGTACGAGGGCTTGGCCATGAACGGGTGGTAGGAGCCGAGGCTGAAGACGAGGCCGGTGGGCCGGCTGCCGACCTGCGGATGCACCCGCGCGCCGCGCCGGTTGCCGGCCTTCACCAGGCCGATGGCGGTGCGCCACAGCGCCGGGTCTTCCATGGTTTCGAAGAGGGTAAAGGTGGCCGGCCGCCCGCTGCCCTGGCTGAGGCGGCAGATCAGCTCGACCTCGGACTCCAGGCTGGAGTGCTCGACGCCCTTGCCCAGCGTGCCGGACGGGATCGCCTGCAGCACCCCGGCGCCGGCGCGGCCCATGGCTCTAGCGATGGCGGCGAGCTCGACTTCCTCGGCGAAGGTGCCCGGCACCTGGTCGCCGTGGATCGAGCGGTGGCCCATGATGCGCGAGGTGGAGAAGCCCACCGCGCCAGCCCGCAGCGCCTCCTCGACGATGCCGGCCATGCGCTCGATCTCGGCGCCGGTGGCCTGATCGTTGGCGCGCGCCGGGCCCATCACGTAGTTGCGCACCGGGCCGTGGGCGATCATCGACGACACGTCGAGGGCCCAACTGCGGGTGGCCAGGTAGTCGAGATACTCGGGGTAGGTCTCCCAGGCGCCCCAGGGCATGCCCTCGTAGAGCGCGGTGCCGGGGATGTCCTCGACACCCTCCATCAGCTCGATCAGCTCGCGATGGCCGCCCTTCGGCACCGGCGCGAAGCCGACGCCGCAGTTGCCCATGACGATGGTGCCGACGCCGTGGCTGGCCGAGGGGTTCATCTCGGAATCCCAGGTCACCTGGCCGTCGTAGTGGGTGTGGATGTCGACCCAGGCCGGGGTGACGATGGCCCCGTCGGCGTCGATGACCCGCCGCGCCGGCCCGGTGATCGACCCGCCGACCGCCACGATCCGCCCGTCCGCTATGGCAACGTCGCCGACGCGCCCCTCGGCGCCGCTGCCATCGAAGATGGTCCCGCCGCGAATGACGATGTCATGCATCCGACTTCCTCCGGTTTGGGAGGATCAGACCGCAGCTTACCGTCGGGGAGGCAAGTGCTGCTTGCGGCGCCCGAAACTCTCTATAGCCGCGTCGAGATCAGCAGGCGGCCGGGGCCGAGGCGTTCGAGGACGGTGGGCAGGTCGGCCTGGCTGAGCGCGAAGCAGCCTTCGCTGCGGCCGAGCACGCCGAAGGTGCGCAGCATGTCCGCGCTGACGTAGGCGGCCGAGTGGACGACGATGGCGCGCGACTCGGCATTGCTGTTGCTGGCGTCGAGGCCGGCGAGGCGCATCGAGGCGCCGTGTTCGCCGTCGTAGTAGTTCAGGGTGCGGAAGGCGCCTTCCGACGTGCACTGCGAATTGGGCTCGTTGGAGAACCGCGTCAGCCAGCCGGTGTGGGTCGGATCGGAGCCACGGCCGTGCGCCACCAGCATGCTGGTGCTGGCGCCGGTCGCCATGTCCACGAGGTAAAGCCGCCCGTCCGACGACGGCAGGCTGAAATCGGCGACGCCAACCACGTCATGGTGCGCGATGCGGTCGCCGACGCGGGCGAGGCCCGCCTTGGCCGCGGCGAGGGGGGTGGTCTGAGCGGCCAGCGCCAGCTTCGGCACAGCCAGCGCGGCCAGGCCAACGGTGGCTCCGACCTGGAGGAAACGGCGACGCGACGCGGAAATGGTTTGAAGCATTGGCCAACGCAAGCTGTGAATAAGGGGATGGGCGGGCGTTAGAGGCAGGTTAAGGCGTGATTTGGGCGCCGGCGCCCGGAAATGCCTGAGTAAAGTCGTCGCAGTCTGGCGGGACGATAGCGGTGATCAGCCTCCTATGGTTCCGCTAGTTTCCAGCCGGCGGGACAGGTGGCGAAGCTAGACCGATATTGGCGAACCAATACTGGGTCCCCAGCCGCCGTCTCCGCGTGATGACTTCCTCGGTAAGCGAATACATCCCAGGAAGCAAGTCGGTCGAGGCGATCGCCTTGTCCGCGAAGTCCATGAAGGCGCCGCCGTCGCCGAACGGCTTCCAGACGGGCGCCGTGGCGCTGGCCGGCACGCCGGTGCGGGCGAAACTGGTCCAGTAGTCCACCATGGCGCGGGAGAGCGCGACCTCGCCGGCGGTGGTCGGCGGCGGCGGCCAGTAGGTCGGCAGGCGGGTATTGGTCCCGACCTCGCCGAACACGTAGGGGATCTCGCTGGCATGGAAGGCCGCGGCGACGTGGCCCTGCTCGCCCGGGTAGCTGTGGTCGAAGTAGTAGAGGAACGCCGGCTGGCCGAGCGCGGTCTGCTTGGTGGCCAGCCGCACCGCGGTCCAGCCGTAGAGGCCGTCGCGGCTGGCGGCCAGCACGCTCTCGGGGATGTTGCTGCTCGGGTAGAGGCGCAGGTAGGCATCGGCGAGGTCGGCGTATTTGGCGCGCACCTGGCGCTCGTATTCGGCGGCGGTGACCGGGATCGGCGGCAGCAGAAACCGCAGCGAGCGCAGTTCGCCGGAGGTGAAGCCGACCAGCAGCGGCACGGGCGCCTGCTGGCCGCGGTCGAAGATCTCGACGGTCTGAGCCGGCAGCAGCCAGCCATCGACCGTCGGCAGCGGCGGATAGTGGGCGGCGGCGGCGAGGTTGGTCAGGTCCTCGCCGTTTATCTTGCGCAGCGCCGCGAGGTTGGGCGCGCCGACCGCCTTCTGAATCGCGATGCCGAAGGCTTCGGCCGACGGCTGGCCGAATTGCACCGTGTTCAGGGCCGGGGTCGAGACCGTGTAGGCGCTCTCGGCGATCGCCTTGGCGAAGAGGCCGCGCGCCTCGGGGCTGGCCACCAGGTCCACGACGCTGAGGCCGCCGGAAGACTGGCCAAAGATGGTGACGTTGGCCGGATCGCCGCCGAAG
This sequence comes from Caulobacteraceae bacterium, assembly GCA_036267835.1. GTDB lineage: Bacteria > Pseudomonadota > Alphaproteobacteria > Caulobacterales > Caulobacteraceae > Acaudatibacter. The sequence continues at coordinate 3,974 of DATAVF010000376.1, read as the reverse complement.
GCCGCGATATTGGCCTTCACCCAGCGCAGGGCCGCGATCTGGTCGAGCATGCCGTAGTTGCCCGAGACATGGCGCGGCGATTCGGCGCTGAGCTCGGGGTGGGCGAGGTAACCCAGGATGCCCAGCCGGTAGCCCATCGACACCACCACCACGCCGGCGCGGGCCAGCTGGGCGCCGTCGTAGAGCGGGCTCGCTGCATCGCCGTTGGTGAAGGCGCCGCCGTGGATCCACACCATGACCGGCGCCCCGCCCCCCGGCGTGTTGCTCGCATGCGGCGGCGACCAGACATTGAGGTAGAGGCAGTCCTCGCTCATCCGCCGCGGCGCATCGATGACGGTCGGCCCGGTGGGCTGGTCGCAGGCCGGCGCGAAGGCGGTGGCCGGACGCGGCGCTGTCCAGGGCGCGGGCGGCGCGGGCGGGGTCCAGCGCAGCGGCCCGGTCGGCGGCGCGGCGTAAGGGATGCCCTTGAACACGGTCAGTCCGTCCGGCAGGGCGGCGCCGACGACCGGGCCGTCGTGGGTCTGCACGGTCGGCCCGGGCGCATCCGCCATGGCGGCGGCGGGGATGAGAAGGGCCGCGAGCGCCAGGGCCAGAACCCTGAAGCACTCGAACATTGGTTTGCCAAGCTTCATATTGAGCGCTTCGCCAATATTCTATCGTTCGTCAACATGTGATCCGGCCGGCCCGCCGGGCTATCATGCGCCGCACCCCGCCCCATATGACGCCGATCCCCTTCGGAGAACCTGCATGACCGACATCACCACCGCCGGGACCTACCGGCTCGGCGACCGCGACGTGAAGCGCATGGGCTATGGCGCGATGCAGCTGGCCGGGCCCGGCGTGTTCGGCCCGCCCAAGGACAAGGCCGCGGTGCTGGCGGTGCTGCGCGAAGCCATTGCCAGCGGCGTCGACCACATCGACACCAGCGACTTCTACGGCCCGCACGTGGTCAACCAGGAGATCCGCGAAGCCCTCCACCCCTATCCGAGAGACCTGGTGATCGTGACCAAAGTCGGCGCGGTGCGCGGCGCCGACGCCTCATGGAACCCGGCGCAGACGCCGGCCGAGCTCGAGAGCGCCGCGCACGACAACCTGCGCAATCTCGGCGTCGAGGCGCTGGATGTGGTCAACCTGCGCATCACCGGCGAGACCCACGGGCCGAGTGAAGGCTCGCTCGGCGAGCGCTTCGCCGCCCTGGCCAGGCTGCAGCAGCAGGGGCTGATCCGCCACCTCGGCCTCAGCAACGTCACCTCGGCGCAGGTGGCCGAAGCGCGGGCTATCGCCCCGGTCGTCTGCGTGCAGAACATGTACAACCTGGCCAGCCGCGGCGACGACGCCCTGGTCGACGAGCTGGCGGCCTTAAGCATCGCCTACGTGCCCTTCTTCCCGCTGGGCGGCTTCATGCCGTTGCAATCGGCGGCGCTGTCGGACGTGGCCGCGGGGCTCGGCGCGACGCCGATGCAGGTCGCCCTCGCCTGGCTGCTGCACCGCGCGCCCAATATGCTGCTGATCCCGGGCACCTCGTCCGTCGCCCACCTGCGCGAGAACCTGGCCGCCGCCGAGCTGAAACTGCCGGCCGACGCGCTGGCCAAGCTTGACAGCATCGGACAGCCCGGCGGCTAGAGTGGGTTGAGTTAGGCGTGACCACCTTGACCGGTCCTCCCACGCGGAGCGCTTAGGCATGCACACATCAATGTCCTTCTCCCCTCGCGGGAGAAGGTGGCGGTCGGAGACCGCCGGATGAGGGGCCGCACGGACTCTCCGATAAGCCTCTGAGATTATTCGATATTCGTCGCGCGGCCCCTCATCCGTCGCCTTTGGCGACACCTTCTCCCGCGAGGGGAGAAGGAACGAAGACGCCTCCTCAGCGAGATCTGTGCATGCCTAAGATGCGGAGCGGGGGAGGTGTCGCGCGGAGCGTGACGGAGGGGGCTCCCCTGGTCGGCTGGAAGCGTGCCTGCGCACCGCTTACGCCGATCCGACCCCCGGAGATTCAACTCTACCTCAATCTGCTCTAGTTTCGGCGCATGAGTGCGCCGCTGCCCGGCCAGGCGCTGGCCCAGACCCTGGTGCTCGCCCTCGACCTCGGCGGGACCTTCGCCTTCGCCTTCAGCGGAGCGATGTCAGGGGTGCGGCGGCGGCTCGACCTGTTCGGCGTGCTGGTGGTGGCCTTCGTGGCTTCCAGCTTTGGCGGCATCGGGCGCGACCTGCTGATCGGCGCGGTTCCACCCGCGGCGCTGAAGGACTGGCGCTATCTGGCGGTCTCGGCGGCGGCGGGCGGGGTCGCCTTCCTCTGGTCGCCGTGGGTCGAGCGCTGGCGCAATCCGGTGCGCACCCTGGATGCTCTGGGCCTGGCGTTCTTCACCGTGGCCGGGACGCAGAAGGCGCTGGCCTTCGGCTTGAGCCCCGTGATGGCGGCCCTGCTCGGCATGCTGACGGGCGTCGGCGGCGGCATGGCCCGAGACCTCTTGCTGGCCGAGATCCCGGTGGTGCTGCGCGCCGACTTCTACGCGGTGGCGGCGCTGGCCGGCGCGGCCGTGGTGGTCGGCGGCGACGCGCTGGGCCTGCCGGTGCTGGCCACGGCGGTCGCCGGCGGCGTGGTGTGCTTCGCCCTGCGGATGCTGGCGATCCGCTTCGCCTGGCGCTTGCCCGCGGCGCGCGGCGCGGGTTAGCCGGACGTCCGATGCGCATCCTGCTGCTCTTCTGCCATCCGGCGCCCGTGAGCTTCCAGCGCTCGATCGCCGAGGCGCTCGCCGCGCGGCTGGCGGCCGACGGGCACAGCGTGCGGATGATCGACCTCTATGCCGAGGGCTTCGATCCGGTGCTGGACCCCGAGGGATGGCGCGCCCACCGGAGCAATCAGGCGCACCCCGCCGCCGATCTCGCGCCCCACATCGCCGCCCTGCGCGACGCCGAGGGGCTGGCGCTGGTCTATCCGACCTGGTGGTACGGCCTTCCGGCCATGCTGAAGGGCTGGTTCGACCGGGTCTGGCAGCCGAGCGTCGCCTTCGCCATCGAGGACGGCGTGTTCCGCACCGGCTACCTGCAGCTGCTGACACGTTTCGCGGTCATCACCACCTACGGTTCGCCGCGGCTCTTCATCGAGCGCGTGGTCGGCGATCCGGCGCGGCGGCAGGCAGTGCGCGGCCTGGCGCTGCAGTTCGCCGCTGGCGTACGCACCTGCTGGCGGCCGATCTACGACGTCGACGACCGCGCGCCGGCCGACCTGGCGAAGGCCCGGGACCGCGCCGTCGCCGACGTCGCCCGTCACTTCAGCCGGAGCTAGCCCATGACCACCCGAACCGCCGCCTGCGTCTGCGGCCAGCTCAGCATCGAGGTCGAGGGCGAGCCGCGCGGCATCGGTGTCTGCCACTGCCTCGCCTGCCAGCAGCGCACCGGCAGCGTCTTCGCGGCGCTGGCGTCGTTCCGGCCGCCCTATCGCGTGACCGGCCAGGCGACCGAGTACGTCCGCACCGGCGATGCAGGCGCCCAGTTCCGCTTCCGCTTCTGCCCGGTGTGCGGCAGCACCGTCTTCCACACCGAGGAAGGCTACGAGGACCGCTCCGTCAGCATCGCCGTCGGCGCCTTCGCCGACCCTGCCTTCCCGCCGCCGCGGGCTTCAATCTACGACAGCCGCCGCCACCCCTGGGTGCAGCTGCCGCCGGGCGCGCCGGCGTTCGACAAGGACCCTGACTGAGGGCAGCCGGAAGCCGGGGCGGGTCACCCATTCAGCTCCCCGCCCCAACTCGTGAGGCTCGTGGTCAAAATGAACCGTCGCCAGCGCATCCTTGCCGGGGTCCTCGGGCGTATCTAGCGTGCCAAGCAGGACCAAGGGGCGCCTCATGCCGGAAGTTGTTGTCGTGGTGGCGGTCAATGCCGTGGTGGTGGTGGTGCTGTTCGCCATCGCCTGGCAGGCGTGCGTGGCGATGCGCGACTGCACGCCGGTGGACAGCCTCTGGGCCATGGGGATGGCG
>DATAVF010000375.1:0-6155 GCA_036267835.1 Caulobacteraceae bacterium | reverse complement strand
CTCCGTCACACAGGTGCGTGCGGCCGCCGCCGAACTGGGCCGGCTCGCCAAGCGATCCGGCGCCGCCATGATCCTGGTCGGCCACGTCACCAAGGACGGCCAGATCGCTGGCCCCCGGGTGATCGAGCACATGGTCGACGCGGTGCTCTCGTTCGAGGGCGAGCGTGGCTATCCGTTCCGCATATTGCGCGGCGCCAAGAACCGCTTCGGCGCCACCGACGAGATCGGCGTCTTCGAGATGGGCGACGCCGGCCTGCGCGAAGTGAAGAACCCCTCGGCGCTCTTCCTGGGCGAAGGCGGCGAGCGCGCCGCGGGCTCGGTCGTGTTCGCCGGCATCGAGGGCTCGCGGCCGGTGCTGGTGGAATTCCAGGCCCTCGTTGCCCCCTCCGCCTACGGAACGCCGCGCCGGGCGGTGGTCGGCTGGGATTCAGGGCGCCTCTCCATGATTCTGGCGGTGCTCGAGGCCCGTTGCGGGGTGGAATTTGGCACGCGTGACGTTTACTTGAATGTCGCGGGGGGCCTGAAGGTGACAGAGCCGGCAGCCGACCTCGCGGCGGCCGCGGCGCTCGTGTCATCGGCCCTGGACGCGGCCCTGCCGCAGGATTGCGTGGTGTTCGGCGAAATCAGTCTCTCGGGGGACGTGCGGCCCGTGTCGAGGACCGAGATGCGCCTGAAGGAAGCCGTCAAGCTCGGCTTCTCCCGCGCGCTCGGCCCGCAGCAGGGCGCGGGCGACTCCGCCGGCGTGCGCCAGATGGGCGTGGCGCGCCTGGCCGACGCCGTGGCGCAAATCGGAGGTCAGGCGTGGGACGAACCCAGCCGATGAGCCTCTTCGACCTGGGCGCGGGCCTGATCCTGCTGGTCTCGGTAGCGATCGGCTGGATCCGCGGCGGCACCCGGGAAGTGGCGACCGTGGCCGCCCTGATCATCGCCGCCATCGTCGCGATCTTCTCGCTGCGCTACAGCGGCGGGGTCGCCCGGCACGCGATCCACACGCCATGGCTGGCCAACGTGGTGGCGATCCTGATCGTCTTCGTGGCGGTCTACATCCTGCTGCGCGTCGCGGCCGCGGCGCTCACCCGGCGCATTCGGCAGACCACGGTGCTGGGCAATCTCGACCGCATGCTGGGCGCCGGCTTCGGCGTCGTCCGGGCCCTGGTGATCCTCGGCCTCGCCAACCTGACCATCAACGCCATCACCCCGCCCGAGCGGATGCCCACCTGGATCTCCGGGGCCTTCCTCTATCCCCTCACCGCTGGCTCAGCCGAGGTGTTGAAGGCGTTCGCGCCACAGGGCGCGAAGCTGGTCGGCCAGGTGGCGCCTGTGGTGGGCGACGCCGTGAGTAACGCCGCGGACGACAATAGCACGCAGGGCCCGGCGCCCCAGAATCGCGACTACAATAGTCCTTCCAGCAACGCGCCAAGGCCGCGCGTGGAGAATCGCAGTGACCGAGCTCCTTAAACCTGCTGCGAACTGGCGTGATCCGGACGACGACAAACCGCGCATCGAGTGCGGCGTCTTCGGCATCTTCGACGTGCCCCACGCCAGCTCGATCACCGCCATGGGCCTGCACGCCCTGCAGCACCGCGGCCAGGAGGCCTGCGGCATCGCCTCCTTCGACGGCCAGCGCTTCCACACCGAACGCCATATGGGCGAGGTGACCGACCACTTCTCCGGCGCTGATCTGGGCGAGCGTCTGCCCGGCGACTTCGCCATCGGCCACACCCGCTATTCGACCGCCGGCGGCAGCATTTTGCGCAACGTGCAGCCGATGTTCGCCGACCTCGAGGGCGGCGGCGTCGCCCTCGCCCACAACGGCAACCTGACCAACTTCCGCACCTTGCACGCGCGGCTGAAATCCGAGGGCCGCATCTTCCAGTCCACCTCGGACTCCGAGATCATCCTCCAGCTGATCGCGATGTCGCGCAAAGCCCGCTTCATCGACCGCTTCGTCGAGGCGCTGAGCCAGATCGAGGGCGGCTACGCCCTGGTCGGCCTGACCAACAAGAAGCTGATCGGGGCCCGCGACCCGCTCGGCATCCGCCCATTGGTGCTGGGCCAGATGGACGGCGGCCAGTGGGTGCTGGCCTCCGAGACCCGGGCGCTCGACATGGTCGGCGCCCGCTTCGTGCGCGACATCGAGCACGGCGAAGTGGTGGTGATCGACCAGAACGGCATCGAGTCGCTGCGCCCCTTCCCGGCGGCGCGGGCGCGGCCCTGCGTCTTCGAATACGTCTACTTCGCCATGCCGGACTCAGTGGTGAACGGCATCTCGGTCTACGACGTCAGGAAGCGCATGGGCCGGCGCCTGGCCGAGGACAGCATGGTCGACGCGGACGTGGTGGTGCCGGTGCCTGACTCGGGCGTGCCGGCCGCCATCGGCTTCGCTCAGGCCGCCGGCCTGCCCTTCGAAATGGGCATCATCCGCAACCACTACGCCAAGCGCACCTTCATCCAGCCTGACCCAAGCCTGCGGGCGTTGGGCGCGCGGATGAAATACAGCCCCAATCGCGCCGTGCTGGCCGGCAAGCGCGTGGTGCTGGTGGAAGACTCGATCGTGCGCGGCACCACCATGGCCCGGGTGGTGCGCCTGGTGCGCGACGCCGGCGCCACCGAGGTGCACCTGCGCTCGGCCTCGCCCGAGATCCAGTTCCCCGACTACTACGGCATCGACATGCCCGACCGCGACGAACTCCTCGCCGCGAACAATTCGGTGGCCGAGATGGCCCGCAAGCTGCAGGTCGACAGCCTGGCCTTCCTTTCGGTGGAGGGCCTCTACTGGGCCATGGGCGCGGGCCCCCGAGACCCGGTCCACCCCCAGTTCACCGACCACTACTTCACCGGCGACTACCCGACTCGCCTGCTGGACCGAGAGATCGCCGAGGGCCGCAACGAGCAGGTGGAGCCGCAGCTCTCGTTCCTCGTCGACGCATGAACCTCAAGGGTCTCGCCCCCGATCGCTATGTGCTGGCGATCATCGGCATGGTGGTGCTGGCGAGCCTGTTGCCGGTGCGCGGCGTCGTGGCGACGGACCTGGGGCTGGTCACCAAGCTGGTGATCGCCCTCTTGTTCTTCCTGCACGGGGCCAAGCTCTCGCGGGAATCGGTGATCGCCGGGATGACGCACTGGCGCCTGCACCTGCTGATCCTCGCCGCGACCTTCGGGCTCTTCCCGCTGCTCGGCCTGGTCGCCATGCGCCTGCCGACCTTCATGCTGCCGACCACTCTGGCGACGGGCGTGCTCTTCCTCTGCTGCCTGCCGTCGACCGTGCAGTCGTCGATCGCCTTCACCTCGGTGGCGCGGGGCAATGTGGCGGCGGCGGTCTGCGCGGCCTCGGCGTCGAACCTCTTCGGCATCTTCATCACCCCGGTGCTGGTCGCCATCACGCTGGGCGTGCGCGGCGGCGGCTCGCCCCTCGGCGAGGCGGAGGGCATCGCCCTGCAGTTGCTGGCGCCCTTCATCGCCGGCCAGATCGCGCGCATCTGGATCTCCGGCTGGATGAAGCAGCACTCCAAGCTGGTCGGCCTGGTCGACCGCGGCTCGATCCTGCTGGTGGTCTACGGCGCCTTCAGCGCGGCCGTCGTGCAGGGCATCTGGAGCGAGGTTTCGGTCGCCCAGATCGCGATGCTGGTGGTGGTCTGCGCCGCCCTGCTGGCCATCGTGCTGGCCGCCACCACCTTCAGCGCCCGCCGCCTCGGCTTCGACAAGGCCGACGAGATCGCCATCGTCTTCTGCGGCTCCAAGAAGAGTCTCGCCACCGGCGTCCCCATGGCCGGCCTGCTCTTCCCGCCTGCCAGCGTCGGCCTGATCGTGCTGCCGCTGATGCTCTTCCACCAGATGCAGCTGATGGCCTGCGCGGTCATCTCCCAGCGCTACGCGGCCCGCCCGAAAGAGGCTGAGCCCGCCGGCCTCGGGCTGGAGCAGGCGGCGTAGCTTTCCCAGGGCTTGTCATCCCGAAAAACCGCGCAGCGGTTTATCCGGGACCTCGTCCGGGCGGCGCCGCCACAAAAAGAACAGCTAACATCAAGAGGGATCGAACGACCGGGCGCCAACCCCGCCAGCGCTAGCGCTGAGGAGAGCCCGGACAGCCCGCTTCGCGGTCTTCCGGGATGACAAGGTTGGGTTGGGTTAGGGTCGGGTGGTTCGGTCCGGGTTCGGTTTGCTCCCCGGCGGGATGACAATGCAGGCCAATGCGCTAGAAGCCCGGCGATGCAGAGCATCCCTCCCCTCGCCGGCCGGATTGCGGTCGTTACTGGCGCGACGCGTGGCATTGGCCGGGCATCGGCGCTGGCGCTGGCGGGGGCCGGCGCGCACGTGATCGCGGTTGGGCGAACCCAGGGGGGGCTGGAATCGCTCGACGATGAGATCACCGCCGCTGGCGGCCATCGCCCGACCCTGGTCCCGCTCGACCTGACCGAGCCTGACGGCATCGACGCCCTCGGCTTCGAGATCTTCCAGCGCCACAAGCACCTCGACATCCTGGTGCATGCCGCCGGCATGCTGGGCGGCCTCTGGCCGGTGGCGCACGTCGATCCCAAGCTCTGGGACCGGGTCATCGCCACCAACCTCGGCAGCGCCTACCGGCTGATCCGCTCGCTGGAGCCGCTGCTGAAGCGCAGCGAGGCCGGGCGGGCGCTCTTCCTCACTTCCGGCGTGGCCGTGCGGCCCAGGGCGTTCTGGGGGAGCTACGCCGCCACCAAGGCAGGCCTGGAGGCGCTGGTGCGGTGCTGGGCTGACGAGATCGAGCATTCCGGCGTGCGGGCGGTGCTGGTCGACCCGGGGCAGATGCGCACCCGGATGCGGGCCGAGGCCTTCCCCGGCGAGGACCCGAACGACCTGCCGGACCCGTCCGAGATCGGCCCTATGATCGTGGACCTCGCGGCGGCGGCCGACCTCGGCCTGCCGACTTCGACGGTGCTGCTGCGCGACTGGCAGGCCGCCCACGCGGCGCCGGCTTCGGCTTAGCGCCCGTCTTCTTGGTTCCGGCCTTCGCAGCGGCGGGTTTCGCGCCGCGCGGCTTGGCCTTGGCAGCGCCCGGCTTGGCCCCGGCCTTGGCTTCGCCCCACTTCGCCGACCGCGGCTTGGCCGCCCGGCGCGTGTCGCCGCTGCCGTCCTCGGTATAGGGGTTGGCGCTCGACTTCAGCGTCAGCCGGATCGGCGTGCCGGGCAGCTCGAAGCTCTGGCGGATCGAGTTGATCAGATAGCGCTTGTAGCTGTCGGTGATGGCGCTGGCGCGGCTGGCGAACAGCACGAAGGTCGGCGGCCGCGCCTTGGTCTGAGCCATGTACTTCGGCTTGATCCGCCGCCCGCCGACCATCGGCGGCGGGTGGCGCTCGACCGCCATGCGCAGCCAGTCGTTGAGGTCCGAGGTCTTTACCTTGGTCGACCAGTCGCTGTGGGCCTTTGCCACCGCCGGCATCAGCCGGTCCAGGCCGCGCCCGGTCTCGGCTGACAACGCCACCAGCGGCGTGCCGCGCAGCTGCGGCAGCATGCTCTCGGCGGTCTCCTGGCAAGCCTTCAATCGCTCGCTCTGGTCCTCGACCAGGTCCCATTTGGCCAGCACGTAGACCAGCGCCCGGCCTTCGCGCTCGACCAGGTCGGCGATCTGCAGGTCCTGGGTCTCGAACGGGTGGGTCGCGTCCATCACCAGGATCACCACCTCGGCGAAGGTGATGGCGCGAATGGAATCGTGGGTGGAGAGCTTCTCCAGCGTCTCCTGCACCCGGGCCTTGCGGCGCAGGCCCGCGGTGTCGACCAGGCGGATAGTGCGCCCCTCCCAGGTCCAGTCGACGGAGATGGCGTCGCGGGTGATGCCGGCCTCGGGCCCTGTGAGCAGCCGGTCCTCGCCGATCAGGGCGTTGACCAGGGTCGACTTGCCGGCGTTGGGGCGTCCGACGATGGCGATGCGCAGCGGCTTGTCCGGCGCGTCCTCCTCCTCGTCGGTCCCGGCCATCGGCATGGCGGCGAGGACCGCGTCGTAGAGGTCGCTCATCCCCTCGCCGTGCTCGGCGGAGATCGGGATCGGATCGCCCAGGCCGACCGAGAAGGCTTCGGCGGCGCCGAACTCGCCCTGCCGACCCTCGGACTTGTTGGCCACCACCACCACCGGCTTGTCGCGGCGGCGCAGCAGGTCGGCGAAGATGCGGTCGAGGGGCGTG
>DATAVF010000374.1:0-3176 GCA_036267835.1 Caulobacteraceae bacterium | reverse complement strand
ATCCACGTTTCGATCCCCGGCGGCGACGCCGATGACCACACACCCTTCAGCCGCTCCAAGCGCGCGGCCGAGCACGCCATCGCCGCGTCCGGCGTGCCCTACGCCATCGTGCGGCCAGGCTTCGTGCTCGCTCCCGCCGCTTTCGGCGGCTCGGCCATGCTGCGCGCCCTGGCCGCGCTGCCGGTCGCCCTTGATCCGAAACTCGGCGAACGCCCGTTCGCCGTTACCGACGTGCGCGACATCGCCCGCACGGTCGAAGCCGCCGCGCAACTGTGGCGAAGCGGGCAGGCGCTGCACGCCACATGGGACGTGATGGACCCCGCGCCCTCGACTGTGGCCGGCGTGGTCGATCACTTCCGGCAAAGACTGGGCGGCGCGCGACCCTGGGCGACCGCGCCGTCCTGGCTGCTGAGCCTCGGCGCCCTGGCCGGCGATGCCGCCGCGCTGCTCGGCTGGACGCCGCCGGTCCGCAGCACCGCCCTCGCCGAGATGCGCCGCGGCGTGGCAGGCGATCCAACCGCCTGGACCCGCGATACCGGCCTGACGCCGACGCCGGCCGCCGAGGCGTTCGGCCGGCTGCCCGCCACCGTGCAGGAGGCCTGGTTCGCCCGGCTCTACCTCGCCAAGCCGCTGCTGCTGGCGACGCTCGCCTTGTTCTGGCTGGCCTCAGGCGCCGTCGCCCTTGGCCCCGCCTTCGCCGCCGCCACTTCCCAGCTGACCGCGCACGGCGTGCCGCCGGGCCTGGCGTCGTGGATCACCGCCGTCACCGGCGTTGCCGACATCGCCGTCGGCGCCGCCATCGCCATCCGCGGTACCTGCCGCGCCGGACTGCTGGCGGGCATTGGCCTCTCGCTCGCCTACCTCGCCGCCGCGACGGCGCTCGCGCCGGACCTCTGGGGCGATCCGCTCGGACCGCTGGTGAAGGTGTTCCCGGCGATCGTGCTGATGCTGGCCGGACTGACGACGCTGCGGAACCGCTGAGGCTCAGCCCGCGCCGACGCTTCACCCAACTGACGCGCCGGTTTAGCCTTGGGTCCAGGAGGCTGGGCGTGGACACCGCAGAACACCCGATCCGATTGCCGATGTCGCTGACCGACGGCGTCGTGCGGCTGGACACGCACCGGCTGGAAGACGCCCCCGAGGACCTGGCCGGCGAGGACGCGGAAATCCGCCGCCGCTTCGACGGCGGCCGTCCGACCACCCTCGCCGAAGCGGAAGACGCGATCCGCCGCTACACCGCTCGCCGGGCCGCGGCGGGGCCGGAAGTCACCTATGCGCTGCGGCTGCCGGACGGCACGCTGATCGGCGGCGCGGAGATTCGCCGGCCGGCAGGCGAGCGGGCCGACGTCGGGTACTGGGTGTTCGCGGCGTTCCGGGGCAACAGGTATGCGCGCCGCGCGCTGGCCCTGCTCTGCCAGGCGGCGGCTGAGCACATCGACGGGCTGGTCGATATCTCGGCTCACATCGAGCCGGACAACCTCGCGTCGCGACGAACCGCCGAGGCGGCGGGGTTCGTCGAGGCCGGGACGATCGTGGAGAACGGCGTGGTGCGGCTGGAGTTTATCCGCACGCTCTGACCCGCGCTCTATGTGGCGACGACGATCCTGCGCCATATGCCCTCGATCGTGTCTGAGATAGCTCGCCCCCGGTTGATCCGAACGGAGCCCGCGGTGGAGGCGGGCAGCAGGAGGGTGAGGTCGTCGCCCAGCGGCGGCGTCGGTCCGTCTTTCCAGCAGCCGATGGTGAGCTCGCCGTCGGTGGCCGCGACCTCGATCCGCCAGAAGCCGTGGGCGCCGGAGGCCGTCTCGCCGTCGTCCTCGTAGCAGGATGCGCTGAAGGCGCCGTCGCGGGGCGGGAAGAGGGCCAAGCCGCGGGTGTCGGCGCGGTGGTCGAAGTGCTGGTCCGCGACATTGAGCGGGATCGCGCCGCCTTCGCGAGCGAACATCGCCGGCTCCGTCCAGGTCGCTGGCGCGGTGACTGTCTGGCCGCCCTCGAAGCGCTCGCCGGCCCACCAGTTCCACCACGCGGCGCCGGCGGGGAGGTAGAGGGTGCGGGCCTCGGCGCCCGGCTCCACGACCGGCGCGGTCAGCAACCAGGGGCCGAGCATCAGCTCGTCGTTGTCTTCCAGGCAGACCGGGTCGTCGGGGAATTCGAGGAAAGTCGGCCGCACGATTGGCTCGTAAGCGGCGTGGTGTCGCCAGGCCAGGTCGTAGAGATAGGGCAGCAGCCGGTAGCGCAGGGCGATCAGGGTGCGCACGGCGGGCGTCGCCTCGGGGTGCATCCAGGGCTCGTTGACCGTGCCGTCGTCATTCCACGAGTGGATGCTGAAGCGGGGCATGAAGACCCCCGCCTGCACCCAGCGCACGAAGAGCTCGGGGTCCGACGCCGGGCCGGCGAAGCCGCCGATGTCGTGGCCGCAGTTGGAGACGCCGCTCAGCGCCAGGCCCAGGCCCATGCGGATGTTGTAGCGCAGCGTCTCCCACGAGGTGGCGTTGTCGCCCGACCAGGTCTGGACGTAGCGCTGCATGCCCGCCGCGCCGGACCGCGAGACCACGAACGGCCGCTGGTCCGGGGCGTGCTTCGCCTGAGCCTCGCGGGAGGCGCGCATCATCAGCAGCGGCTGCAGCGGCTTGGCGGCCTTCGCCGCGATCCCTTCACCGAACATCCCGGCCCGCGCCGTGTTGGAAGGGATCTCGAACTCGTTGTTGTCGTTCCAGGTCGCGGCGATGCCGTAATCCAGCAGGTCGGCGGCCACGTGCGCCTTCCACCAGTCGAGCGTCGCCGGGTTGGTGAAGTCGAGATAGGCGCCCAGGCCATCCCAGAACTGCACTCGGTAGAGCTCCCCGTCCGCACCGGCGATCAGCAGGCGGCGGGCTTGCGCCTCGGCGAAGCGGGGGTGGTCGTCCAGCAGGCACGGCTTGATGTTGGCGACGAGGCGCAGGCCGGCGACGCGGTAGCTTTCGGCAAAGGCGGCGGGGTCGGGGAACTTGTCGCGGTTCCAGTGGAAGACGTAGCGGCGCGGGCCGATGGACGTATAGCCCGACGAGAGGTGGAAGCTGTCGCAGAGGATGTCGTGCGTCCGGCAGCCTTCGATGAACCCGGCCATCTGGTCCTGGGCGTCCGGCGCATCGGTGTAGCTCATGGTCGAGCCGGAGTAGCCGAGGCCCCACTTGGGC
>DATAVF010000373.1:0-4078 GCA_036267835.1 Caulobacteraceae bacterium | reverse complement strand
CCAGGCCTTCATCGCGGTGCTGGTGGAGGCGCGAGTGTCCCAGGCGGCGGCGCCGCGTTTGCGGACGATGACGCCGATCTCGCGGTAGACGCCGCGGGCGGCGGCGATGGCGATGGCCGAGCGGAAGGGCAGGCGGGGCAGGCCGGCGCGGGCGGAGGTGTAGTAGGGCTCGGCCGCGTCGAGCAGGCGCCGGGTGACGCCGAAGAGGGCGGCGCGGTGTTTGGGGGCGGCGATCTCGGCCTCGGGTATGCCGGCCTCGGCCAGCCAGGCGGCGGGCAGGTAGATGCGGCCGTTGGCGGCGTCCTCGACCACGTCGCGGGAGATGTTGGTCAGCTGGAAGGCCAGGCCCAGGTCCTGGGCGCGGCGCAGCGTCGGCAGGTCGTCGGGCGCCACGCCCATCACCAGCGCCATCATCACCCCCACCACGCCGGCCACGTGCCAGCAGTAGTCGAGCGTGTCCTCGATGGTCTCGTAGCGGCGCTCGGCGACGTCCATGGCGAAGCCGTCGATCAGCTGGGTGGCGTACGCTTCGGGGATGTGGCGGCGCAGGGCCACGCGCTGGAAGGCGGCGAAGTCCGGATCGTCGGTGGGCTCGCCGGCGAACGCGCTGCGAGTCTTGGCGTAGAGGCCCTCCAGCCGGCGCGCGGCGTCGGCCGCGTCGGGCGCCGCCATGCCGTGGCCGAGGTCCTGGCCGTCGATGACGTCGTCGCAATGGCGGCACCAGGCGTAGAGCATCTCGGCGTCGGCGCGGGTCTCGGCGTCGAAGAGGGCGGCGGCGGCGGCGAAGCTCGACGAGCCCTTCTGGATGGTCTCACGGCTCGACTGGACGAGATCGGTCTCGCTCACTTGCCCGCTCCCAGGTCGGCGATCATCAGCCCGGCCGTCGCCTTGGCCGAGCCGATCACGCCCGGCACGCCGGCGCCGGGGTGCGTCCCTGCGCCGACGAAGTAGAGGTTGGGGATCACGTCGTCGCGGTTGTGGGTGCGGAACCAGGCGCTCTGGGTCAGCACCGGCTCCAGCGAGAAGGCCGAGCCCTGCCAGGCGTTAAGCTCGCGCTCGAAGTCCTTGGGCGTGAAGATGCGCTGGGTCACCAGGTCGGCGCGCAGGCCCGGCAGCAGCCGCGCCTCCAGGCTCTCCAGGATGCGGTCGGCGTAGCGCGGCCCCTCGACGTCCCAGTCGATTTCGGCCGTGCCCAGGTGCGGCACCGGCGAGAGGGCGTAGTAGGTCGAGCAGCCCTCGGGCGCGAGGCTGGGGTCGGTGACGCAGGGCGCGTGGACGTAGAGCGAGAAGTCGCCGGCCAGGCCGTCCTTGCCGTAGATCTCGTCGATCAGCCCCTTGTAGCGCGGTCCGAACAGGATGGTGTGGTGGGCCATCTCCGGGTGGGTGCGCTTCAGGCCGAAGTGCAGCACGAAGAGCGACGGGCTGAAGCGCTTGCGCTTCAGGCCGGCGGCGACAGACTTGCCGCGCGCGCTGTCCGCCAGCAGCTTGCCGTAGGTGTGGACGATGTCGGCGTTGGAGGCGACCGCGTCGAAGGCCTCGAACGTGCCGTCAGAGTGGACGACGCCGGTGGTCTTGCCCGCCGCGGTCTCGATCTTCTGCACCGGATCGCCGACGATCAGCTTGCCGCCCAGGTCCTCGAACAGCTTGGCCATGCCCGCCACCAGGGCGTTGGTGCCGCCCATGGCGAACCAGACGCCGCCGTCGCGCTCCAGGGCGTGGATCAGGGCGTAGATCGAGGAGGCGGCGAAGGGGCTGCCGCCGACCAGCAGGGTGTGGAACGAGAGCGCCTGACGCAGGTGGTCGTCCTGCACATAGCCCGAGACCTTGGCGTAGACGCTGCGCCAGGCCTGCAGCCGCATCAGCGCCGGGGCCGAGCCCAGCATGTCGGCGAGCTTCAGGAAGGGCACGCCGCCCAGCTTCTTGTAGCCCTCGTCGTAGACCTCCTCGGAGAACTTCAGGAAGCGCCGGTAACCCTCGACATCGGCCGGGTTCACCGCCGCGATCTGCTTGTCGAGTTCGGCCTGGTCGTTGACGTAGTCGAAGCGCGCGCCGTCGGGCCACAGCAGCCGGTAGAACGGCGAGACCGAGGTCAGGGTCACATAGTCGGCGAGGCGCCGCCCGCTGAGCGCGAACAGCTCCTCGATGCAGGCGGGATCGGTGATCACCGTGGGGCCGGCGTCGAAGGTGAAGCCCTGGTCGCGCCACACGTAGGCGCGGCCGCCCGGCTTGTCGCGGCCTTCGATGAGGGTGGTTTCCACGCCCGCGCTTTGCAGGCGGATGGCCAGCGCCAGCCCCCCGAAGCCCGCGCCGATGACGGCGACCCGGCTCATGCCGACGCCGCCCGCTCGGCCAGCAGCGGCGCTTCGGAGAGGCATCCCAGCGCCCGCCCGATCGGCACCGGCGGCTTGCCGGCCAATATGCGCAGCTTGTCCCGGGCCGTGGCTTCGCCGGCGTAGAAGCGCTCGATCAGCGGCTGGCCCAGCCGGTAGAACCGCTCCAGCACCTTGTAGCGCGCTGTGGGCTCGGCGGCCTTGAACAGCATGCGGTTCAGCAGCCGGTAGAAGGCGCGATGGCGCCAGGCTGTCTTGGACATGGAAACGATCGCCTCCCGGGCCGCGGCGGTGGTCAGCTGCGGCAGGGCCGCGATCAGCTCGGCCTGGCGCGCGGCGTCGGGCGAGGAATAGCCGGTGGTGGGGTGGAAGAGGGCGGCCCGCATGCCGGCGTCGGCGGCGGGGCCGGGCGTCTCCTCCCAGTAGGCATTGATGTCGCCGGCGAGTGCGATCGGCAGCACGCCCACCTCCTCGCGCACGATCTCGGCGATGCCCCAGCCGTGCTCGCTGGCGTAGAGGGCGATGTCCCTGGCGAGCTGGGCGACATCCAGCGCCGGGCCGTCGGCATAGCGGGTGTCCTCGATCAGCAGCCGGTCGGGGCCGAAGGGCAGCACGTAGAGGAAGCGGTAGCCGTCGAGCTGGGCCACCGTGGCGTCCATGATGATCGGGCGGGTCAGGCCATGCGGCTGAGTGAGGCGCACCTCCTGGCCGAGGAACTTCTGCCAGCCCAGCACCAGCGAGTGCGAGCGGCGGGGCCCGCGCGCATCGATCACCAGCGGCGCAGTGAGCCTGCGCCCGTCGCTGAGCCGCACGGCGTTGGCCTCGATCTTCGCAGCCTCGACACCCAGCCAGGCGTCTTCGCCCAGCAGCTCGCTCATCACCTCGTGCATCCGGCTCGAGGTGATGGCGCGGTAGTGGGTGCCGAGCGTGCGGCGATGGGCGGGGAAGCGCACGTCGTAGCCGGCCCAGTCGTGCGCGATCAGCGGCGCCAGCCAGGCGCTGATCTGCGGCGAGACGTCGGTGGCGAAGTGGCTCCAGGTGTGCTGGCCGCCGATGGTGGCGTCGCGCTCCAGCATGATGATCTTCAGCGCCGGCCGCGAGCGCTTCAGGCGCAGTGCGATCAGGCTCGACGCCAGGCCGCCGCCGACGAGCAGGACATCGGCTTCTACTTCGGGACTGGTCGGCGACGCGGACATTGGCGGTGGCTCTACCGAAGTTCGATCCCCGCGCCCAGATACATTGCCCGCTGCGGCTGCTGGGCGTACCCGGGGCGCGCGTCCAGCAAAGGATTCGGATGATGGCCGAGATCATCGACGGGAAGCTGCACGCCGAGGCGCTGCTCCAGCGCGTCACGGCCGAGGTCGCCGAGCTGGTGCGTGACCATGGGGTGAAGCCGGGCCTGGCCGTGGTGCTGGTCGGCGAGGACCCGGCGAGCCAGATCTACGTGCGCAACAAGGGCGAGCAGAGCCTCGCCGCCGGCATGCACTCAGTCACTCACCGCCTGCCTGCAGAGACGCCGCAGGAGGATCTGATCGGCCTCGTGCGCCGGCTCAACGCCGATCCCGCCATCCACGGCATCCTGGTGCAGCTGCCGCTGCCGAAGCACCTCGACGAAAAGCAGGTCATCGAGGCCATCGACCCGGCCAAGGACGTCGACGGCCTCACCGTGGCCAGCGCCGGGCGCCGGGTCAGCGGCCTTCCGGCGCTGACGCCCTGCACCCCGCTCGGCTGCATGATCCTGCTGCGCG
>DATAVF010000372.1:0-5305 GCA_036267835.1 Caulobacteraceae bacterium | reverse complement strand
GCAGGTCCGATAAACACGAAACGGCGCCGAACGCAGGGTAAGTGCGTTACGGCGCGCCTGCGATCCTGGTGAGGGAGCGCTTCGGCCTATCGGAGCGGCGTGAACCGGCCCCAAAAAGGAGGCGGGTTGATACGCGCGGCGAGGGTGCAAAGTCAACGGCAAGCTGGCGCGGCGGATGCGAGCGCCTTCGCCGCATGCTAACTCAGGGGCCATGCGCGGCCCGATCTTCATTGCGATGCTCGCCCTGGTCGGCATCCCGGCCGCAGCGTCGGAGGGCGCGGCGCCGCTCACCCTGCTGGGCCCGATCTGCCACGCCGAGCCCCTGCCGGCGATCGCCGGGCCGCACAAGCTGGTGATGCTGCCGGGCATGGGCAACGACCACATGACGGCCGACACGGCCAATCCCGAGGCGCAGAAGTGGTTCGACTACGGCCTGACGCTCGGCCGCTCGTTCGAGCATGGCGATGCGGTGCTGGCGTTCCAGAAGGCCGAGGCGCTCGATCCGGCCTGCTCGCTCTGCGTCTGGGGCGAGGCCTGGGCGCACGGGCCGACCATCAACTTCGGCGTCCCGCCCGCCCAACGCGCCGCCGATCTGGTGCTGGCGCAGAAGGCGGTGGCGCTGGCCCGGCCGGACGTGGCGACCAAGATCCGCTGGCTGGAAGGCGCGCTCGTCGCCCGCTACCAGGGCGTGCCCGGCGCCGGCGACCGCGCCTACGCCGGCCAGCTCGATGCCATGAACCGCGCCGACCCGGCCGACATCGAGATCGCCGTCGCCGACGCCGAGGCCTGGCTGATCGTCGAGAACGACGGCGACGCCTCGGCGGCGATGCGCGCGGTCAAGGTGCTGCAGCCGCTGCTGCCGGCGCATCCGGACGCGTCGGGCCTGGTGCACTTCTTCATCCACGCGACCGAGAACGCCGGCCAGCCCGAGCTTGCGGAGCCCTACGCGGCGCGCCTGGCCGAGCTGGCGCCGGGCGCCAGCCACATGGTGCACATGCCCTCGCACACCTTCTTCCGCGTCGGGCGATATGAGGACGCGGTCCAGTCCAACCTCGCCGCCCTGGCCGCCGACCGCGCCTACGCCGAACGCACCGACTATCCGACCCCGCTTGGCCGGGTGATGTACCACGGCCACGACGTCGCCTTCGGCCTCGTCTCGGCGCTGATCGCCGGCGATGGCCCCGCCGCCCTGCGCCTGGTCAGCCAGTTCAACCAGGACTTCCCCGCCCCGGCCAGCTTCAGCCTCGGCAACCAGTTCCTGGCCGCCGACGCCTACGCCGCCCTCGGCCGCTTCGCCGCCCCCGAAACCGTGCTGGCGGCGCCGGACACCACGGCCAACGAACCTTTCGTCGAGGCCATGCGCCACTACGCCCGCGGCGAGGCCGACCTGCGGCTGCGCAAGGTCGCCGACCTGCGGGCCGAGGCGGCGCTGGTGCATCTCTCCAGCGAGAGCAGCTTCTTCAGCACCCCGCCCAACGACGCCTTCGTCACCCACATCGCCCGCCTGACCTTGCAGGGCGACGCCGACATGCTGGACGGCCAGTGGGACGCCGCCGTCGCCGCCTTCACCCAGGCCGCCGCCCTGCAGGACGCCCGCTTCGGCCAGGGCGGCGATCCGCCGACCTGGTGGTTCCCCGCCCGCCGCGACCTCGCCGCCGCCCTGCTGGCCAAGGGCGACGCCGCCGGGGCCGCCGCCCAGGCGAATGCGGTGCTGCAGCACTGGAGGCTCGACCCGGTGACCCTCGAAATCCTCGGTCACGCCCAGCAGGCGCTGAAGTCGCCGGACGCCGCCAAGACCCTGACCGCGGCTCGCAGCGCCTGGCGCGGCGACCCCGCGGCGCTGGCCGGCATGCTGTCCTAGCTCGCAAACGGGGCCCCGATGCTCGATCTCAGCCTCGCCATCGGCCACCACCTGCTGGTGTTCAGCCTGTTCGGCGTGCTCTGCGCGGAATTCATCGCGGTGCGGGCAGGCATGACCGCCACCACCCTCGCCCGGGTCGGGACGGCGGACCTCGGCTACGGGGCCATGGCCGGGCTGATCCTGGTGGTCGGTTTCAGCCGGGCGGTGTTCGCGGCCAAGGGTTGGCTCTACTACAGCCACAACGCCTTCTTCTGGGCCAAGATCGGCACGTTCCTGGTCATCGGCCTGCTCTCGGTCCCGCCGACCCTCGCCTTCATCCGCTGGCGCCGGGCCGGCGAGGCGCCCACCGACGCCCAGATCGGCGCCGTGCGGCGCTATCTCTGGGCCGAGGTGGTGCTCTTCCTGCTGCTGCCAGCCTTCGCCGCCGCGATGGCGCGGGGCTATGGCGAAATCAGCTGATCCGGCCGCCGCGTCACCCTGGAAGCCCCCGTCGCTGCCGGCTATCCTGCCTCAACCCCGGAGGAAGACCCGATGACGGACGCGATCTACGACATCCCCCTGAAGAGCATCGACGGCGCCCCGACTTCGCTGCGCGACTATGAGGGCAAGGTGCTGCTGGTGGTCAACGTCGCCTCCAAGTGCGGGCTGACGCCGCAGTACAAGGGCCTGCAGGCGCTCTACGACGCCAAGAAGGACGACGGCCTCGTCATCCTCGGCTTCCCGGCCAACAACTTCCGCGGCCAGGAACCGGGCAGCGACGAGGAGATCGCCACCTTCTGCTCCACCACCTATGAGGTGGAGTTCCCGATGTTCTCGAAGATCGACGTGGTCGGTCCCGAACGGCACCCGCTCTACAGCGCCCTCACCGCCGCCCAGCCCCAGGCCGAACGCGACGAGACCATGCGCAAGCGCCTCGAAGGCTTCGGCATCCAGACCGGCGGCCCCGGCGACGTGCTGTGGAACTTCGAGAAGTTCGTCATCGGTCGCGACGGCAAGGTGATCGCCCGCTTCTCCCCGGACGTGGCGCCCGATGACGCGGGCCTCGGCGAGACGCTGGAGAAGGCGCTGGCGGGGTAAGGCTGGCGCCCCTTCACGCAGGGCATGTCTGAAGGCGCCAACCTTACCGCCTGGGTGATCGTCGCGGCGGCCGCAACGGGCGTGCTGGTGCGGCCGTTCCGGACCTCGGAGACCCTCTGGGCGGTCACGGGCGGCGCCCTGCTCGTGCTGACGGGCCTTCTGCCCCTCGCCGACGCCGGCCGCGCCATTGGCCAGGGGACCGACGTCTACCTCTTCCTGATCGGCATGATGCTGCTGGCCGAGGTGGCGCGCGCCGAGGGGCTGTTCGACGCGGTCGCCGCCTTCGCCGTCGGCCACGCCCGCGGCTCCCCGACGCGGCTGCTGGCGCTGGTCTATGCGGCCGGCGTGGGGGTGACGGTCTTCCTCTCCAACGACGCCACCGCCGTGGTGCTGACACCGGCGGTGTTCGCCGCGACCCGCAAGGCGCGCACCGAGCCCCTGCCCCACCTCCTGGCCTGCGCCATGGTGGCCAATGCGGCCAGCTTCGTGCTGCCGATCTCCAACCCGGCCAACCTGGTGCTCTACGCCGACCACACGCCGCCGCTGGGCGCGTGGCTGGCGAGCTTCGCCCTGCCGTCAGGCCTGGCCATCGCCGCCACCTACGCCGCCCTGCGCTGGGCCGAGCGCCGCCAGTTGGTCGGCGCCTGCGAGCCGGTGGCGGAGGTGGTGCGCATCACCCCGGGCGGCTGGACGGCGCTCGGCGGCCTCGTCTGCACTGTGGTGGTGTTGCTCACTGTGTCCGCGCTGAACCTGCCGCTCGGCCTGCCCACAGCCATCATGGGCGTCCTGACCACCGCCGTCGTGCTGATCGCCCGCCGCGCCTCGCCGCTGCCGATCCTGCGCGGCGTCTCGTGGAGCGTCGTGCCGCTGGTGGCGGGGCTCTTCGTCATGGTCGAGGCGCTGAACCGGACCGGGGCCGTCGCCGCCCTGGCCGGCCTGCTGCGGCAGGCCGCGAGCGCGCCCTGGGCGGCCGGCGGCGCGCTGGCGCTGGCCTGCAACCTGGTCAACAACCTCCCGGCCGGCCTGATGGCCAGCGCCGCGGCGCTGCAGGCCGCCTCGCCCAAGCCGGTCGTCGACGCCCTGCTGATCGGGGTCGACCTCGGCCCGAACCTCTCGGTCACCGGCTCGCTGGCGACCATCCTCTGGCTCACCGCCATCCGCCGCGAGGGCGAGCGGATCAGCGGCTGGCGGTTCCTGAAGACCGGGGCCCTGGTGATGCCGCCGGCGCTGATTCTGGCGCTGACGGCCCGCTGGCTGGTTGGCTGACGCGGCCGGGCAGTCCATACGGCGCCGCATGTTGTGGTGGCTGCTGCTCGCGGCCGGCGTCTGGGCCGGCGCCCAGAATGCGCTGGCGGGGGGCGGATCGTTCGTCACCCTGCCGGCGCTGATCCTGTCGGGCCTCGACGCGCGGGCCGCCAACATCACCTCGACCATCGCCCTCTTTCCAGGCCAGGTGACCACCGGCTTCGCCGGCCGCAAGCTGGTGTCCGGCGCGGAGAAGCTGTCGTTCCGCGCCCTCTTCGTCATCAGCCTGGCGGGCGGCGTCGTGGGCGCGCTGTTGCTGCTGGCGACCCCGCCCAGCTTCTTCGCCCGCCTGCTGCCCTGGCTGGTGCTGATGGCGACGGCGATCTTCACCTGGGGCAGTTTCTTTCGGAACACCAAGGTCGAGCGCCCGCCGCTGAACGCCCTGCCCGCCGGCTTCGCCCAGTTCGCCATCGCCATCTACGGCGGCTATTTCGGCGGCGGCATCGGATTCCTGATGCTGGCGGCGCTGACCATCGCCGGCCTGCCGATGCGCAACGCCGGCGCCACCAAGAACGTGCTGGCCGGCGTGATGAATGCCTCGGCGGTGGCGATCTTCGCCTTCTCCCATGACGTGCGCTGGCTCTCGGCCCTGGTGCTGGGCGCGGGCGCCGTCGCCGGCGGCCTCGTCGGCGCCTGGATGCTGAAACGCGTTAACGAAAAGGCGTTGCGAATCGGCGTGGTGATCCTGGGCGTCGCCCTGACCATCGGCCTGCTGCTGCGCCCGCCCGGCTAGGAGCCGATCCGCACCACGCCCGACCCCATGATCGACTTGCTGACCGGCCCGGTGACCCGCGCCACCCGCACGTCGCCGGACCCCATGATCGAGGCGCTGAGCTGCCCCGCGACGCCGTTCAGCAACACGCCGCCGGCGCCGGCGATCGAGGCCTGCATGGCGCTCACCCGGCCCGACGCGGCCCGCACCTGGCCGGAGCCGGCGATGCGCACCGTGAACGGCCCGTTGATCCCGGCGAAGTCGATGTTGCCCGAGCCCAGGTCCATGGCGTTGACCGGTCCGGAAACCTGGCCGACGGACACGCCGCCCGACCCCGCCACCGAGATCTC
>DATAVF010000371.1:0-1910 GCA_036267835.1 Caulobacteraceae bacterium | reverse complement strand
TGATGATGGTCAGGTTCGGCCGCGCCTCGGCCTCGCCCTCGAGGAAGGCGCGGTAGGTGCTGGAGCGCTTGCCGGCCTTGGTGGTGGTCTGCATCAGCGACACCACGCCCTCGGGCCGGCGCCGGTCGCGGCCATTGTAGTCGCCGCGTGGGATGCCGGCCGCCACCGCCGCCTCGACGAATTCGGTCGCGCAGGCCAGCACCGGCGAGCGCACCGACACGCCCAGCGGGCCGTCATGCCCGTGCGCCTCGCGGTCGAGCGCGATGTCGTCGCACGGGCCGACGCCCTCGCTCTTGCGGAAATAGGGCAGCACGTCGTCGTAGCCCCAGCCCGTGGCGCCTCCGGCCTCCCAGCCGTCGAAGTCGCCCGGATGGCCGCGGACGTAGGCCATGTAGTTGATCGAGGACGAGCCCCCCAGCATCTTGCCGCGCGGCACCGGGATGCGCTGGCCGCGCATGCCGAGGCCGGCCTTTCCAGGATCGGCCGTGTACATCCAGTCGGTGGCCGGATCGAGCTGCAGGCCGGCGCAGGCGACCGGCATCAGCTCGTGCGCCGGCGGCCGCTGGCCGGCCTCGACCAGCGCCACCCGGCAGTCCGGGTCCTCCGTGAGCCGCGCCGCGATCACCGCGCCCGCCGAGCCGCCGCCCACGACGATGAAGTCGAAGCTGTCCGCCATGATCCGTTTCCCACCCGCAGTCTTTTTTGCGCCTGCATGGCGCTTGCGGTCAGGTTAGACCGGCCGGGGGCGCAAGTCGCGCCCGCCATCGGGGATGACCACATGAACGGCGCCGAGAGCCTGGTCCATTCGCTGCTCGCCAGCGGCGTCGACACCTGCTTCTGCAACCCCGGCACCTCGGAGATGCACTTCGTCGCCGCCCTCGACCGCATCCCCGGCATGCACTGCGTGTTGGGGCTGTTCGAAGGCGTGGTGACCGGCGCAGCCGATGGCTACGCGCGGATGGCCGGCAAGCCCGCCGCCACCCTGCTGCACTGCGGCCCCGGCCTCGCCAATGGCCTCGCCAACCTGCACAACGCCCGGCGCGCCTTCACCCCGATCGTCAACATCGTCGGCGACCAAGCGACCTACCACCGCCCCTTCGATGCCCCGCTGACCGCCGACGCCGAGGGCTTTGCGCGTGGCGTCTCCGGCTGGGTGCGCACGGCCACGGACGTCGCGACCGTCGGCGCGGACGCTGCCGCCGCCGTGCAGGCCTCGCAGATCGCGCCCGGCCAGGTCGCGACCCTGATCCTGCCCTCCGACACGTCGTGGAACGAGGGCGGCGTCGTCGCCGGCCCGCTGCCGCGGCTGCCGGCCCCGCTCGCGGCGCCAAACCAGGTCGACGAAGCGGCGGCCGCCCTGCGGCGCGGCGTGGGACGCGGGGTAGTGCTGCTGATCGGCGGCGAGGGGCTCGGCGAGGCGGGACTGGAGCTCGCGCACCGCATCGGCCAGGCGACCGGCTGCCGGGTGATGTCCGACGTGACCGGCCGCATGCCGCGCGGCCAGGGCCGGCTGGTCACCGAGGCGGTGCCCTATGTGGTCGACATGGCGGTGAAGGCGATGGCCGGCACGCAGCACCTGATCCTGGCTGGCGCCCGCAAGCCGGTGACCTTCTTCGCCTATCCCGGCAAGCCCTCGACCTCGATCCCCGAAAGCGCCGAGGTGCACGTGCTGGCCCGCAGAGAGCAGGACGTGCTGGAAGCGCTGGCCCGCCTCGCCGACGCCCTGCACGCGCCCAGGATCGCCCCGCCCGACAATGGCGCGCGGCCTGAGCCGGGCAGGGGGCCGCTGACGCCCGAGTCCTTCGCCGCCAGCCTCGCCGCCCTGATGCCCGAGGGGTGCATCATCGCCAACGAGTCGGTCACCTACGGCCGCGGCCTCGGCCGCGCCACCATGGCCGCCCCGCCGCACG
>DATAVF010000370.1:0-5947 GCA_036267835.1 Caulobacteraceae bacterium | reverse complement strand
AAAACGTCGCAAGGGTGCGTGGCGTCCGTCTTCACCGGGATCAGCCAAGACGGCTTTCCAACGCGTCTCTAGGGTCGTCCATTGGGGGTCATTGCCAAAGAGGCCGCCCATAAGCACGACCGGCGATCCGGTGTGCGTTCCGCTGTCGTCAAAGTAAGCAGTAAGCACCGCTAGCTCTCCCAGCCGACCCGCAGCCTGAAGATATGAAGCCGCGCTAGTGGAAATCCAGCGGCTCGGCTCAGACGTCTAAATCGATCCCAGCGTCTTCAGCCGCGCCCGCGGGTGGATCTCGTTCTGGCTCAGCACCACTGTCTGCCCCCTGAACCGCTCCACAATCGAGCGGATGTAGGGGCGCACCAGGGGGCTGGTCAGCAGAACGGGGCTTTCGCCCTGCAGGGCGGCGCGCTCGAAAGTCTCCCGCACCGAGCGGATGAATTCCTGCAGCTTCGATGGCGCCAGCGCCAATTGCTTGTCGTCCCCATTCCCGATCAGGGCTTCGGCGAAGTTGTTTTCCCAGTCGGGGCTGAGGGTGATGATGGGGAGGGCGCCGTCTTCGCTGCGGTTGGCCCAGCAGATCTGGCGGCCGAGGCGGCCGCGGACCTGTTCGACCAGGCCCACGAGCGAGGCGGTGTGGGGGGCGGCTTCGGCGATGCCTTCCAGGATGGTCGGCAGGTCGCGGATCGAGACCCGTTCGCGCAGCAGCGACTGCAGCACGCGCTGCACCGTCGAGGCGGTGGAGACCGCGGGGATCAGGTCCTCGACCAGCTTCTTTTCCTCGGCAGAGAGGTCCTTCAGCAGCTTCTGCACCTCCGCGTAGGAGAGCAGGTCGGCCATGTTGTCCTTGAGGATCTCGGTCAGGTGGGTGGTCAGCACGGTGGCCGGGTCGACGGTGGTGTAGCCGCGGAAGGCGGCTTCTTCGCGTAAGGACTCGTCGATCCAGGTGGCGGGCAGGCCGAAGGCGGGCTCGCGCACATGCTCGCCGGGTAGCTCGACCTGGCCGCCGCGCGGGTCCATGGCCATCAGCTTGCCCAGGCGCACTTCGCCGGCGCCGATCTCCATCTCCTTGATGCGGATGGCGTAGCCCTGGTTGGCCAGGCGCATGTTGTCGAGGATGCGCACCGGCGGCATGATGAAGCCATATTCGGCCGCCAGCGTCTTGCGCAGCGCCTTGATCTGGTCGGTGAGGCGGCGGCCCTCGAGGTCGTTGATCAGGTGTAGCAGGCCGTAGCCGAGCTCGATCTTCACGTCGTCGATGGCGAGGCTGGCGGAGATCGGCTCTTCCTTCGCGTCGGCCGTGGCGGCCGCGGCGGGGGTGATGACCTTGGGCCGCAGCTTGTCCTGCGAGCGGCGCCAGGCCAGCACGCCGGCGCCGATCGAGAGGCCGGCGAAGGGGATGATCGGCATGCCGGGGATGAGGGCGAGCACGGCCGAGGCGGCCGAAACCATGCCCAGGGCCACCGGGTTCATCGCCAGCTGGGTGGCCAAGGCCTTGTCGGCCGAGCCTTCGACGCCGGACTTGGAGACCAGCAGGCCGGCGGCGATCGAGATGACCAGCGAGGGGATCTGGCTGACCAGGCCGTCGCCGATCGACATGATGGTGTAGCTGGAGAAGGCCTGGTCGAGCGGCAGCTTGTGCTGCACGACACCCACGAGAATGCCGCCGACCACGTTGATGGCCACGATCATCAGGCCGGCCATGGCGTCGCCGCGCACGAACTTGGAGGCGCCGTCCATGGCGCCGAAGAAGGTCGATTCCTGCTCCAGCTCCTTGCGCCGGGTCTTCGCCGTTTCCTGGTCGATCAGGCCGCTGGAGAGGTCGGCGTCGATGGCCATCTGCTTTCCGGGCATCGAATCCAGGGTGAAGCGGGCAGCCACTTCGGCGATGCGCGACGAACCGCGCGTCACCACGACGAAGTTCACGATCACCAGGATGGCGAAGATGATGACGCCGATGACGAAGTTGCCGTGCATCATCAGGTTGCCGAAGGCCTGGATGATGTGGCCGGCGCCGTCGGTGCCCTCGTGGCCGTGACCAAGGATCAGGCGGGTCGACGCGACGTTGAGGCCGAGGCGGAAGAGGGTCGCCATCAGGAGCACGGTCGGGAAGGCGGTGAACTCGAGCGGCTTCTTGATCAAGAGGGCCGTCATCAGGATCAGCACGGCGCTGACGATGGAGACGGCCAGCAGCAGGTCCAGCAGGAAGGACGGGATCGGCAAGATCAGCAGCACAATGATGCCGACGATGCCGATGGCGAGGGCCACCTCGCCACGCATCACCCAGCCCAGCATCTGCCGGCCGCTGGGGCGTTCGCCGAAGGCTGCGGGAAGCGCGGCGTCAGCCATGCGGGCGGAAACTCGAAACGATAGTACGGGCGACGTCGGCGATGGCGGCCTCGCGGGCGTCGGGCGACGCGGACCCAGCGCCGGTGAAGTAGCAGGCGATCACGATCGGGCCGGCGGGCGTCCAGCAGACGGCGATGTCGTTGGTGGTGGCGTGGTCGCCGGTGCCGGTCTTGTCGCCGATGCGCCAGGGGCTCGGCAAGCCGGCGCGCAGGCGCTTTTGGCCGGTCTGGCAGGCCACCATCCAGCCGGCGAGGCGCTCGCGTGAAGCCGGCGACAGGGCGTTGCCGAGGAGGGTGGCGCTGAGGTCGCCGACCATGGCCGACGGGGTGGTGGTATCGCGCGGATCGCCGGGGATGGAGGTGTTGAGGGTGGGCTCGTTGCGGTCGAGGCGGCTCGTCGCATCGCCGAGGCTGCGCACGAACCGGGTCCAGCCGGCGGGGCCGCCGAGCGAGGCCAGGATCAGGTTGGCGGCGGTGTTGTCGCTGAGCTCGACGGCGGCGGCGAGCAGATCGCTGAGCGGCAGGCCGCCGTCGGCGACGTGCGCCCGGGTCACCGGCGCGTAGCTGAAGAGGTCGGCGGCGCTGTAGCGGATGAAGCGGTCGAGGCGCTCGGCGCCGGCGTCGACGCGCTTCAGCATCGCGGCCGCGGCCATGGCCTTGAAGGTGCTGCACATGGGGAAGCGCTCGTCGGCGCGGTGGCCGAGGCGCGCGCCCCTGGCCACGTCGAGCGCCGCGACGCCCAGCCGGCCCCCGACCCGCGCCTCAATGGCGCCGAACTGGTCCGCCGCGAACGCCGGCGCCGCCCAGAGGCTGGCGGCCGCCGCCGCGCTGGCGATCACACCTCTGCGCGTCGCCCCTCCCCCTCGAGGGGAGGGGCTAGGGGGTGGGGGGCTGTCGCAGGAAGGGGTCGGGAGGTGGGGACGGCGAGCCAAATCGGCCGGCAGACCCCCACCCCCGACCCCTCCCCTCGAGGGGGAGGGGAGGAGATTAAGCGGCACTGGCGGTTCCGAGCTGGGGCGGGGGCACGGGGACGCCAAGGTCGGAGTATTCCTTCAGCTTGTTGCGCAGGGTGCGGATCGAGATGCCGAGGATGTTGGCCGCATGGGTGCGGTTGCCGAGGCAGTGGGTCAGGGTGTCGATGATCAGCTGCTGCTCGACGGCGGCCACGGTCTGGCCGACGAAGCCGCGGGTGACGGCCTCGGCCGCCATCGAGGCGACGCGGGCGGTCTCGGTGGCGGGCGAGTTGGGCATCGGCGCGCCGTCCGGCAGGCGGATGGCGAATTCTTCGATCTCCGGGCCGCTGGCCAGCAGCACGGCGCGGTGCATGGCGTTTTCCAGCTCGCGGACGTTGCCCGGCCAGCGGTGGGTGAGCAGGCGCTGGCGGGCGGTGCTGGAGAGCGCCCGCTCGGGCATGGCGTTGGCTTTGGCGTACTTGCGCACGAAGTGCTCGGCCAGGGCCAGCACGTCGCCGGGGCGTTCGCGCAAGGGGGGCAAGCGCAGGTTCACCACGTTGAGCCGGTAGAGCAGGTCTTCGCGGAACACGCCCTCCTTCACGGCCTGCGCCAGGTCGCGGTTGGTGGTGGCGATGACGCGGATGTCGACCTTCACCGGCTTGCCGCCGCCGACCCGGTCGATCTCGCGCTCCTGCAGGGCGCGCAGCAGCTTGGCCTGCAGGCGCGCGTCCATTTCGCTGATTTCGTCCAGGAGCAGCGTGCCGCCGCTGGCTTCCTCGAACTTGCCGATGCGCCGGGCCACGGCGCCGGTGAAGGCGCCCTTCTCGTGGCCGAAAAGTTCGCTCTCCAGCAGGTTCTCGGGGATGGCGGCGCAGTTGACCGAGATGAACGGGCGCTGGGCGCGGCGGCTCTTGGAGTGGACGTAGTGGGCCATCACCTCCTTACCGACGCCGCTCTCACCGGTGATCAGGATCGAGGCCTCGGACGGGGCGATCTGGTCGGCCAGGGTGATCACGGCCTGGGTCGCGGGATCGCGGGCCACCATCGGGCGCTCGTCGTCGGAGACGGCGGCCAGCACGGCGGCGATCAGGTCGGCCTCGGGGGGCAGGGGGATGAATTCCTTGGCGCCGGCGCGGATGGCCTCGGCGGCGCGGCGCGGGTCGGCCGCGACCCCGCAGGCCACCACCGGCACGCGGATGCGCTCGGCCTCGTTGGCGGCGATCAGGGCTTTGATGTCGAGGTCGTAATCGACCATCAGCAGGTCGGCGCCCTGGCCGGCGCGCAGGGCGTAGGTCGCCGCCTCGATGGTTTCCACGTGCGCCACCTTGGCGCCGGTGGCCATGGCGATCTTGACGGCGTTGGCGAGCTGTCCGCTCAAACGCCCCACGACTAGCAGCCGCATGTCATTCTCCCTTCTAGAGTCGTCACAGTCTTCACGGCGCTACGGTCAGACCGCGGCGTCGCCGTCCTTGATGATTTCCGTCATGGTCACGCCCAGGCGGTCTTCGACGACCACCACTTCGCCCCGCGCGACCAGGCGGTTGTTGACGTAGATGTCGATGGCCTCGCCGACCTTGCGGTCGAGCTCCAGCACGCTGCCCTGGCCCAGCTGCAGCAGCTGGGCGACCGACAAGTGGGCGCGGCCCAGCACCGCCGAGATGTTGACCGGCACGTCGAAGACCGGCGCCAGGTCGCTGGCGGTCTTTTCCTCGAACTCGCCGCCGCCGGAGCCGGCGACCACCAGGCCGCCGGAGCCGAATTCGTCGAGTTTCAGATCACTGTCGGACATGGTGGGCCTCTAGGAATTGTGGGAGGGGAGGGCGAGGGCTTCGGCATGCAGGCCCTCGGCGGCCAGGGCGCCTTCCAGCGCCTCGGCCACGCGGGCGGCGGCGCCGGCCGGATCGAAAGCGGCCGAACCGTCGCCCCAGTCGAAGACGAAAGCGCCTTTGGCCAGGCTTGGGTCGGCGCGGGCCAGGATCTGGCCCGGATAGCCGATGGCCTCGGCGGTTTCGGCGAGGGCGGCCTGCAGGCGCTCCACCAGGGCCGGCGGGGCGCGCAAGGTGAGGCGCGGCGTCGCCTCGACCTCGCGGGCCAGGGCGGCCAGCGCGGCCTGCAGTGGCGCCTCGGGGAAGCGTTCGCACGCGGCGTCGGCGATCTGACGGGCGCAGGCCAGCGCCAGCTCGGCCGCGCCGGCGCGGTGCTCGTGGGCGGCGGCGGCCAAGGTCGGCAGGGCGGCGCGGGCGGCGTCGGCCATTTCGGTGAGGGCGCGCGCGGTCTGCGCCTCGACGCGGGCCATGGCGGTGGCCATGCCCTCGGCCTTGGCGCGCTGGGTCAGTTCCTCGACCTCGGCGGCGCTGAAGCTGCGCTTGTAGGGGCCAGCGATCGGCGCGCCGCCTTCGAACTCGTTGTCGAAGGTGAACCTGCGGGGCGGGGTGGGGGAGACCTCGCTCATCAGTAGATCAGCTCGTCATCGCCGCCGCCGGCGCCGGCCAGCATGATCTCGCCCTTGGCGGCCAGATCCTTCGCGACCTGCACCATGGCCATCTGCGCCGCGTCGACGTCGCGCAGCCGCACCGGGCCCATGCTTTCCATGTCCTCGCGCATGATCTTGGCGGCGCGCTCCGACATGTTGGAGAAGAACATTTCGCGCAG
>DATAVF010000369.1:0-14214 GCA_036267835.1 Caulobacteraceae bacterium | reverse complement strand
GAATCTTCCGGGCAAGGTTTGCCGCCGTTAAGGGGTGTTAACAACTGATCCTTAACCAACGCGGCGCGATTGATCTGAGGGTAACGCTCAAGGAATCGCGCGCGTGTCGAACGACAAGGGCAAAAAGGACAAGGGGAAGGCGACCGAGGCTCCGGCTGACGGCGAGAACCCCGACGCCGAAGGCGAGGGCGGCAAGAAGAAGCTGCCGCTGAAGCTGATCATCATCGTGGCCGCGGCCCTGGTGGTGCTGTTGGGCGGCGGCGGCGCGGCCTTCATGATCTTCATGCCGAAGGCGCCTGAGCCGGCGAACGCTCACAAGCTGCCGGTGAAGCCGAAGAAGGACGACAAGGACGGCAAGCCCGACCCGAACGCGCCGCAGGTGGCCGACGGGCCGGACGGCGTCGTCTTCTACACCCCGCCCGACTTCGTGGTGAACATGCAGACGCCGGACGGCAAGCCGACCTTCCTGAAGCTGAAGCTGACCTTCGAGCTGCCTGACCACGGCACCGCCGACACCATCGACGCCGAGACTCCGCGGCTCAACGACGTGTTCCAGACCTTCCTGCGTGAGCTGCGCCCGGAGGATCTGTCGGGCAGCGAAGGCACCCTGATGCTGCGCGCCGAGCTGGCGCGGCGGATCAATCTCGTCATCGCCCCCTCGAAGGTCAACGGCGTGCTGATCGAGGAGATGCTGATCAACTAGCTCCGGCTAGCTGACGCGACACCCATGGCAGCAGACGCAGACGCCGCAGAACTCGAGCCCGACGCCGCCGATGGTGGCGGCGGCTGGGATTCGGCCGGCGAGCATGACAGCCCGGTCGGCGCCGAGCGCATCCTCAATCAGGACGAGATCGACAGCCTCCTCGGCTTCGACCTCTCCGACGAGGACGCGTCCGAGCGCACCGGCATCCGCGCCATCATCAACTCGGCCCTCGTTTCGTACGAGCGGCTGCCGATGCTGGAAATCGTCTTCGACCGCCTGGTGCGGCTGATGACGACCAGCTTGCGCAACTTCACCTCCGACAACGTCGAAGTCAGCCTCGACAACATCTCGTCGATCCGCTTCGGCGACTATCTCAACTCGATCCCGCTGCCGGCCATCCTCTCGGTGTTTCGCGCCGAGGAGCTGGACAACCTCGGCCTGCTGACCGTCGACTCCAACCTGATCTACTCGATCGTCGACGTGCTGCTGGGCGGGCGCCGCGGCACCGCCGCCATGCGCATCGAGGGCCGGCCCTACACCACCATCGAGCGGGTGCTGGTCGAGCGCATGGTCGAGGTGGTGCTGCACGACTGCCACGTGGCCTTCGAGCCGCTGACGCCCGTCACCTTCACCCTCGACCGGCTGGAGACCAACCCGCGCTTTGCCGCCATCGCCCGGCCGGCCAACGCCGCCATCCTGGTGAAGCTGCGCATCGACATGGAAGACCGCGGCGGGCGCATCGAGCTTTTGCTGCCCTACGCGACGCTCGAACCGATCCGCAAGATGCTGCTGCAGCAGTTCATGGGCGAGAAGTTCGGCCGCGACAACATCTGGGAAGGCCACCTGGCGACCGAGCTCTGGACCACCCAGCTCGACGTGCGCGCCGTGCTCGACGAGCAGCAGGTGCCGCTGTCGCGGGTGCTGGACCTGAAGATCGGCGACACCCTGATGCTCAACGCGACGCCCGACAGCCTGGTGCAGCTGCGCGCCGGCGCCATCCCGCTGACCATCGGCCGCATGGGCCGCCGCAACCACAACATCGCGGTGCGCGTCGAAGCGCCGCTGACGCCCCACGCCAAGCAAGCCGTTCAGAGGATCACATGAGCGACATCGGACTGATCATGAACGCCGTCCTGGGGCTGCTGCTGCTGGGCGCGCTCTTCCTCGGCTGGAGGCTCGAGGGCCGGCTGAAGGTGTTGCGCGCCTCGCACGAGAGCTTTACCCGCGCCGTGGGCGATCTCGACCGCGCCGCCGCCCGGGCCGAGCAGGGCCTTTCTGATCTGCGCGCCGCCACCGACGAGGCCGCCGACACCCTGGCCGCCCGAATCGAGCGCGCCGGTCACCTCGCCGGGCGGCTGGAGCAGCTGACCGCCGAAGCCATGCTGGCCGAGACCAAGCTCGCCGCCGCGCCGCGCCCGGCCCTGCGTCCCGCGCCGGCGCCGCAAGCCGCGCCCCGGATGGAAGCCGCCCCGCAACCCGCGCCGCGTCCCGCCCCGGTCGCCGAGGCCCGCCCCGCCCAGAGCCGCGAGAGCGCCTTCGCCCGCTTCGCCGAGCGCTATGGCGCGCGCTCGCCGCACTCGCCCAGCGTGCTGGCCGAAGCGGCCGCCCGCAACGACCTGATCCTCGAGGACGATGAAGCGCCGTCGGCGCCGTCGGCGCGTCCCGTGCCGGCCGAGGTCATCGCCCGCATGGAGCGGCTGCGCGCCCTGGCCCGTCCGCCCGCCCAGGCGCCGGCCAAGGCCGTGCTGATCCGCGCCGCCGACGACGAACTCTTCGATGAGCCGGCGCCGCGCCGCGCCGCTGGAGGCTATCGCTGATGCCCATGCCCCGCCTGCTGCCGCTGGTGGCCGTCGCCGCCGTCGGCGTCCTCGGCATCAGCGCCATCGAGAACGGCCCCGGCTTCATCGGGGCCGCGCGCAGTTTCGCCGAGGGCGTCGCCGCGCCGCATCCCGCGGCCGCGCCGGCCGCCGCCAGCGCCGCGACCGACGCCAGCGCCACTGCGCCGGCCGATCCCAACGCGCCGAAACCCGCGCCGATCTGCGCCGAGAGCCCCGAACAGCTGGCCAAGGACGCCGGCATGTCGCCCGCCGAGCTGCAGGTGATTCAGAGCCTCAGCACCCGCCGCGGCGAACTCGACGAGCGCGAGCAGGGTCTCTCGACCGAACTGGCCCTGATCCAGGCCGCCGAAGCCAAGGTCGACGCCAAGATCGCCACCATGAACGCCCTGAAGGGCGACATGACCACCTTGCTCGGCCAGCTCGACGACAAGCAGCAGGCCGAGGTCGACCGGCTGGTGAAGGTCTACGAGGCGATGAAGCCCGCCGCCGCCGCCGAGCGCTTCGTGCTGCTCACCGACGATGTGCGCCTGCCGATCGCCGCCAAGATGAAGGAAAAGGCGCTCTCGGCGATGATCGCCGCCATGCCGCCGCCCGAGGCCAAGCGGCTCACCGAGTCGCTGGCCGCGCGCTACGTCGCCGAGGCCAATGCCACCCGCCAGGCGCTGAACCCGACCGCCCCGCCCGCCGCCGCGCCTCCGCCGGCCCAGGTCGCCCAGGCGACGCCGCCGGCCAACCCCGCGGGCGGCGCGCCGGCCACCGCCGCGACGCCGTCGACGCACCACGCGCCGCCGCACCGGCGCCCGCACCCGAGGACCCCGCCGGCCGGCCCGGCGCTCGCCGCCAACACCCCGGCCCACCCGCCCGCGACGCCGGCGCCGGCCCCACCCGCGGCCCACGCCGGGACGACGCCCGCTCCCGCCGCGCCCGCCACGGCGCCGCACGGCTAGCGCTTGCCGAGCGTCCGCCAGCACCGGTCGGCCGCGCGCCCATCCCCGCAGAGGGGAGCGGGCGCGCGCTGGCGGCTGGCCGGGCGCGGCGCGGTGACCGCGCTCTGCATCGTCGCCCTGTGCGCCGGCCCGGTCGCGGTCGGCGCGCCGGCGTCCGTGCAGCCGGCGCTCGATATCCACGTCGGCCAGGCCGACGCCTTCTCGCGCATCGAGTTCCACTGGGCCGGCGCTGCGCGCATGGACGTCAAGCGCGCCGGCCAGCTGCTGACCCTCAGCTTCAGCCGCGACGCCAAACCTGACATCGCCACTCTGAAGAGCGTGCCGATGAAGTGGGTGAAGTCGGTCGACGTGCGCCACGAGCACGGCCGCATCGTCTTTGCCATCACGCTTACAGATGACGCCGACGCCGCGACCGGCAATGCCGACGGCGCCGACTTCGTCAACGTCTTCGCCAAGGCTGCGCCGCCGCCGGCCCCGCCGTCGCCGCAGACCCCGCCGCCGACCCGCCCCGATCCGGTCCCGCAGGGCGGGGTGGTGCAGATGAAGGTCACCCAGGACGGCGGCCAGCTGAAGCTCGACTTCCCATGGCGCAATCCGCTGGGCGCGGCCGTCTTCCGCCGCGGCGACGCCATCTGGATCGTCTTCGACGCCGCCGCCAAGATCGACCTGACGCAGGCGCCCAAGAACGTCACCCAGTTCTCCTCGATGCAGGCCTTGAGCGGCCCGGGCTACTCAGCGATCCGCATCGCCACCCGCAGCCCCGTGCCCTTCGAGGTCGCCAACCTGGGCTCGGACTGGACGGTGATCCTGGAGCCTACGGCCCAGGTCCCGTTCGTGCCGGTGAAGCTGACCCGCGACGATTCCGCCGGCCCGGCCGCCCTGACCGCAGCGCTCTCCGGCGCTACCGGCGTCTACTGGGTCGACGATCCCGTGGTCGGCGACAAGGTGGCCGTGGTTACCGCCCAGGCGCCCGCCAAGGGCATCCCGATCCCGCACGACTTCGTCCAGTTCACTGTGCTGCAGTCGGCGCAGGGCATGGCCGTGTCGTCCAACGCCGACGACCTCGCGGTGACCTTCAGCGGCGACATCGTCACCATCAGCCGGCCCAAGGGCCTGGCGCTGTCGCCAACGACCAACCCGCAGGACATGGCCTCCAGCGTCAACGCGCCGAAGCCCGCCGCCATGCCCGGCCTGATCGGCGACGACTGGAGCGCCACCGGCGGCGCCGGCTACCTCGCCCGCTACGACGCCCTGGTGATGCCGGTGGCCGACGAAGAGGAAAAGGGCGCCGAGGGGCCGACCGAGGGCCACATGGCGCTGGCCCGGTACCTGATCGGCCAGGGCCTGGCCTTCGAGGCCATCGGGGTGCTCAATGACGCCTTCCGCACCCACCCCACCCTGGGCGGCGAGGCCGAGTTCCGGGCGCTCCGCGGCATGGCCCGCGCCATGGCCGGCCGCTACAAGGAGGCCGAGACCGACCTCGCCGCGCCGGTGCTCGACGACAACCCGGCGGCCAACCTCTGGCGCGGCTACGTGCTGGCCAAGACCAGCCAGTGGGCCGACGCCAAGACCGCCTTCAGCGCCGGCAGGCCCGCGCTCACCGCCTTCCCGGCCTACTGGAAGCAGCGCTTCGGCCGCGCCGCGGCCCTCACCGGGCTGGCGCTCAACGACGTGCCGGGCGCGCGCAGCTGGATCGACTTTGCTCTCGGCAACCCGATCGGCCCCGACGAGGACGCCCAGAACCAGCTGGTCGACGCCGAGGTCGACCAGGCCGAGGGCGATAGCGGCAATGCGCTGCGCAAGTACCAGCAACTGGCCGGCCTGCCGCAGGACCAGGTCGCCGGCCCCGCCGAGCTGCGCGCCACCCAGATGCAGCTGGCCAGCAACGCCATCACCCCCAGCCAGGCGATCGATATCTACGACGGCCTGCGCTACCGCTGGCGCGGCGACGCCTTCGAGCTCGACACCGTGCGCGCTCTCGGCCAGCTCTACCTGAGCCAGGGCCGCTACCGCGAGGCGCTGGAAGCCTTCCGCTCGGCCGGCAAGGACCTGCCGGACCTGCCGGAGACCGCGCAGCTGCAGGCCGATCTGACCAATGCCTTCAAGACCCTGTTCCTCGAAGGCCAGGCCGATGGGCTGCAGCCGATCCAGGCGCTGGCCCTGTTCTACGACTTCAAGGAGCTGACCCCGGTGGGCGCCGACGGCGACGCCATGGTGCGCCGCCTGACCCGTCGCCTCGTCGATGTCGACCTGCTGCCGCAGGCCGAGGAACTGCTGAAATACCAGGTCGACAATCGCCTGGAGGGTGTGCCCAAGGCCCAGGTCGCCACCGACCTCGCGGTCATCGACCTGATGGACCGCAAGCCCGAGGACGCCCTCGACGCCATCAACGGCTCGCGCACCACCGTGCTGCCCCAGCCGCTCAACCTGCAGCGCCGCATCGTCGCCGCCCGCGCCCTGACCGGGCTTAGCCAATACGACACCGCGCTGGAAATGCTGGGCTCGGACACGTCCGCCGACGCCACCGACGCGCGGGCCGAGATCGTCTGGGACCAGAAGGCCTGGCCCCAGGCCGGCGCCATCTTCGAGAAGCAGCTCGGCGACCGCTACAAGGACCCGCGCCCGCTGACCGAGATCCAGGAAGGCCAGCTGCTGCGCGCCGCCGTGGCCTACTCGCTGGCGGGCGACGACGCCTCGCTGACCCGCCTGCGCCAGCGCTTCACGCCTTTCATCGACGGCGCCCGCGACCCCGCCGCCCTGCGCGTCGCCCTCGCCGGCCTCAACGGCGGCGACGTCGCCCCCTCCGACTTCAGCCGTATCTCGGCCGACAACCAGCTCTTCGCCGGCTGGGTCGCCCAGATGAAGTCCCGCTTCGACCAGGCCCCGCTCCCCGCGCCCCGCTCACCGCAGGTCGCCCGGCAAGCCGCGGCCGACGCGCCGGGGCCGGGCAAGGGGTAGGGCGGGGCCGGACGGCGCCGAATCTTCTGGCCCTCCGCGCCAATCCCGTCATCCTCCTGGGGCCGGCGCGGCCGGCGTCTTTCGGGACGCGATCGTCGATGCGCCGTTCTTTCTGCCTGAGCCTCGCCGTGCTGCTGCTCGCGGCCTGCAACCCATCGCACCCGCCCGCGCCGCCCGTTCCGCCGGCGCCCGCCGTCGTCAATCCCGCGCTCAGCGCCGCCTCGACCGCGGCACATCAGGCGGCCGCGCGCTTCATGGCCCTGGCCAAGGGCTCGTCGCAGTCGGGCCATGCGCCCGCCGCGGCCGACCCCGCGGTCGGCCCGCTACTGGACCTGGTGTTCGACACCGCCTCCGTCCCCACGGAGCCGGTGCCCTTGAGCCAACTCGACGAGATCAACGACTGGGTCCGCTCGGTGATTTCGGTGGGCCGCACCTACGTGCTGGCCGGCACCGGCGCCGCCCCCTACGACGACCCCACCGGCCCGGTGGTGGAGGCCCAGGTGGTGAAGAACGTCGCCGCCTATGGCCCCGAAGTCGGCCGCTACATCGACGCCCAGAACGCCCTGCTGGCTCTCGAGGCGTCGTCGCTGCTGCGCCAGCAGGCCGCCGATCCCACCTGGCCGCGCGATCCGGCCGCGGCGAAGGGCCTGGCGACCATGCGCTCGAACCTCACCCTCGGGCTCGGCGCCATGCTTGAACTCCTTGCCCAGCCGAGCCTGACCGACGACTGGCGGCGCGACCGCATGCCCTACCTGCTGTCGCTCGCGACCCAGGTCGCCAAGCTGGGCGACGCCGCCGACATCGCCACGGTGCGCGCCAAGATCCAGACCACCTACAACGCCACCGACGACGCGACCGAGAAGGCCGACCTGCAGTACCTGGCGCTGACCCTTGACGCGGCGGGCGGGGGCTCCTGACTGACCTCGCCCTTGCCTGAAGTCGATCGAGGTCGCTAGAGTTTGTGCGGCGATCGGGGGCGGGCGAGATTGGCGCACGACGTTTTCATCTGCCATTCCAGCAGCGACAAGGCCGCGGCGGACGCGGCCTGCGCCGTGCTCGAGTCGCATGGGCTGCGTTGCTGGATCGCGCCACGCGACATCCTCCCCGGCATCGACTATCCCGAGGCGATCCTGGAGGCGATCGCCGAGGTGAAGATCTTCCTGCTGGTCTTCTCTGCCCGGGCCAACGCGTCCAATCAGGTCAAACGCGAGGTCGAACGCGCCGTCCATCGCGGGATACCGATCATTCCATTCCGCATCGAAGATGTGCTTCCGACGAAGGCGCTGGAATACTTCATCAGCTCGCCGCACTGGCTCGACGCGTTCAGCCCGCCGCTGCAACGTCACCTCGAACACCTGGTCGAGGTGATTCAGAGCCTGTTGCGTGGCGAGACCGCGCCGCCGCCGTCACCGGTGGCCAGTGCGCCGGTGCGCGCCGGCGTCTTCAGTGGCAGGCATGCAGCGTGGTGGCTCGCAATCGGCTCGGCCCTGGTCCTGCTGAGCGCGGCCGGCGTGTGGGCGGGGCTGCAGCTCTGGCCGTCCTCGCGGACCACGGCCGCGCCCACGCCGACCCAGGCGTTGCTCTCGAATGTGGTCCGCGCCAGCCGCACGGAGCCCCTGGTGTTTGCCTCCGCCCAGCTGCAGGCCGATGCGCTCGCGCCGCTGAGCCCCACCGATATGGACGTCTTGCTGCGCCAGGGTATCCCGAGAGAACTCGTCTTCTACCTGGTGTTCGAGAAGGTGGAACTGACAGACACCACCGGCGGCCAGACGAGCACCTTCAACAACAGTCCGACTGATTCCACCTATCCGGAATTCGAGTTCTTCGTGCAGTACCTGATGCAGCATGGGTTGCGCACCGGGCCGGCGCCTGGACCGGCCGCCGCGGCCGGGACAGTCCAGGCGACCAACGCCGCCGCGCCGCGCGCTCCAGCGTCCCCGGCGATTCAGCTGTGCTTCGACCGGGGTCTCGCAACGGCCGACGCCAATCGGGAGTTCGATGGGCTCGTGGCCGCGGGCAAGGCCCCCAATATCTGCGGCGCCGCCCAGGCGCCAGACCATCCGGCGCCCATCGTGATTCTTGGCAAGGCCTACGTGGTCCAGATCACCACGCGCTCGATCGACGGCGTCTTCAACTATCTCGGCGCGATCCTCAACATTGGCGATCCAAGCAAGGCGCCTGTCCTGGTCGACTACGCCATCCCCTCCGAGACCACGCCCGCCGGCCCACTGTTGACGGTGACGTCGGGCGCAAAGCCGTCGGGCGGTTGTTTCGCCGAGGTCAGCGACGCCGGCGTCACCTATTGCGTCCCCGCCACCGGCGCGGCCAACACCCGCTCCGCCTTGAACGCGCTGGCGACGCTGCTGGCGGAGCGGCGGGCCCATGGCTGAGGGCGCCTGGCGCGCTCAGCCCACCGCGGCGTACTCGTAGACGTGCTGGCCGTCGCGCGCGGTCAGGGTCGGCTTGCCATCGCGGGCGCCGATCAGGAAGCCGAAGCCGCCGATCGCGGGATCGATGGTGATGAGCGAGACGGTGCCGTCGTCGTTGCGGCGCGAGGCGACCTCGCTGGTCCAGGCCCGGGTGCGGAAATGCACGGCGCCGCCGGCGGCGCGCTCGATGGTCAGGGGGCCGAGGTCGGGGTTGGCGTAGGCGCTGGCCAGGCCGGCCACCGCGGCCGGGTCGGCGGGGATGGCGAGCGGCGCCCGCTCGGCGGCGCGCTGGGTCTGCGCTTGCTCGGCCGCCGCCGCGATGCTGGCGACCGCTTCCGGCTCGCCGTCGTAGAGCACCTCCAGCAGCCGCCGCAGGAACGGCCGCAGCAGCATCCCGCCGGCGCTGGAGTTGGTCAGCACCACGGCGCCCACCTGGGCCGAGGGGATGGCGAACCAGTCGCTGAGGAACCCGGGCAGGCCGCCGCCGTGGCCGATCACCGAGACGCCCCAGGTCGCGTCTTCCGAGAGCCCCATGCCGTACCACTGCTGCTCGCCCATCGGCGCGCCGCGGATGCGGCGGGCCAGCAGATTCTCGGCCGACAGCAGCCGGGTGCCATCGGGCAGCAGCCCCTCGGTCAGCTCGTTCTGCACATAGAGGAGCATGTCGTGCGGCGACGACCAGGCGGCGCCGGCGGGGCGGATGGGGGCGATGGTGTTGGCCAGGTCGTAGCGGATGACCTGCGGCGTTCCGTCAACGTCATGGCCGTGCGGACTGGCGTGATTGCCGGCGCGCGCCGCGGCCATCGAGAAGGTGGTGTCGCCCATCGCCAGCGGATCGAAGATCAGCTCCTGCATCGCCGCGTCGAACGCCTCGCCCAGCGGTCGGTCCGGATGGGCGACGTGCGCGCCGACGTAGCCGGCGGCCGCGGCCATCAGGTTGTTGTACTGGAACACCTCGCCGAAGCGGCTGGTCGGCTCGGTGGCGGCGAGCTGGGTGAAGGTGGTTTCGGGCGGGGTGTCGGCGGTGGCGTTGAAGATCCACTCCAGATCCTTGCGCGGCAGGCCGGTGAAGGCGCTGACCAGGTGGCGCACCAGCACCCGGCGGGTGGTGTCGTCGCTGCCCAGCCGGAACGACGGATACACCTGGGTCACCGGCGCATCCCAATCGAGCCGGTCCTGGTCGACCAGCCGCGCCAGCATCAGCGTGGCCATGCCCTTGGTGTTGGAGCCGACCATGAAGCGGGTGTGAGCGTCCACCGGCTCGGGCCGGCCCAGCTCGCGCACACCGACGCCGTCCTCGAAGACGATCTGGCCATGATCGATCAGCGCCAGGCCGACGCCCGGCACGCCGAGCTTCGCCGCCGCCTCCCGCGCGAACTCCACCAGCGCCGCCACCCGCGGCGGGTCCAGCCGGTGCGCGGTGCGGCCCAAGAAGTCCTCCTGGGTGTGGCCGGGCGCGCGGCGGCTCTGCAGGACGGCGCCCACGGCGCCCATGCGCTTCTCCAGGGTGCCGGTGGCGCCGTCGATGATCGCGACCGACCAGGCCTGGCCCTTGCGCACCGCGTAGGCGCTGACGGTGCGGTGCTCGGCGGGAGAGGTCTGGTAGACGATGTGCCTCTGCTCGTCCCAGCCGTTGCGCGGCGGCATCGGCTCTTCGAGCTTGAACGGATGGCTCTCCCCGCCGCGATAATCCCCCCACGCCGCCGCCACCGCCCCCCGCGCATCCCCCGCCTCCCGCGGCGCGACGAACACCAGGCTCAAGTCCCCCTCGGGCGCGACCAGCTCGGTGAGCGACCCGCGCTGGCGCTGCGTCCAGCCGTCGGGGACCGCGACGATCGGGGCTGTGTCGGTGGCCATGGATGCTCTCCGCGGGCTGGCGCCTGGGGGCGAGCATAGTCCGCTGCCGCGGCGAGCCAATGGGGGCGTGTGGCGGACAGGTCTGTCGGGTCAGGGTTGAGGCTCAGCGCCTTGCTCTTCGGCGGCGGAACTGTCCGTCAGCGCGCCGGCTCCGCTCAGCACGTCGGCGCTGATGGTCGGGCCTTCGGTGATCCGGCGGAGCAGGTCGTCCTGCTGCGGCTCCAGGGCGACGAGCCGGGTCAGCACCCGCAGCACGTTCAGCAGCTCGGTCGTGTACTCGGGCAGCCAGTTGTCCGGCTGGATTTCGCTGAGCTTCGACGGTGGCCGCTTGTCGCCCATCGGCGGCTTCGAGCGATCCTTGCGGCGATAGCTCCACCACTGGGTCAGCACCCGCTTGCCGGAGACCTCGTAGGCCCAGACCGCCGGCGCGACGTTGGCGATGTAGCCCGTTCCGATCTTCAGCCGGTGCGTCGCCGCATCGTAGTCGAGGTCGTGCGGCATGTCGTCCAGCAAGGTCGGCAGCACGCCGTCGGCCGGGAGAGTTGGCTCGGCCGACCGGGGCTCGACCCGCGGCGCTCCAGGCGGCCGACCCTCCACGAACCGTTCCCCGAAGGTATGCAGCCAGATCACCTCTCGCCCGACCGCAGCCGCCTCGTCGAACAGCGCCCGGTCCGCCGTCACCGGAATGCGCAGCCCCGGCTGCTTGAGATTCGCGCGGAACCGTTCGACGTAGCCGGGATGGGCCGCGACGGCGGCGATGTAGGCCATAACCTCCTCGGGGGCGACTTCGCGGCCGTAGGCAAGTGAAAGCTCCGACAGGAGGCCGGGTGATATGTTGGGTCTGTCTGCCGTCCTGTCCGCCCAAAGCGGAAATACACGCCCCCCGAATGAACCCTTGTAGTGGTGCAGGTCGGGGACAAGGGCCGAGATCGTCAGCGCCGGACCGCCAATGGGCGAGTGCGCCAACAAACCGGTCAGATAGACTTGTCGATCCGAATGACGGTTCCAAAGTTGTGGCCGAACGTCGTTGATCAACCTTGCGTCCGGTATGAGCCATTGTCGATCAAACGAGCGAAAAGCGAACAACGTCGGTGCGGTTAATGGGCCGCTTTCGGAAATGATTGGCATCGGTCTCGCGTTCCGCGGGCCGACGGCTTGAGGAACTAGTTTTCGGATGTGCCGGCTGGCGACCTTCCCTTCTCGAGTTTGGGGATGGAACAACGCCTCTTTGCTCGCGGAATCCTTCTCTCGGATCAAACGGTCCCAGCGTTCCCTGAGCGACTGTGCGTCGGGGGCGATCACCCAGGTACGACCGGTCATCACCCCAGAGCCGTTGTAGAGGAATAAGTCTTCCACGGCGGGGTAGGCCGCCCAATCTGCCGCTCCCGCCGGGAGGAAAGGCGCACGCCAGTCGCTCAGCGCTTCAACCCAGCCAGCGTCGTCGAGCCCGAGGTTGGCCAGGGCTGTGAATTTCTCATCCCTGTCGCCCTCGGGCAGGCTGCGGAAACGCACGTTGGCCGCGGTGGTCTTGTCAGCGCTCGCCGGCCGGCTGGCGATTACGATACAAACCGGCTGCTGCACCCCCTGGAAGATCCGAGAGGATGCAGGCGGCTGGTGGCCCTCCGGCGAGCAATCGATGACCCATATCTCCTCGGCGTCGCGCCTCAGGTCGGCGCGCATCTTCTGAAAACCAGGTCCGTTAAGGAAGCCAGCGACCGTAATGAAAGCCACGATACCCTTACGTCGCGTCCAATCGGCGGGCGTCGCGTCCGTCCCGCTGCGATAGGCATTGCCGCCGAATACCTTCCAGGCCGCCCAACGCCAGAAGTAGATATAGAGGTTCCGCAGGTGTTTCGTATGGGCGCCGACGCCCCAGCTCACGGGTGGCTGCCAGTCGTCTAACGGCGCCGGAACGCCGCGTCCGCGATTCTCTACCCAACCGCCGTGCCCTTTAGCCTTCTCCTTGTAGGGCGGGTTGCCCATGACCACAGTTATGGGCTCGTGCCGCTTGATGCGGTTCGCCTGGCGGCGACTCTCCGCCACCCCGGCCAAGTTGGACGGTATCCAGGCCGTTTCCTCGTCCGGGTCGGAGAGGGTGTCGGTGATGTAGAGCCGCAGGTCGGTGCTGAGCGCCTTCTGCAGTTCCTCCGAGGCGTCGCCCGCGCCCAGCGTCACCAGTTCGATCAGTTCGGCCAGCACGCGCAACTGCGCTACCGCGAACGGCCCGAACTGCAGTTCGAAGCCGATCAGCCGGGAGAGGGACGCCGTGATCGCCGCCGGCACGGCGCCGGCGCCGTCCCGCGCCTCGACGGTGCTGCGGATGCGCTGCAAGACGCCCAGCAGGAAGGTGCCGGTGCCGACCGCCGGATCGGCGAGGCTCACCTCCGGCGAAGCCAGTCCGTCGATCAGGTCGAAGCGGCCCGGCGCCCGCAGCGCCTCGTCCACGAGGCGCACCATGGCCGTCACCACCTGCGGCGGGGTGTAGTAAGAGCCGGTGCGCTTGCGCAGCGCGGTGTCGTATTGTTGCAGGAAGAGTTCGTAGAAATAGAGCCAGGCTTCCGGCTCCCCCTTGCTCAGCCTGGCCCAGTCGACAACATCGAGCACCGCGGTCAGCGTCTTCAGCGACGTGTCCAGCGTGTGCGCGTCATCGACCTCCTCGGTCAGCAGGCGCAGCGCCGAGCCGATCAGCGAGTTGGACCGGCGCAGCACCTTGGCCGCTTCCTCGATGCCCCCCGCCAGCGGGATGTTGCGGGCCCGCGCCATCAAGAGGCCGAACGTCACCGCCTGGGCGTAGCCATCCGCGAACTCGGCGTCGGTCGCCGCGGGGAACAGGAGCTTGCGCCAGTCCTCGGCCAGGCTGGTCA
The DNA here is from genome assembly GCA_036267835.1 of Caulobacteraceae bacterium. GTDB lineage: Bacteria > Pseudomonadota > Alphaproteobacteria > Caulobacterales > Caulobacteraceae > Acaudatibacter. Next base: position 618 of record DATAVF010000369.1, on the reverse strand, counting down.
GACCCGGCGCCTTGCGATCCAGCTGCTCGGAGACTTCGTCGCGCAGCAGCCGGCACAGCCGGGCGGTGGTCTCGGCCAGTTGCCTCGGCGTCCGTGGCGGGATCGGGCGCCAGCCGTAGAACGCCGTGAAAAGCCCCCCTAGTTCTGGCGGCGCCGCCAGGCGACTGCCGGAACTTTCGACATCGCCATCCAGCCTCACGATCGGCATGGCGCGTTCGCCGTCTTGCCAGAGGCTGAAGGCGTTGCCGTCGGTGTAGATGAGGTTGGGGAGCGCCTTCAGCTTCTCCCACTGGTCCTTGTCGTGCTTGGCTTTGAACCGGGTCGGATCGGCGCCCTTGCCGGGCGCCTTCACCTCGATGAACCCGATCAGCACCCCGTTGCGGGTGACGGCGAAGTCCGGGCGGACGGTCAGGTCCGCGAGCCGGGTCTCGCCAACCAGTTGGGCGTCGTAAGCGCCCAGACCGCTGAGCGGCGCGAGCGCCTTGACCAGGGTGACGAGGGGTGCGCGCAGCTGGTCCTCGGGATCGCCGCTGATGGCCGGATTGCTGAGCGCCGCCGTCGCCGCGGCGCCGAACGCGGAGATCGCCTGGGCAAACTTCTCGTCGTCGGATGCGGTCA
>DATAVF010000368.1:0-13568 GCA_036267835.1 Caulobacteraceae bacterium | reverse complement strand
CCGGCCGCCCCTCGTCAGCCATCGAACAAGTTCTGCGGCAGACCCCCACCCCTAACCCCTCCCCTCAAGGGGGAGGGGAATCAGGCCGTATTCCCTGCGTCGATCGTCATCACCGCACCGGTGATGTTCTTGCCGCCGTCGCCCATCAGGAACTCGGTCATCGCGGCGATGTCGTCGACTTCGGCCAGCCGCCGCAGGGCGCTGCGGCGCATCACCTGTTCGCGGCCGTCGACGCCCAAGCCTTCGGTCATGTCCGTATCGATGAAGCCGGGCGCGATGGCGTTCACGGTGACGCCCTGGCGGCCCATTTCGCGGGCCAGGGACTTGGTGAAGCCGATCATCGACGCCTTGGTGGCGCCGTAGACGGAGAGGCCGTTGTAGCCGGTCGAGCCGATGATCGACGACATGTTGATGATCCGCCCGCCGCCGCCGGCCAGCATGCCGCGCACCACGTACTTGGTCAGCACGATGGGCGCGGTGACGTTGAGCCGGATGACCGCCTCGATCCGGGAATTGTGGGTGTTGGCCAGCAGGCCGTCGAGGCCCATGCCGGCGTTGTTGACCAGGCCCCAGATCTGCCCGGCCTCCGCCTTCACGTCGCGCACCATGTCGGGGATCGCGTCGATGTTGCTGAGGTCGAAGGCCACGAACTTGATCCGGCCCTGCGCGGCCGCGATCGCCGCGGTCAGCGGCTCGCCGCAGGTGCGGGCCAGCGCCGTGACGTCGTAACCCGCGCCGGCGAGGCGGCTGGCGATGGCGAGGCCGATCCCCCGGCTGGCGCCGGTGACAAGAACGCTAGGCAACCGCCCGCTCCAGCTTGCCGCCAGCGGTCATGGCGAGGGCAGGGACGAACTTGATCATCGCCGGGCTCTTGAAGGGCGCCAGCTCGGCGCGGCAGCTCTCGGCGATCTCGGTCCGCACCTGCGCCTCGTCGGCGCCGTCGCGCAGCACCACTTCGGCGACCACGATGGCGCCGGTGATCGGGTTGCGCCGGCCGCCGACACGGCAGGCGCGGACGTCCGGATGGCGGTTGATCACCGCCTCGATCTCTTCCGGATGCGCCTTCAGTCCGCCCACGTTGATCACCCCGTTGCGCCGCCCGATGAAGTGATAGCGCGCCCCGCGCAGCTCGACCATATCGCCGCTGTCGACGAAGCCGTCCGCATCCATCAGCACGCCCTGGCCAAGGTAGCCGCCGGCGGTGCGCGGCGAGCGCAGGCGCAGCGAGCCGTCCTCGACCTTGATCTCCACCTCGCCCGGGCGGCCGATGTACCCGGCCGGGAAGCCTTCCAGCCCGTCATTGACCTCGAACCCGACCCCGGCCTCGGTCGAGGCGTAGGCGTGGCCGACCGGCACGCCGGGGAAGCGCACCTTCAGGGCGTCGAGCACGGCCTGGTCGGCGATCTCGCCCGAGAGACGCACATAGTCCGGGGCGATGGCCGCGGCCTCGGGGCTCATCAGCACGCGCCGCCAGTGCGAGGGCGTGCCGGTGACGTGGGTGGCGCCATGGCGGGCGATGCGGCCGAGGAAGCCGGCCATCGGCTCGGCCGGCGAGGTCAGCAGCATCGAGCCTTCGCCGAGGAGGGCGCGCAGCAGGATCTGCAGGCCGCCGTAGCGGCGGATGTCGTAGAAGGTGGCCCAGGTCGGCGGGGGCGCATCGGCGGCGGCCGGCTTGATCGCGCCGGTCAGCCCGGCCAGCGTGTGCGCCACCATCTTCGGCGGCCCGGACGTGCCGGACGTGAACATTACCCACTCGGTGGCGATCGGCGCCGGCGGCGGGCCCTCCAGCGCGTGGACGGGCGAGGCGATCGGCGCGAAGGCCAGGTGCGACGCGGCGAGCGGCGGCGGGCCATCCGAGGCGACCACCTCGACGCCGGCGGTCTCGATCACGCCGGGCAGGGCCTCGTCGCCAAGGTCAGGCGGGCAGAGTACGATGCGCCGCGCGACCCCGTCGAGGTCGACCAGCGCCAGGGCGGCGTAGAGCGGGTCACCCACTCGCAGCAGCACCGAGCGGCCAGCGACGTCCGCGCCGCTGAGGGCCGCGCCTCGGGCGATGTCGGCCAGGCCGACGCTGGCCCGCACGCCCCAGAGCCGTCGCGAAGCGAGACGCTTCGAGGCTGTCAGCGTCTCGCGCAGGGACACGCCGGTCAGCGCCCCCGCTCGTAGAAGCGCACGAAGTCGCCCAGGGTGACCGGGAAATAGACATCCTCGGCCTCGGTGAAGGGATCGAACCCCAGGTCGTCCTCGAGGGTCGCCACGATGATGGCGAAGCACAGCGAGTCGAGGCCGCTCTCCAGCAACACCAGGTCGTCGGTGAGCGGCGCCAGGGTCTTTTCCTGCGAGGCCGCCACGTAGGCGAACTTCTCCAGGATCGCCGCCTTAAGCGGGGTTTTACCGTCCGCGGCGCAGGTGTCTGGCACGAGAGTCGCAGGGTGGAGGGTGTCAGCCGATAGGGTCATGGCGCAGATGCTGCCTCAAATTCGCTGTCGTCAGATTAAGAGCGCGGACCTCGAGGCCGTCGCCGACCTGCTGACCCGTGGGTTTCCGGCCCGGCCTCGCAATTACTGGACCACCGCGCTGCAGCGGCTGGCGGCGCGCGGCGCGCCCGAGGGCTGCCCCGAATTCGGCTATCTGCTGGAGGCGGAGGGCGCTGTCGTGGGCGTGCTGCTGCTGATCTTCTCCGAGCGCGATGGCGGCGTCCGCTGCAACGTCTCAAGCTGGTACGTCGAGCCGGCGCACCGCGGGCACGCGGCCCTACTGGCCTCAATGGCCTCGAAGCTGAAGCACGTGACCTACCTCAACGCGTCGGCCGCCGAGCACACCTGGCCGATCCTGGGCGCGCTGGGCTACCGGCGCTACACCGAGGGCCAGTTCCTCTGCTTCCCGGCGGCCAGGCTGGGCGGCGGCAAGGCGCGGCGGCTCAGCGAGGCCGATGCGGGCCTGGCGGACTACGACCTGCTCTGCGCCCACGCCGACGCCGGCTGCCTGGTGGTGGTCTGCGAGACGGCCGCTGGGCCCGAGCCCTTCGTCTTCATGCGCCGCAAGATCGAGCGGCTGCCGTTTGCCGCGATGCAGCTGATCTATGCCCGGGGCACCGACGCCTTCGTGGCTTGCGCCGGCGCGGTGGGCCGTTTCCTGGCCGGGCAGGGCGCGCCGTGGGTGCTGCTCGACGCTGAGGGCGCAATCCCGGGACTGGCGGGTGTCTTCTTCAAAGACCGCGTGCCGCGCTACTACAAGGGGCCGTCGCGGCCCCGGGTGAACGACCTTTCGTTTACCGAAATGGTGGTGTTCGGGCCATAAGAGGCGCCATGAGCCTGACGCCGCGCACCGCCGCACAAGTCCTCGTCGACCAGCTGATCATCCACGGCGTGCGCCACGTCTTCTGCGTGCCGGGCGAGAGCTACCTCTCGGTGCTCGACGCGCTGATCGAGCGCGACATCACCGTCACCGTCTGCCGCCAGGAAGGCGGGGCGGCGATGATGGCTGAGGCGGTGGGCAAGGCGACCGGCCAGCCTGGCGTCTGCTTCGTCACCCGCGGGCCTGGCGCCACCAATGCCGCGCATGGCGTCCACATCGCCCGCCAGGGCTCGACCCCGATGATCCTCTTCGCCGGCCAGGTCGATCGATCGGTGAGGGACCGCGACGCCTGGCAGGAGCTGGACTACCGCGCCGTCTTCGGCTCGATGACCAAGTGGACGGCCGAGATCGACGATCCGGCGCGCATGGCCGAGTACGTCTCGCGCGCCTTCCATGTCGCCATCGCCGGCCAGCCGGGGCCCGTGGTGCTGGCGCTGCCGCACGACATGCTGGGCGAGACCGTCAGCATCGCCGACGCGGCGCCCTACGCCACCCCCGAGATATCGCCGGGCGCCGAGGAGATGGCGGCGCTGGCGGCGCTGCTGAAGGCGGCCAAGTCGCCCTACGTGCTGCTGGGCGGCAGCCGCTGGAGCGAGGAAGCCTGCCGCCAGATCGCGCGCTTCGCCGAGCGCTTCGAGTTGCCGGTGGTGACGGGCTTCCGCCGCCTGCCGCTGTTCGAGGCGCTGCACCCCAACTACGCCGGCGACCTCGGCCTCGGCGCCAATCCGAAGCTGGTAGCGCGCCTCAAGGCCGCCGACCTGGTGCTGGCCATCGGCGCGCGGCTCAGCGAGGTCACCACCCAGAGCTACGGGCTCTTCGACATCCCCGAGCCGCAGGCGAAGCTGGTCCATGTCTTCCCCGGCGCGGAGGAGCTGGGCCGCGTCTGGCGCGCGACCGCGGCGATCAACGCGACCCCGACCCGCTTCGCCGCCGCGCTTGAGGCGCTGAACCCGCCCGCGACGCCGCCCTGGCGCGGCGAGATCGCCGCCGCCCACGCCGACTATCTCGCCTGGTCGCAGACGCCGACGCCGCAGCCGGGCCCGGTGAACCTCTCCGAAATCATGATCTGGCTGCGCGAGAACCTCCCCGACGACGCCATTCTCTGCAACGGCGCCGGCAATTTCTCGGCCTGGATCCACCGCTTCTTCCGGGTGCGCGGCTACGGCAGCCATTTCGCCCCCAACTCCGGCTCTATGGGCTACGGCGTGCCGGCGGCGGTGGCGGTGCAGCGGCTCTATCCCGGCCGGCGCGTGGTGGCGATCACCGGCGACGGCGACTTCCTGATGAACGGCCAGGAGTTCGCCACCGCGGTGCAGTACGACCTGCCGATCGTGGTGCTGGTGTTCGACAACGCCTCCTACGGGACAATCCGCATGCACCAGGAGCGCGAATTCCCCGGCCGCGTCGTCGCCACCGACCTGAAGAACCCCGACTTCGCCGCCTACGCCCGCGCCTTCGGCGGCTTCGGCGCCACGGTCGAGCGCACCGCCGACTTCGCCCCGGCCTACGAAGCCGCCGTCGCCTCCGGCCAGCCCGCCATCCTGCACGTGAAGTTCGACAAGGACGGGATTACGCCTTCGCAGACGCTGAGCGGGATCAGGGCGGCGGCGCTGTCAAACCGCTAGCAGAGTCGGCGGAGCGTCAGAAGCAGACCTTCTGAATGTACCAGGGGGTGGAATCCGGCCTTTTCACCCTCGCCATGCTGTAAGCGGCTGAGGAATACCCGATCGATCAGGCGGACCGCAAATGAGCTTGTCGCCTCCAAAATATGGGAACCCCCTTCTCCCCTGGAGGAGCCTACCTTCCTGGCTCCGCGTCTTGCGGGTTATGCTCTTTGCGGTCTGGGGCGCTGGCTTTGCTGATGTGCACGTGCGCGGCCTCCGAGTACCGAATCAAGCGGAGGCAGTGGAGCGTGGAGTTGGGCGATCTGTTGGAACGAGCAGACGGCCAAGAAATCAGCTCCGACTGAGTCCGCTCGGGGTCGAACCTTGCCACCCGAAGCGCAGCCGCAGGCGGACACTTCGCCGAGGGCAATTGGCATCGGCCCAATCTGTAGCCTGAAGGCGCAAACGGCCCTCAGGCGGGACTGCCCATCGCGAAGTCGCGGTAGAGCGCGCTGGCCTTGCGGAAGATCGGGCCGGGCTGGAGCTGGCGGGCGTCGATGCGGGTGATGGCGCTGAGCTTGGCGTAGTTGCCGGACGAGAAGATTTCGTCGGCGTCCTGGAAGGCCGAGTAGCGCAGCGCGGTCTCGACCACCGTCTCGCCGGCGTCGCGCAGCAGCTGGATGGTGCGCTGGCGGGTGATGCCATCCAGGAACGTGCCGTTCGGCGCCGGGGTCAGCACGACGCCGTCCCTGACCATGAAGACGTTGGAGTTGGCGAGCTCGGCCACATTGCCCAGCATGTCGGTGAGCAGGCAGTTGTCGAAGCCACGGTCGCCGGCCTCGAAGAGGGCGCGGCCGTTGTTGGGGTAGAGGCAGGCGGCCTTGGCGTCGACCGGCGCTGTCTCGATGGTCGGGCGGCGGAAGGGGGAGAGGGTGATGGCGATCTCGCGCGCGCCCGGCATCGGCGCCTCGTAAAGGCTCAGGCACCAGCGGGTCGAGTCGGGGTCGAACTTCACCCCGCCGCCGATGCCGCCCTCGGCCCAGTACATCGGGCGGATGTAGAGCGGCGTTCCGGCGGCGAACTTCGCCATGCCGTCACGCGCCAAGCCCATCCACTCGTCCTCGGACACCAGCGGCTTCAGCCGCACACGCCGCGCCGAGTGGTTGACCCGCGCCATGTGCTTGTCGAGGTCCGGCGCGACGCCGTCGAAGGCGCGGGCGCCGTCGAACACGGTCGAGCCCAGCCACGAGGCCTGGGTGCGCGGTCCCATGATCGCAACGTTGCCCGCGTGCCAGTCGCCTTCGAAGAAGGTCCAGGTGTCGGTGACGGGCGTGAGGGTGGAGACGACGTTGGCCATGGGGGCTTCCTAATCGAACGGGGCCTTGGTTGCATCTCTCGTGCCGTCCGGAACCGGTCGCGTGCGCAACCGTTGCCGTCGTGCCGCAGATTTGGGGGAGGGATTGCCGCATGGGTCTTGAAATAGCGGTCGGGCCTCAGAAACTGGTGCTCAACCAGGGTGTGAGCTTCCTGGTCACCGAGCAGGACGGGAAGATCGACTGGCCCACCGACCAGGGCTTCTACTACGCCGACACCCGGCTGCTGTCGGCCTGGCGCATCTACGCCAACGGCGAGGGCTGGGACCTGCTGAACGCCGGCGCGATCTCCTACTTCGCCGCGCGCATCTACCTGACCAACCGCACCATCCGCAGCGAGAGCGGCGAAATCCCCGCCGGCACGTTGGGCATGGTGGTCAGCCGCTCGATCGCCGGCGGCATGCACGAGGACATCGACCTTCGGAACCGCGGCCAGCTGCCGGTGCAGTTCAACCTCGAGATCGCCTCACGCAGCGACTTCGCCGACCTCTTCGAGGTGAAGGCGGGGCACGTGGTGCGGCGCGGGCGCATCGTCACGGAGTGGTCGCAGCGGGCGCGGCGCCTGCACACCGCCTACGAGAACGACGGCTTCCAGCGCGCCATGACCATCAGCGTGCGCAAGGCGGGCTCCAAACCCGTCTACGCCAATGGCCGCCTGACCTTCGAGATCATCCTGCAGCCCGGCGAAAGCTGGCACGCCTGCCTGCTCTACGAGGTCTTCGACGGCAAGGCTCGGGTGCCCGCGCCCGGCGCCTGCATCGGCGAGGCGCTGAGCACCAAGGCCGCGCGGCGGCTCACCGACTGGCAGAAGCGCTCGGCCAAGATCGCCACCAGCAACGAGGAGTTCTACCGTTTCTACCGCCAGGCGGTGGAGGACATGGCCTCGCTGCGCCTGCCCATTCAGGGCACGGACCATCTGGAGTTCGTGCCGGCGGCGGGGGTGCCGTGGTTCGTCGGCCTGTTCGGCCGCGACAGCCTGATCGTCTCCTACCAGAACTCGCTGGTCTATCCGGACTTCTGCCGCGGTTCGCTGGACGTGCTGGGGCGCTGGCAGGCCACGGAGCGGGACGACTACCGCGACGCCGAGCCCGGCAAGATCATGCACGAGCTGCGCACCGGCGAGCTCGCCTACTTCAAGCTCATTCCGCACACGCCCTATTACGGCACCGCCGACGCGACGCCGCTTTACCTGGTCGTGCTGCACACGGCCTGGCGCTGCACCGGCGACGCCAGCCTGCTGGAGCAGCACATGCCGACGGCGGAGCGATGCCTGGCCTGGATCGACGAGTACGGCGATCGCGACGGCGACGGCTTCCAGGAATACCAGACCCGCTCGAAGGACGGCTACGAGAACCAGGGCTGGAAGGATTCCGGCGAAGCGCTGGTCTACCCGGACGGCACGCTGGTGAAGGGGCCGAAGGCGCTCTGCGAGCTGCAGGGCTATGTCTACGACGCCTGGATGCGTATGGCCGAAATCTACGAGTTCCGGGGCGACAAGCCGCGCGCCGAGGTGCTGCGCGGCAAGGCGCAGCGGCTGTTCGACCACTTCAACGAGATCTTCTGGGACGAGGCGTCGGGCTACTATGCCTTCTGCCTGGATGGCGACAAAACTCCGGTCCACAGCGTCGCCTCCAACCCTGGGCACTGCCTCTGGTCCGGCATCGTGCCGCAGGAGCGGGCAGGGCGGGTGGTGCAGCGGCTGATGGCGCCCGACATGCTGAGCGGCTGGGGCATCCGCACCCTCTCGGCGGACCATCCGGCCTACAATCCGCACTCGTATCAGGTCGGCTCGGTCTGGCCGCACGACAACGGGCTGATCGCGATGGGCATGCGCCGTTACGGCTTCCACGCCGAGGCCAACACGGTGGCGCGCCAGATCAGCGGCGCGGCGGGCTATTTCATGCAGCACCGCATGCCCGAGCTCTACGCCGGCCTGCAGCGCGAGCCGACCAGCTTCCCGGTGCAGTACAAGGGCGCCAACGTGCCCCAGGCCTGGGCGGCGGGCTCGTGCTTCTCGCTGCTGCAGGCGATCGTCGGGCTGCAGCCCGACGCCCCGGCGGGCCGGCTGTACCTCGACCCGGCGCTGCCGGATTGGCTGCCGGACCTCACCTTGAAGGACCTGCGCCTCGGCAAGTCGATGTTCGACCTGCGCTTCTGGCGCGAGGGCGCGGTCTCCCGCTGGGAGGTGACCCGCGGCGATGCGAAGCTGGTCAGCCAGCGGCCCATCGCCCGCGGGCCGGGCCTCCGGGTGACGGGCAAGATCGCGGAGCTGGCGGCCAAGTCGATGGCCTAGGCCCGCGCCCCATGTCCGCTGACTTCCGCTCCGGCGTCGCGGCGTAGTTGCAGGAAGAACAGGCTGCCGATCACGGCTGTCGCGCCTACGATGATGAAGGCGATGCGGAAGTCGATCAGCGTCAGGTGGGTCCCGCCGCGGGCGCTCTCGGACGCGTTCAGCAGGATCGCCGCGATGGCCACGCCGACGCCGGCGGCCACCTGCTGCAGCATGCTGGAGAGGGTCGAGGACGAGCCGCGCTGGTGGGCCCCGATGTCGGCGAAGGTGAGGGTGGCCAGCGCCGTGAACTGCATCGAGCGGGTCAAGCCGGCCGCCAGCAGCACCGCCACGATCGCGGCCGCCGGCGTGGTCGGGGTCAGGAAGGCGCAGGCCAGCATCGAGGCGCCGGCCAGGAGGCCGTTGACCACCAGCACCGAGCGGAAGCCGAAACGCCGCAGCGCCGGCGTGGTCACGGTCTTCATCAGGAGGTTGCCGCCGAAATAGGCCAGCACGTAGAGCCCGGCCATCCAGGCCGACAGGCCGAACGCCACCTGCAGCATCAGCGGCAGCAGGAAGGGCGCGGCGGCGATGCTGAGGCGCAGCACATTGCCCGCGCCCACCGCCGAGATGGTGAAGGTCGGGATCTTCAGCGTCGACAGCTCCAGCAGCGGCGCGTCGTGCCGGCGCAGGTGGCGGATCGCCAGCACCCCCAGGCCGATGCCGCCCGCCACGCCGACGCCGGACAGCACCAGCGCCGTGCCGCGGGTGAAGCCCTCCAGCCCAGCCAGCAGGGCGATCAGCGCCGCAGAGGTCAGCGCAAACCCGACCGGGTCGAAGCGCCCGCGCCCTGGGTCGCGGCCGCCGGGGATGAAGGCCAGCACCAGCCCCACGCCGATCGCCCCCAGCGGAATGTTGAGCAGGAAGTTCCAGCGCCAGCTGATGTAGCTGGTGATGAAGCCGCCCAGCACCGGGCCGATCACCGGCGCGATCAGGGCCGGCCAGGTGATCAGCGAGATCGCCGCGACGAGGTCGGTCTTCTCGGCGTTCTTCAGCACTACCATGCGGCCGACCGGCGCCATCAGCGCGCCGCCCAGCCCCTGCACGGCCCGCGCCGCCGTGAACGACCACAGGTCCTGCGAGAGACCGCAGGCGAGCGAGGCCAGGGTGAAGACCACGATGGCCGCGGCGAACACCTGCTTGGCCCCCAGCCGGTCGGCCGCCCAGCCACTCGCCGGCACGAAGGCGGCGGTCGAGAGGATGTAGGCGGTGATGCCGATATTGAGGTCGGCCGGGCGCACGGCGAAGGTGTGGGCCATCTGCGGCAGCGAGGTGTTGATGATCGCGCTGTCGAGGTTCTGCATGAAGAACGCCGAGGCGACGATCAGGGCGACGCGCCGCGCGGCGCCGGCGCTGCTCATGCGCCAGGGTCTAGGCGAGGCCGCGCCGGGCCGGTGGTGGCGCGCGGCTCGAAGGTCGCGGCCTGCACCCGGGTGCGGTCCGCGGGGCGCGAGCCGGCGAGCCAGGCCAGCATCGAGGTCGCCGCCGCCCGGCCCATGCGGTGCGGGTCGACGACGAGGGCGCTGAGGCCTTGCCGTCCGCGCCGATCGACGCCGATCTCCGTGAGGCTGACGAGGCTGAGCGCGCCCGGCACGTCCACTCCCGCGGCGGCGCAGGCGGCGACGAGGCCGCGCGCCAGCGGATCGCGCGCCACCAGCGCCGTGGGCCCGTCGCGTCGCCGCTTGAGACCCGCCACCACGTCGTTCATGCCGCCCGCCTCCGAGGGCTCGATCAACTCGACCTCGATGCTTGCCGCCTTCAGCGCGGCCGCCACGGCGAGCAGGGGAGGCGAGCGGCCGTGCTCGACGACGATCCCCACACGCCAGTGGCCCAGCGCAGCGAGATGCTCGGCCAGCGCCGCGCTCGACTCGGAAAACGCCGGGCTCAGCAGCGGCAGCGCCGCGAACGCCGCCCCGGCGTCGAAGAGCGCGATCACGGGCGTGCCGGCCGCCTCGTAGCTGGCCAGCGGCGCGCCATCGCCCTTCGGGGTGATGCAGAAGAGGGCATCGACCCGCCGCTCTAGAAACCGGTGCATCAGCCGGTCATAGCGCGCCGCATCGCCCCGCGCCGAGGCGATCAGCAGCGAATACCCCGCCGCCTCGACGCCCTCACCCAGCGCATCGATCAGCTCGATGCCCAGGGTGTTGCGCAGATCGTAGAACACCAGCCCCATGGTCAGCGTACGCTCGCTGCGCAGCGAGCGCGCCGCCTCGTTCGCCACATACCCGAGCTGCGCCGCCGCCAGCCGCACCCGCTCCCCCGCCGGCTGCGACACCGCCAGCCCATTGAGGGCGCGCGAGGCCGTGGCGATGGAAACGCCGGCATGCTCCGCCACCTGATGCAGCGTGACTTTCATGGGGGTGATCTACGAGGTGGGCGCCGGGCTGTAAACGTTTGCGAGTTCCTTCTCCCGCCGGGAGAAGGTGGCGCGAAGCGCCGGATGAGGGGAGCGTTCAGCTGATCGGATCTCTGCGGTGACGCTCCGGTTACGGCGACATCCCCCTCATCCGACGCCTTCGGCGCCACCTTCTCCCGGCGGGAGAAGGAACCTTGCCCGGTCTCTGTAATCGATTACAGTGCCCCTCAGCGCCGCGCTAAGACGGCGCCCGGGAGGTTCCCAGCATGACGCGCATCCGGTTCGGCGTCTTCGATCACATCGAGCACCTGCCCGGCGTGCCCCTGCACCAGCTCTACGAGGAGCGGCTCCAGCAGATGGAGGCGCTCGATAGGGCCGGGTTCTTCGCCTACCACCTCGCCGAGCACCACACGCCGGCGGTGCACTCGATGGCGCCGTCGCAGAACGTCTTCCTGTCGGCCGCCGCCCAGCGCACCAAGCGCCTGCGCTTCGGGCCAGGCGTCTACGTGCTGCCGCTGCACCATCCGCTGCGGCTGATCGAGGAAGTGTCGATGCTCGACCACCTCTCCGGCGGCCGGCTGGAGATCGGGGTCGGGCGGGGCGGGGTGCTGGAAGCCTTCTTCTGGGGCCAGGAGGGCGACGAGGCCACCAACGCCGCCCGCTACGAGGAGACGCTCGGCGCCCTGCGCCACGGCCTGGCCAATGACGAGCTGACCTACCAGGGCCAGTTCTACAACTTCGACCGCGTGCCCATGCGCCTGCGCCCCTTGCAGCAGCCGACGCCGTCGTTCTGGTACATGCGCAATCCCGAGACCGCGGCGCAGAACGGCATGAACTGCATTGTCGTGGGCTCGCTGGATACGCTGGAAGCCAACGTCATCCGCTACCGCCGGCTCTGGGCCGAGCACAATCCATCGCCGCTGACCCAGCAGGGCCGCCCGCCGATGATCGGCCTGGTGGTGCACGTGCTGCTGGCCGAGGACGAGCAGACCGCCATCGACGACGCGACCCCCGCCGCCAAGGCCTACGGTTATAATCTCGGCGCCCCGCGCCGGCTCGAGGCCGAGCGGCGGGGCCTGACCCAGTTCACCCAGCGCGCCGATAGCGGCGCCCGCGTCGCCGGCCCCGATCGGCACCGCGCCGTCGAGGAGCGGCGCGACCTCGACGCCTCGCTGAAGCAGCTGGCCGAGGAGGAGCGGGCGCAGCGCGACATGCGCCGCCGCTCGCCGGGCGGCATCCCGGGCTTCGTTGTCGGCACGCCCGAGACGGTGCGGCCCTATTTCGACGAATACCTGACCACCGGCGCCGACTACATGGTGCTGTCGTTCCAATGGGGTAGCCTCAGTCACGCCCAGGCGATGCGCTCGATCCGCCTCTTCAAGGACGAGTTGATGGCCGACTACGGCCTGGCCGACCCCTTCCATTTCGAGACGCCCGCGGCCCTCGGGGCCGCCTGACCCTCTTTTCGCCTTGCGGGAGATTGCCCGATGAAGACCTGTTTCCTCGGCACCGGCGGCTACACCGGCCAGGTGGCGCACCGCGGCTGGCCCGTGCCGCCCGAGCAGTGCGACCGTGAGGAGGCGGCCAAAAGCATGGCCACCGCCATCCGCCAGTACAAGCTGGCCGAGGAGGCCGGCTTCGACTGGATCTCGATCTCCGAGCACCACTATTCGCCCGGACTGATGACGCCCAATCCCGCCATCCTCGCCGCCGCCGTCAGCCAGCAGACCACCCGCGTGAAGATCGCCCTGCTTGGGCCGCTGGTGCCGCTGATCAACCCGGTGCGCGCCGCCGAGGAGATCGCCATGCTGGACGCGCTCTCCAACGGCCGCGTCGTGGTGCTGTTCCTGAAGGGCACCCCCAACGAGCACGCCACCTACGGCACCAATCCGGCGGAGACCCGCGAGATCACCCAGGAGGGCGTCGAGCTGATCCTGCGCGCCTGGACCGAGCCGCTGCCGTTCAGCTGGGAGGGCCGGTTCTTCCGCTTCCGCACCGTCTCGGTGTGGCCGCGCACGGTGCAGGACCCGCACCCGCCGGTGTTCTACTCAGGCAATAGCGAGGAGTCGGCCGTCTATGCGGGCCACAAGGGGCTCTCGATCGCCATCGGCTTCGCCCCGCCGGCCAAGGTCAAGGAGCAGGTGGACATCTACAAGAAGGCCGCCCGCGAGGCCGGCTGGGAGCCGACCCACGACAACGTGCTCTATCGCGGCCGGATGATCATCGGCAGCACCGATTCCGAGGCCAACGACATCGCCGAACGGCTGCGCGGCGCTGCGCCGGCCACCACGCCGACCGGGGCGCCGGCGGGGGCCGGCGGCGGCGATCCGACCGCGGGGGTGGCCGGGGTGCAGTTCCTCGGCGGCGTCGATACGGTGCTGCAGAAGGCGCGGCTGCTGCACGAAGCGGGCGTCGGCATCCTCGACGTGGCGGTGGCGGGCGGCGGCATGACCCGCTCGCTGGAACTCTTCGGCCGCGCCTTCGCGCCGGCCCTGGCGGAGCTGGTCTGATGGCCGACACGATACTGGGCGACGGCCCGCTGGTGCTGG
>DATAVF010000367.1:0-14370 GCA_036267835.1 Caulobacteraceae bacterium | reverse complement strand
GCCGAGGCGGCCGGCTTCGGCGTCAGCCTGGCCGAGGCGCTGGCGGTGGGCGACGGCGCCAACGACCTCGACATGGTGCTGGCCGCGGGCCTGGGCGTCGCCTACCGCGCCAAGCCGGTGCTGGCCGAGCAGGCCGATGCGCGGCTGGACCACACCGACCTGACCTCGCTGCTCTACTTCCAGGGCTATGGCGCGGACCGCTTCGTTACGGGCTGAGACCCGAAGTTACTTCCCGGCGCCCCGCCTGGCCGGCTAACCGGCGCCATGGTCTTTCCCCGCGAGATTCGCGCCGTGGTCTTCGACATGGACGGCCTCTTGGTCGATACCGAGGCGCTGATCCGCGACCTGGCGGTGAAGCTGGCCCCCCAGTTCGGCGGCGAGCTGCCGTTCGAGGTCTTTCAGCAGATGGTCGGCCTCCCGAACGAGGCCAGCGAGGCTGTCTCCCGCGCCCACTTCGGGCCGGATTTTCCATTGGAGGCCTATCAGGCCGAGATGACGGTCCACGTCCGCGCCGCGCTGGCACTGGGCGTGGCGCTGAAGTCCGGGGTGATCGAACTGCTGGATGATCTCGACGCGGCCGGCATCCCCCGCGCCATCTGCACCTCGTCCAGCCATCCGGCGGTGCAGCGGACACTGGGGCCAAGCGGCATCCTGCCCCGCTTCAACGCCGTCGTGGCGGCGGGCGACTACCCGCGCGGCAAGCCCAACCCCGATCCGTTCCTGACCGCGGCCGCGCGTCTCGGCGTGGCGCCCGAGGATTGCCTGGCGCTGGAGGACTCGCACAACGGCGTCCGCGCCGCGCACGCCGCCGGCATGATGACGGTGATGGTGCCCGACCTGCTGGCCCCCACCGACGAGATGCGGGAGAAGACCCACGCCATCGTCGAGAGCCTGCACCATGTGCGGGACATGATCGACGCCGCAGCGACGCCAGGCGCGCGGAAGCGCTTGTAAAGCCGTCCGCCGGTGCGGATATGAGCCGCACCATGAGTGTTCCCGACCGCGACCGCATCCTCGCCGCCCTCGACAAGGTGATCGACCCCAAGAGTGGCAGAGGGCTGGTCGCCGCGGGACTGGTACAGGGGCTGATGATCGGCGAGAGCCGGGCCGGTTTCATGCTCGAGGTGCCGGCCGAGGATGCCGCCCAGTACGCCTACATCCGCGAGGCCGCCGAGAAGGCGCTGAAGGCTGTGCCGGGCGTCGAGAAGGCGCAAGTCGTGCTGACGGCCGCCGCGCGCGCCGCCGGCCCGGGCGTCACCCGGGTGCGCAAGGGCGCGCAGGTGCCTGAGGACCCGCGCACCGACTCGAAGGGCAAGCCGCCGCCCGAACCCTTCGCCCACGTGCGCCGGGTGATCGCGGTGATCAGCGGCAAGGGCGGCGTCGGCAAGTCGACCGTGGCGGTCAACCTCGCCTGCGCCATGGCGGCCCGTGGCGAGCGGGTCGGCCTCCTGGATTGCGACGTCTACGGCCCCTCGGTGCCGAAGATGATGGGCATCGACGAGCAGCCGGTGTTCGAGGACGGCAAGCTGACGCCGCTGGTCGCACACGGGCTGAAGCTGATGTCGATCGGCTTCATCGTCGACGAGGGCCGGGCGATGATCTGGCGCGGGCCGATGGCGACGTCGGCCGTGCGGCAGATGATCAAGGACGTGCGCTGGGGCTCCGAGGCCGAGCCGCTGGACACACTGGTGGTCGATATGCCGCCAGGCACCGGCGACATCCAGCTGACCCTGTTCCACGACTTCAAGATCGACGGCGCGGTGATCGTCTCGACGCCACAGGAGATCGCCCTGATCGACGCGCGCCGCGCCGCCGCCATGCTGGAAAAGCTCGGCACGCCGATCCTGGGCGTGGTCGAGAACATGGCCTACTTCCCCGACCCCACGACCGGCGCCCCGATCCCGATCTTCGGCGCCGGCGGCGCCCGCGCCGAAGCCGAACGCCTAGGCGTGCCCCTGCTGGCCGAGATTCCGATCGACATGGCCCTGCGCGCCGGCAGCGACGAGGGAACGCCCGTGGTGGTCAGCGACCCGAACGGCAAGGTCGCGCGAGCCTTCGCCGGCGCGGCGAAGGCGCTGGCTTAAGGCCCCGGCGTCAGCAGCCCGGAGATGCGCGCATCCGGCGACGCGCCGAACGGATTGGTGACGGTGATACCGGACCAGACGAAGCCGTCGTGCATGTCTTCGCTGACCAGCAAGTCGCAACGGGCATTGCCCGCAGCCGCTAGGATCAAGGCGTCGTAGATCTGCAGATTGTGGGCCCCGCTGAGGCCAAGCGCGGCATCGAGGACCTGTGGGGAGGTCTCGACCTGTTGCAAGAAAGGTTGAAGGCGGCGCACCCGGTCAGATGCCTCGCGCGGAGGTAGCGCCGCGCGACGCACCAACACGCTGTGCAATTCCGCCAGCACCTGCGTGGCGGCGACCCAGCGCTCTCCTGCGCCGTTCAAAGCCCTAAGCAATTGGCGGCTCAGGATCACCTTGTCGGCGTCCGTCGGCCCGCGGTTCAGGCCTTCGGAGTAGGCCAGGATGTTGGTGTCGAGCGCAATTCGCGGCACGGTCAGCCCCGCTCGTGGAGCTCTTCACGCGTCCAAGGGCCGACAATGATCGGCTCAAGCCCAGCCCAGTGAGCCTCTAACTCCGCTTGCGCCTGACGACGGCGCTCGCGATCGGCGGCAATCGCTTCCGTGTCGCCCACGGGCGCCAGCACAGCCACGGGTTCACCATGTGAGGTGATGGTGACACGACGTCCCGCCCGCACCTCGCGCAGCAGCTTGGAAAACGAGCGATTGGCCTCAGCGGCCGGCACGACGAGATCGGACATTCTCACTACTGTAGTGAGAATGTCCGCCGGTTCAAGCGCCGCCTACTCAGCCGGCGCCGCCGCGGCCCCCTCTGGTGGGGTCTCCAGCGGCCCTGTCAGCGTCTCCTCGGACGCGGCGAAGTCGAGCGCGGCGCGGACTTCGGCGTGGCGCTTGGCGTCCAGCTTGTAGCCGAAGAACATCGCCCCGCCGAACCAGACCAGGATGATCGGGGCCCAGAGGTAGCACATCTCCAGCACGAAGATGGCGTGGTCGGAGTTCTTCGCTCCCTCGGCGCCGTTGTAGCCGGCCCAGGCAATGATCGGGAGCACGCCGACGGTGATGCTGGCGCCGACCTTGGTGGTGGTGGTGACCATCGAGAACAGCAACGAGGTGAGGTCCTGCTTGACCTCCAGCTTCACCTCGTCGGCCACGTCCGCGATCATCGAGCGCACCAGCAAGAGGAAGGCGCTGGCGCAGAAGCCCACCGAGAACATGCCCAGGATGGTCGGCGCGCTCTGGATGAAGGTGTAGGGCGCGTGCACCCGCGGCAGGGCCATCAGGATCGCCTGGGTGATCGAGTAGCAGACGCAGGCGATCTGCACCGTGCGGTGCTTGCCGAAGCGTCCGGCGACGCGGCTCCAGAACGGCGCGCCGGCGACACCCGCCCCGATGTAAGAGATCAGCAGCAGGCTGACGTCGGGGATCGTGAAGCCCTTGGCGTCATGGAAATAGTAGACGTAGAGCGGCCCGGTGACGCCCGGTCCCAGCGCCAGCATCAGGTCGGCGACGATGAGGCGGAACATCGAGGGCCGCATCAGCGCGCGCCAGTAGTCGGCTGGCTTGAACTTCGGGCGCTTGGGCAGGCTCACGACTTTTTCCGGGGTGAGCCCGGTGGTGATCAACCCCGCGATCGGCAGCGCGATGATCAGGATCAGGCCGAGCATCGGCATGCTCGACTTCACGCCCGCGGCGATCTTGCCGTGCGTGATCAGCGGCAGCGAGAGGATCGCCACCGAGCCGACCACGCCCATGGCGGTCTGCCAGCCGAAGAGGCGCGAGCGGTCGTTGTAGGTGGCCGCCAGCACCGCAGACCATGCGGCGAGGCCCAGGTTCACCATCGACATCCCGGCGTAGGTCACCGCAAGCCACAGCACCAGGTAGAGCGGGGTGACGTGGCCCTCGGGCATGAGCAGCTTGTAGACGCCGAGGATGACGATGGGGACGCCGACCAGGACCCAGGGCCGATAGCGGCCGATCGGCGTCCTGGTCCAGTCCATGGCCAGCGCCGCCAGGGGGTCGAAGACGATGTCGATGAACCGCACGCTGATGATGGCGGCGGTGACCGCGAGGAACGCGTCCTTCGTGCCGGCCGCGAAGTCGCCAATGCCGAGGCTGACGTAGTGGCGCGGCAGATAGACCCCGAAGATCACCAGCGTGGCCGCGAGCGGAACGCCGAGCGTGCCGAAGCTGAGGATGTTGTAGAGCGGCACTTTCGGCGGCGGCGCCGCGCTCGAATTCACAGACAAGGACATCCTCCGAAACCGCGGGTAGCGCCTCTGGCGGGCGCCTGTCAGGCAATCAGACCTTTGTAAGCAGGCCTGCGCAACAAAATTGTCTGGGCGCGCCACCCTTCCCTATTCGAACACCGCCCCCAGCACGGCGGCCGGGCCCGCCAGGTTGTCGCGTTCGGCCAGGGCCTCGCGGATCTGCGCGTGGCGGGTATGGTCGAGGCGGTAGCCGATGAAACAGGCCGCGCCCAGCATCACGAAGGTGATAGGGCCGATCAGGTAGACCAGTTCCAGGTTGTGGATCGCCGCCGGCGTGTTGTGGGCGCCGTCCTTGGCCTGGTAGCCGACGATGGCCAGGATGTTGAAAGTAAAGAAGATCGAGAGCGCGCTGCCGATCTTCTCGACGCTGGTCATCATCGCATAGAGCAGGCCCTGGCGGTGCCGGCCCTTCTGCAGGCGGATGGCGTCGCCGACGTCGGCGCACATGGCCCGGCCCAGCAGCACGAAGCCGGCCGCCAGGAACCCCAGGGCGAACATGATGATCGCGGCCGGGATCAGGCTGCCCTTGGGCAGGAAGTTCAGCCCCATCAGGCCGATCGAATAGCCAGCGGCGGCGATCATCAGCGTCCGGTGCTTGCCGATGCGGGTGGCCAGCCACGACAGGCCCCCGGCGCCGAAGACCCCCGCGGCGATGTAGAGGCCGAGGAGGACGCTGGAGACCTGGAACGAGAAGCCGCGCGAGTCGTGGAAGTAGAAGAGGTACATCGCGCTCATCCAGCCGGGCCCGAGGGTCAAGCAGAAGGCGGCGGCGACGATGCGCAGCATCTCCGGGACGGTGATCATCTCCCAGTAGTCGCGCAAGGTGACCTTCTCGACCGAGTGCTCGGCGGTGATCTTCTCCGGCGTGAACACGCTGGCTGTCAGGATGCCGAGCGGCGTCACGATGATGATGAACCAGCCCATGTCGCGGACAGCGCCGCCGGAGTCCTTGTTGATCAGGGTGGTGGCCAGCACGGCGGTCGCGGCCAGGGTCGCCACCACCTGGATGGTGCCGAAGACTCGCGAGCGGTCGTTATAGGAGGACGCCACCACCGAGGCCCACGAGGCATGCGAGAGGGCGATCACCGACGTGCCGATGTAATAGACGAAGAGCCAGCCGATCAGGTAGGCGAGCGGCACGCCGGCCGGCGCCAGGAACAGCATGTAGACCGGGATGCCGAGCAGCGGCGCCCCGGCCAGCAGCCAGATGCGGTAGCGCCCCAGCCGCGTCCGGGTGTGGTCCATGACGACGCCGATCACCGGGTCGAAGCACATGTCGACGAGGCGCACGATGCCGAAGGCGGAGCCCACCGCGGCCAGGCTGAGACCGATATGGCTGGCGTAATAGCGCGGCAGGTAGACCGAGAGCGCGACCGCCAGCGCGCCGACCGGCAGGCCGGGCATGGCGAAGGCGGCGAGCCGCGCGAACGAGATGCGGCTGGACGCGGTCGGGGCAACGTCTGAAGTCACGAGCGGGCGGTTCCTGGGCTGACTGTAAGCTGCGCCTCATCCCGGACGCTCACCGATCAGGGAACCCTGCGGGCGCGGCCGGCGCAAGGGGTATTCATTGCCGGCGTTCAGTCAGAGGTCTTTCAGCACCTCGGGCAGGTCGCGGGCGCCGTGAACGAAGCGATGGATTGTCGGAGGCTGACTCGTTGGGTCGTAGACGAGCAGATAGGGGAAGCCCCTGACCACTGCGAACCTGTAGGGCGCTGGGGCGTAGTCGAGGCGAGTCGTTCCGATCATCGGATGTTCCGCGATGAGGCGCGCAAGTGCGTTCGTCGCCTCGCGAAGCGAGCGAGCGGCGCTCGGCCTTTCCGCGGCGATCCAGCGCAGCGCTTCGTGGAACTCACGTTCTGCTCGTGGCGTCAGCCGCGCTCGGACTGGCATCGCTCGGCCGCTTCTATGATCGCGTCCGCTCGCGCCATGGCCTCCTCGACCGTCACGTAACCGACGCGCTCGGCTTCCTCGCGCGCGTCTTCAAGCGATCGAACGAACGCGCGCCGCCGTTCCTCTGCCTCCTGCAGCATGCGCAAGCCCTGGCGCACGACTTCGCTGACGTTGTTGTAGCGGCCCTCGGCCACAACTTCGCGGGCGAAGGTCTCTAGTGCGGGGGTCAGGTGGACGTTCGTGCCCATGGCGAGCCTCGTATCAAAGATTGATACAAGATGGCGCGCGCGGCCGCGCGCCGCAACCCGTCCGCTCAGGTCCCTTCGGTCATGCGGCGGAAGAACTTCTGGGTCTGTTCGCCGCCGCTCATGTAGGCCTGCTGGCCCGCCGGGTCGGCGATCTTCGACCAGTTGTCGCGCACTTCCTCGACCGAGAGGCCGCCTTCGCCGAGGTAGACGCCCTCGGTCTCATAGAGCCGCGCCAGGGCGAAGGCGCCGCCGCCGGCGGTCAGGATGGCACCCGTCGGGGCCTCTTCCGAGCACAGGTAGACCACGCCCGGCGTCACGTATTCCGGCTTCAGCCGCTCGGAGATCTGCGGCGGCATCAGGCCCTCGGTCATGCGGGTCGCGGCGACCGGGGCGATGGCGTTGACGTGGATGTTGTTCTTCTGGCCCTCGAGCTTGAGGCTGTTCATGAAGCCCACGAGCGACAGCTTGGCGGCCCCGTAATTGGTCTGGCCGAAATTGCCGTAGAGCCCGGTGGACGAGGTGGTGACCACGATGCGCCCGTAGTTCTGGGAGCGCATGATCTCCCACAGCGCCTTCACCGGCTTCACCGTGCCCATCAGGTGCACGCCCATCACGAATTCGAAGTCGGCGATCTCCATCTTGGCGAAGGACTTGTCGCGCAGCACCCCGGCGTTGGCGATCAGGATGTCGATGCGGCCCCAGGCGTCCATGGCCTGCTGGATCATGTGGGCCACACCCGCGTCGTCTGTCACCGACGAGCCGTTGGCCAGCGCCTCGCCGCCGAGCGCCTTGATCTCCTCGACCACCTTGGCCGCGGCTTCGGACGAGCCGCCCGAGCCGTCGACCGAGCCGCCGAGGTCGTTGATCACCACCTTGGCGCCGCGCCGCGCCAGCTCCAGAGCGTGCTGGCGGCCAAGCCCGCCGCCCGCGCCGGTCACGATCGCCACCTTGCCGTCGAAGCGGATGTCCGCCATGGCCGTCATCTCCTGAAGAAGCGGCGGCCTTGTGCGCGGGGCCGGCAGAGGCGTCAAGCAGCGCGCGCTCGGCGCCTCACTTCATGAACTTCACCAGCACTCGCTGGCCGATCAGGAATGGCGCGCCGTTGGCGCTGACCACCACCTCGACCACGCGGTCGTCGGTGCGCTGCGACGGGTCGTCCGACTGCAGCTTGCGCTCGCCGAACACCGGCGCGATGCGCAGCACCGTGCCGGGATAGCTCTTGCTCTGGTCGGCCTCGGCGACCAGCTGCACCGCGCTGCCGACCTTGACGAAGGGCTCATCGCCCTCGGAGACCTCGGCCCGCACGATCCGCGCGCCGGCCGGCTCCAGGTCGAACAGCGGGGTCACGTTCAGGGTCGAGGCGCCGACGCCGGGGTTGGCGTAGCGGCGCACGATGCGCCCATCGGCCGGGGCGCGGACGATGGTCTGGTCCAGGGCATACTGAGCCTGGCTGACTTGCGTCTCGGCGACCCCGATCTGGGCGCGCTGGGCCTCCAGCGTGGCGTCGGCGTTGCGCACCGCGTCGCCGGCCTGATCGACCGACTGGGTGGAGACGAAGTGCGACGCCAGCAGCGGCTGCAGCCGGCCGACTTCGCGCTGGGCCGAGGCCAGCTGGGTCTGGGTCAGCGCCATCTGCGCCCTGGCCTGGGTCAGGTTGGCTTCGGCGGTCTCGACCGCCAGCCGCGGCGCGCCGTCCTCCTGGCGGGCCAGCACCTCGCCGCGGGTCACCGTGTCGCCTTCCTGGACATAGACCTGCTGCACGATGCCGGCGGAGCGGGCGGCCACCTGGATGATGCCGCCCTCGACATCCGCCTTGCCGTCGGCGATCGCCGCGTAAGGCGTCTGGACCGGGGCGACCGCATTGGCGTGGGCCTGCGAGGGCCCGGCCTGCTGGCACCCGGCTGTCGCCGCGCCCAGCGCCGCGAGCATGAGAAGTGTGACTGTGGCTCTCAATGTCCCACGCCCTCCAGCACGGGTGACCGGGCCGCGGCGGTGACCGGATCGTCGGAAAGAATGCGGCCGTCCTCGATGCGCACCAGCCGGTCGGCGAAGGCCTGCAGGCGCGGGTCGTGAGTGACGCAGATCACCGCCGCGCCATGCTCGGTGGCCGCGCGGCGCAGCATCCGCACCACCATCTGGCCGCTCTCGCCGTCGAGCGCCGAGGTCGGCTCGTCGGCGAAGACCAGGCTCGGCGACTTGGCCAGCGCCCGGGCGATGGCGACGCGTTGCTTTTCGCCGCCCGAAAGCTGCGAGGGGCGCTGGTGCATGCGCGGCTCCAGCCCCACCTCGGTCAGGGCCTCGATGGCCCGATCGCGCGCCGCGCGCCGCTTCAGCCCCTTGTAGCGCAGCACGCTGGCCACCTGCTCGAAGGCGGTCAGGGCCGGGAAGAGGTTGAAGCCCTGGAAGATGAAGCCACAGTGATCGAGCCGGAAGCGGTCGATGCGCCCGGACTTGCGGCTCCAGAGGTCGGCGCCCAGGGCCGTCACCTTGCCTTCGTCCGGCCGCATCAGACCGGAAAGCGTCGCGATCAGCGTCGACTTGCCGGAGCCCGACGGGCCCATGACCATGGTCACGTGCCCGGCCTCAGCCTCGAAATCCACGTCTCGCAGCACCACGGCGTGCGAGCGGCCAGTCTTGAAGCGCTTGGTCAGGCCGGTGGCGGAGAGCGCGGCGGTCATCGCAGCAGGTCCGCCGGCTGGCTCTTCTTCAGGATGCCCATGGCCATCGCGCCGGAGACGATGGCGATGACGATCAGCATGACGCTGACCGAGATCATGGTCGGCGGGCGCATCACGATCGGCAGGCCGATGCTGCCGGCCAGCAGCGAGATGCCGGCGGTGAGGCCCAGGGCGACGAACAGGCCGACGACGCCGACCCAGAACGACAGCTCCATCACGATCATCCGCAGGGAGCCCATCGAGATGCCGAGGGCGCGCAGCGAGGCGAACTCGCGAATGTTGGAGAGGATCGCGCCCCGCAGGGTTTGCGAGGTGACACCGATCCCGATCAGGCCGGCCAGGAAGACCGAAAAGCCGAGCAGCAAGCCGATGATCTGTTGGCCCATCACCGCCTGCTCGTTGGCCTGGTTGAACTCCTTCAGCGTCCAGGCGCGGTAGGCGCCATTGGCCATGGCGTTCAGCTGGTCGCGCACCAGTTCGGCGCGCTTGGGGTCCTTGAGGCTGACCATCAGCGGGCCGATTCGCAGGCCCTCGCGGCTCATGCCGAGCTGGCGCATGGTCTGGTGCGAGGCGACCACGATCGGCTGCTCGGCGCTCTGGTAGTTGTGCAGCAGGGCGCGGACATAGACGGTCTGGCCGTTGAGCGAGGCCTTGTCGCCCAGCTTGACGCCCAGCTGCGCCTGCGCGGTCTCGTCGATGGCGACCGCGCCCGGCTCCATCAGGGCGATGCGTTGCGCCTCGGTATAATCGGTGGGCAGGGTCACCGAGCCGGCGGTCGGCTCGATGCCGAACACCTGCACGAACTTGGTCACCTGCTTGCCGCCGGGCGGCGCGATATTGACCCACTGGGCATCGTCGCTGCTGATCGGCTCGACGTCCACGACCTCCGGATGCAGGTAGATCAGCGGCTTCACCCGGCTGGGCAGGCTGGAATTGCTGTTGACCAGGCTCTTCACATTGGCCGGCAGGATGATCAGGTCGGCGCGCGAGCGCTCCCAGGTCGCCAGATCCGAGTGAATGATGCCGGCGAAGAGGCCGGAGAAGGCCAGCACCATCATGCCGGAGAAGGCCAGCGCAATCACCGCGGCCAGATAGCGGCGCCACTCGTAGATCAAGGTGGCCAGAGCTAGCGACATCATCCCCCACTCGCGGGGCGTGTCTTAGGAGCGCCCTCGGACGCCCACCAATTAATTCGGGGTAAGGCCCGGTATTATGGCGCAAGTGGTGGAAGCGTAAGGGACTGAAACGCCCCACCTTTTAGGGCATGACCCGAGCTGCTCGCCCCAACCTCTACTTCACCGGCATCCTCAAGCGGAAGTACGGCCAGCTAAAGGGCCTGGCCGCCGATCTGCTTGAGGATCGCCCGCGCATCGCAACCGACATGGAGCACGTCGGCGCCGTGCTGTTGATGTTCGATCCCGCCGCCGATCTGGACGCGATAGCCCCTATACGGCCCTACAAGCCCGCTCGGGGCCGGTGGAACCGCGACGCCATGAAAGTCCTGCGCGAGGCCAACGGGCCGCTTACGGCCATTGAGCTAGCCCGGCGCGTGATCATGCTTCGCGGGGTTCCCGACGAAGACACCCGCACGCGCACTTCCATCGTGTGCAGCCTGCACGCCGTGCTGCGGCGGCTGGAGCGGCAGGGGCTGGTCACGGTGACCGGGAAGCCGAGGCGCTGGGCGATAGCATCATAAAGATATAAGCAAGTATTTATGGAACGAAAGCGGGGTGAAGTGTGGCGATATCGCCTGCACACCTCTTTCCCATCGCCTAGATTGTGGCATATGTTTGCGTGGCGATTCCTGACGCGGTGTTCAACCGGAGATTCCATGCCCCAGGTTCCAGTACCGAGCACATTCCCAGTCATCCGGGGACGCGTAATTCGCGTCGATGCGGACGGCCTAGTCTGCCTCAACGACATCTGGCAGGCGGCTGGATTCTCCAAATTTCAAAAGCCGAACGACTGGCGGCGCCTAGAAGTCACAACTCGGCTAACGGTGGCCGTGCTCCAGCGAATTACGGGCAAGAACCGCAATTGGTCCAAAAGTGATTTTAGAACAGCGATTTACGCAAAGACTGGACCCAGCGGGGGCACCTACGCGGACGTTCGGCTGGCCCTCGCTTATGCTGAGTACCTAAACCCCACGCTGGCGTTGGAGGTTCGCGAAGTCTTCCTTCGCTACAAAGCCGCCGATCCGACGCTGGCCGATGACATCTTGGAGCGCGCCGGGCCGGAAGCTAACGAGTGGGCCGGCACAAGGGCATTGTCGCGTAGCGTTCGCAATCAATACACGAACACGCTGCGGGATCATGGCGCGAAGGGACAGGACTACGGCATGTGTACCAACACGCTTTACAGCGTGCTCTTCGACCGAAACGCGAAGCAGCTCAGATCGAAGAAGGGCGTGCCAGCGAAATCGAACCTGCGGGACGCGATGAATACTTCGGAGCTGGTCTTTGTCATGGCCGGCGAGACTCTGTCCGCCGAGAGAATTATCGAGGAACGATCCAGCGGGGGCGAGGAATGTCGAGTTGCGACCAGCAGATCGGCCCGCTTCATCCGCCAAGCCATCGATGCGGACCGGAAGGACCGGCGGGGATCGCAACCCGAATTGCTCTAAGCCACCTTGTGGCGCTGCCAATACCCGGCGAAGTCCACGCTGGGCTTGTTCGTCATCGCCAAGCCCGCCACGCGCGTCACCTGTTCGCCGTTGGCGACGCGGCGGCTGTCTTCCCGGAACGCGGCCTCTTGGGCGTAGCGGATCAAATACGGACCCGAGATATGGTGGTGGTGGCCGATCTCGCCGCGACGCATCCGCGAGAACCACGACTCCGCCCAGTTCGTGCAGGCGCCGTCGAGGCTGTAGGCCTCTTGGTGGTTGATGCGCTTCATTTCGAACTTGGCGTGCAGGCTGTCCCAGCTTGAGGCCTCGTCGGCGTTGACGACCGTTCCCGGCTTCACGTGAGCGCGGATGAAGCTAGTCGCGGCGGCTTCAGAGTTGAACACGGCCGGGAGGCTGTCGCCGCCATGCTGGCGGATCACGACGACGACCTTGCGCTTGCCGTTTTGGTTCTCGACAAGGCGGCGATCCCGGCGGTTCTCGCGGCGATTGGCGGGCTTCTGATAGCCGCCCGTGTACATCCCATCGACAGACACTTCCGTGCCCTCGCCGCCCAGCTGGCGACCGCGCATCTCAGCCGCCATTGCCTCGCGCAGCTTGTGGCAGAGCACGAACGCGGCCTTGTAGGACAGGCCCAGCTCGCGGCTCATCGCCAGCATGCTCTTGCCCTTCACTTCGTTGCAGAAGACGGCGATGGCGGCGAGGTACATGCGCAGCGGCAGCTTGTGCGAGGCGAACAGGGTCCCGCTTGTGATGCTGAAGTGCGCCTTGCACTCCCGGCATTCGAAGGCGAGGGCGCCGGTCTCGCGGTGATACTCGTAGGCGTCCAGACCGCCGCACTTCGGACATACGGCCGCGCCGTCCGTCTCGGGCCAGCGCACTTGCCGGAAGGCGGTTTCGGCGTCGGCATCCGACATGCGGAAGACGGTCGCCAGAGACAGGGTCTTGGCCCGGCGGGAGAGGAGAAAGTGCTGGCCGCGCTGAGTTGACACAGTTCATATCCGTTCGTTTGACGAACAGATATGTACGATTGCGCACGTTCACTTGCAATAGAAAAGAGAACGGATATGTTCGTTTTCCGACGAATCAGGCGGAGACGAGCATGGCGGGAACTAGCGACAAATGGGCCGACTTGGCGAAGCGGCACCTGAAGGCCGAGCTGGTGCGGGCCGACGTGGGATACCGAGACCTAGCGCAGCGCCTCACAGACATGGGTCTCCCGGAGACTGAGGGTTCCGTGCAGGTGAAGATCAACCGCGGCACATTCCCGGCGTGGTTCATGCTGGCGGCGATGCGCGCGGTCGGCGCCCACACACTGCGACTGGACTAGGTTCACCTCAGTTCGAAGTCGGGCTCGCCGCGAGGTCGGTCTTCGGTGTTGCTGATGAATAGCCGCTCAATCTCACCGTCGCGGTAGGTCGCCTTCGCCCGAACGGCCAGCGCGGTCTTCGCTGCCATTGAGAGCACATATGGATTGTTCGGTAGCGAGACCGCCGGATCAGTGATGCGCGCCGGATACCGGCGTTCGGGCTCGTCGGCGATGGCCGCGTGGCAGGCGCCGGTCTGCATGTCGAGTTCGGAGATTTCCACGACGTAGGGGCGCTCGTCATCGACGGTGAGACCGGCGGGCGAGTCGATGGCGGCCCGGTCTGCTTCATCGATGACCACCTTGGTCTCGACCGAATCCATACCAACCGTCAGGGTGCGTGCAGACTTGCCGATGGGCGCGATAGCGCGCTTGACGGCCGGCTTCAGGTTCTCAGCCATCCGCTCGACCGTTGTAAGGAGCCGGTCAATCGTCGGCTGGTCTCGCGAACCGAGCTCGCGGATGGCCGACTCCAGTGCTGTACTCAGATGCCTCATTTCCTCTTTCTTGCCGGCAGCCGATGTAAAGATATAAGTTATCGCAGTAGCGGTCAACGCTGAAACGGTAGCTAACGCGTACTCTTTGAACATTGGATGGGCGTGAGCGTACTGCACAATAGCATGTACTACGAAGCAACCTTCTGCCGGAGCCCTGGCAACGACACGAACCGTCTGCTTGTCTTTCCTGGTGGCTATCTCTTGTGTGAGTGCGAAGTGAGCGGCGGCCGAGATGATCCGCGAGAGGCCGTCGAGCGCTTCTGACAGGCTAAGCAGCTCTAGCTCGTGCTGGTCGGCGTCCAGCCCATCGAACCGAATGATTATCGGCTCGCCAAGCGCCCCATCGATCACGGCAATCTCCCCCGGCAAATAGCCGGTTGAGAGAGTGGCAGCTAAAGCTTAACCGCGCAAATTCGGGCCTTCCACCGCTTGCGCCATAATACCGGTAAGGCCGAACGCCTCCCGGAAGAACGCAACGTTGGCCTGGCGCGCGGCTTCGGCGGCCTCGGGGTGGTGGGCCATCAGCACTGGGCCGCCTTTGCCCTTGTGAGCGAAGGGGTCGACGATGGTGCGGGCCGGCGCGTCGCGGTCGAAGCCGTGGCCGGCGCCCTGGTGGGTGATGCCGCGGATGAGGGCGCGCGACTCCGGCGGGATGCGGGCCAGCAGTTGGTCGAGGCCGTCGGGGTCGTCGTAGGCGTCCGCGTCGCCGGCCTGGATCAGA
>DATAVF010000366.1:0-17935 GCA_036267835.1 Caulobacteraceae bacterium | reverse complement strand
CACGTCGAAGGTCAGGCCGGCGTCCGGGACCGGGCCGCGCGCGGCGGCCAGCGGGTAGACCGGGTAGCAGGCGGCGGGCGCCAGCACGAGGTCGGCCGGTGACAGGGCCTCGGTCCAGTCCGCCTCGCCCTCGACGAAGCGATTGACCACGCCGCGGATCTGCCGCTCGTCGCCGCACAGGCAGCTGACGGCGCCCAGCAAGTTGGGGAAGCTCTTCAGGTAGCCGTGGCGCTCCAGTTGGGTGCGGCTCATCACCGGCGGAAAGCGCAGTACCTCGGCGTCGCGTGGCCGCAAAGTCGAGATCAGCGACGTCAGCGCCTCGACGACGCCCTCGTAGAGACCGGTACGGGCGTAGACGCCGTCCACCCCGGTCTCGTGGAAGAGCTTGCCCTTCAGGGCCGCCAGATCACCGGCGGGGGCGATCTTCGACATGAGGGTCATGGCGCTCAGCCCCGGACGGACGCCGGAACCTCGGTCAGCAGCGCCGAGGCGGCGACGTTGGCGAGGATGCGGTCGTTGTTGATCATGATCGGCGAGGAGAGCACGTCGCGCAGGTGGCGACCGATCGAGACGTCGCTGTCGTTGCGGTAGCTGGAAAGGCCGCCGCAACGCAGGGCGCTCATCACCGTCTGCACCGCCAGCTCGGAGGCGTCGACCTTCAGCAGGGCGATCTCGGACTGGAAGTCGAGCGCCATCAGCGCCTCGGGATCGGCCTCGATCATCTCGTAACGGGTCAGGGTGGTGGCGATCAGCGCGCGCATCGCCCGCAGCGAGGCGTTGGCGCGGGTGAAGTACGGAGCGCTCGGGGGCATTTCGCCGCCGCTGCGCGCGGCCTTGCGCAGGTACTTGCGCGCCTTCTCCACCGCCGCGGCGGCGACGCCGGCCCAGGCGCTGGCCCAGAGGATGTGCGCGGCCGGCACCATGCTCTGCGCGTGGATCATCTCGTAGGGGATCGGCAGGATCTGGGCCGCCTCGCCGGCGGCGCGCAGGGTGAAGCCGGCGCTGCAGGTGCCGCGCATGCCCAGGGTGTCCCAGGCCATGGTGCGTTCCAGCGTGTAGTCGGCCTTGTAGAAGACCGCGAGCACCTGGTCGTTGGCCGCAGCGTCGGCCTCGCGGCGGGCGGTGGTGACCACCGCGTCGGCCTCGGCGCCGTAGGAGATGACGCTGGCGGCGCGTTCCAGACTTATCCGGTAGCCGTCGCGCTCGATCGGGGCTTCGCTGGAGCGAACATTGCCGCCGCCGGCGCCCTCGGTAGTCGAGGAGGCGACCAGCATCTGGTCGCGCACCAGGCGGCGCATGAAGGCTTCCTGCCAGGGGCTGCCCATGCCGTGGCGGACCACGCAGGCGACCTTCACCTGGTGCATGGCGTAGATCATGGCCGTGGAGGCGCAGGCGCGTCCCAGCGTGTAGCAGATGTCGGCGATGTCGCCGAGGCTGGCGCCCTCGCCGCCGAGCGAGCGCGGCGCCATCAAGCCCAGCAGGCCCAGCGCCTTGGCGGCGGTGATCGCCTCGACCGGGAAGCGGCCGGCCTGGTCGACCTCGTCGGCATGCAGGGCGGCCACGGCGGCGACGCGCGCGGCGCGCTCGGCCAGGTCATCGATCCGCGGCGGCTTCTCGAACAGTTGCTCGGTCGCCAGTTCCACCGGGGGCTCTTTCAGCCGCATCATTCCGTGCACGGTCATGGTCCGCTCGTTCCCTTTCAGGGCCTTCGATCCAGATCGCCGCGTTTTGGCGCCGACATGGATCGCTCCGCCCTCTGGCAGCAAGCACCATGCCAACCGATACAAATATTCACACAGTATACAACCAGTTTACGGAGGTGGTTAATCTCGATTAACTTAGAGCGAAATCGCCAATATCATAGTCATACGAAGCATAGATCGGTTCCCAGGCGCCTCCGCCCCCAATGCTGGCACATGCCTTGCGACCGCCTGTCCAAGCCGGCGGCAAACCAGCCGTTTGGTTCGGAATGAGATGGCGGCCTGTCCCTTCCTGGGTCACCCGCAGACGGAGGCGAAGATGGCGGACGGTTTTTCTGGCGGCGCCCAGGTCAAGATCACCCACATCGTGCAGACCCTGCTGGCCAAGCGCGCCGGCCCGGTGACGGTTGGCCCGGAACAGAACCTCACCGACGCCGGCCTCACCTCGCTCGACATGGTCAACCTGATGCTGGCCATCGAGGACGAGTTCGGCATCGAGATCCCGCAGCGCCGGATGACCCCGGCCAACTTCCGCACCATCTCGGCGATCGAGAAGCTGGTGGGCGCGGTGGCCCTGGCGGCCTGAGGCATGGCCGCCTAAGAAGGAGCCATGCCGCTCGACCGCCGCGCACAGCGCCTGCTGGACATGCTGGCGGCGACGCGCGGCGAGGCGCACGCCGCCCAGACGCCGCAGGCTCGCCGCGCCGCGCTGGACGCCCTGGCCGAGATGGCCGACGACGCCAGCGAGGGTCCCGTCGAAGCGGCAATCGCCGAGGGCCCGGATGGCCCGATCGACCTGCGCATCCACTCCCCTGAAGCCGCAACCGGCGCCCTGCCCGCCCTGGTCTTCTTCCACGGCGGCGGCTGGGTCGCCGGCGGCCCGCGCACCCACGACGGCCTCTGCCGCCGGCTCTGCGCCGCGTCCGGCGCGCGGGTGATCGCGGTGGACTACCGGCTGGCCCCGGAACATCCCTTCCCCGCCGCCTTCACCGACTGTCTTGCCGCGACACAATGGGTGGCCGCCCACGCCGCCCAGCTCGGCGTAGACCCGGCCCGGCTCGCGGTCGGCGGCGACTCGGTGGGCGGCGGCCTGGCCGCGGCGGTGGCGCGCGATGCGGCCGCCCCGCCCCTCGCCCTGCAGGTGCTGATCTGCCCGATCCTGGACGTGACCTTCACGGGCGGATCGCGCACCGAGCTGGCCGAGGGCTACTTCATCAGCCGCGCCGCCTTCGCCCGCGACCTCGCCGATTACCTGCCAGCCGGCGCGGCGGGGGACGACCCGCGAATCTCGCCGCTGCGCGCCGCCGCCTTCGCCGGCCTCCCGCCGGCGCTGATCCACACCGCCGAGTACGACCCGTTCCGGGACGAGGGCGAAGCCTACGCCGCGGCGCTGCAGGACGCCGAGCTGACCCGCCACCCCGGCATGATCCACTACTTCTACGCCATGGCCCGCGCGATCCCCCATGCCCGCGACGCCGCGACGCTGATCGGGGCGCAGATGCGGGCGCGGTTGGCCGCTAGTCTCGGGGAAGCTGGAAGCCGATTGGGATGATCACCTGATTGCCGGCAACTGGAACGCCGTCACTGGTCATCGGAGCCATCTTGAACAGTCTTGCGAGGCGCAGCGCTGCCGAACCGAACTCCTGATCGGGCGGGCTCTCGGCAGTGATCTCGCACGCCGTCACCGTACCCGCCGCCGTGATCGTGCATCGCATGGTCACATAGCCGCTTACGCCCATCCGACTCGCCCGTTCCGGATAGTAGGTGGCGATATCGTCTCCTGAGGGGCGGTGCAGCCAATCGGGCTGACTTATTACGATCGGGACGGACTGGCTGATCACGGACGGCTGGGGCGCAGGCGTTACTTCTGGAGCACTCGGCGACGGCCGGGTTAGCTCCTTTAGAACCTGACCGGTGCCTGGATCGACGAATGCTACCCGATCGATGTTGACCGCAATCGAGCAAGTGGTAGTTACCTCTTCAACAGGATCATCAATTGTGGCTTTGTCGTCATTTGTATCACAACCTTCAACAGATCCGCCCGAATCTGCGATCGAGCCATCTATCGCGAGATACACAATATTCGACAGAATGAGGCCCTCATTCGGGTCAGCCGGGACCGTTACGCTCAGCGCCTGTATGTCAGCCTGAGCAGGTTTTAGGACAACCTCGACGTCGCGGTAGGCGTGAATCCGAACGCTAACGCCAAACGCGTTCCGGCCTGTGTAAGTCCCTGCTGGTTGCGAATTGAACATAACGTGCAGGCTTGATGAATATAGTGAGAAGGTGATTTCACGATTCACCTTGTCGTAGCTCCACGTGGAGTCAACACGTTCATCGTTAGCTCCTTGTTCTTTGACATATTGGGTAATGTGAAAGTGCCTGCCGACGAAGCGTTCTGTCGGATCGCTGTGAAACGCGTCTGGGTGAGATTTCAAAAAGAGCTGCGTAATCCCGATGAGGTCAGGAGTGCCCAGCGTTCCAGTCGCCGCGATTGGCGTCGTCGCGCTGGACGGATGCCTTCTCGGCGAGTTGTGGGTTGCTGCGATGGCAAGCTGGCCTGCCAAGATCGTCCCAAATGCAAGGGCAATCGCCGCCGCTGCTCGCATTGTCCTACTCCGGGGCGACTTTGGATTTCCGGCGTCCCCTCTTTTCAGCCAGTAGTTAGGCTCGCGGCGCGGCCCGTCGCAAGGTTTCTGACAGCCCGCTTCGCAGTTTCGAATTCGGAGCTTCTTCGCTTTGGCTCGCTTAGAGCCTCAGCGCCCCGCTGCGAACCTGTTCGGCCATCGTCTCACCCAGCCGCACATATGCCCCCGCCGCGCGGTCATCGAAGAACAGCGGGTCGCTGACCAGATCCAGGTCCCAGCCCTCGGCGGCGAGGGTCTGCTTCTTCAGCTTGAAGGTCTCCGTTACCTCCAGCCCCGCGGCCAGGCGCAGGAAGACTGGGCGGGCGTAGTCGGGCAGCCGCGCGGCCAGGTGGGCGCGCAGCGCCGCGAGGTCGACACCGTCGGCGGCGACCAGCGTGGCCATGCCGGCCCTGCCCGAGGCGCCGGGGACGGCGACGCCGTAGACGCAGGCGTCGTCCACGCCCGGAAAAGCGCGCAGCGCCGCGGCGACTTCGGCGGCGGCGACGTTCTCGCCCTTCCAGCGGAAGGTGTCGCCGATGCGGTCGACGAAATAGTAGAAGCCCTGCTCGTCGGTCTGCATCAGGTCGCCGGTGCGCACCCAGGCGTCGCCCCTGGCGAACACGTCGCGCAGCAGCTTGATCTCGGTGGCGGCCGCGTCGGTGTAGCCCTCGAAGCGGGCCGCTCCGGCGGAGGACACCCGCCCGACCGCCTCGCCGGCCTCACCGGCCGCGCAGCGCACGCAGAAACCGTCCCGGCCGCGCATCGGCCCACCCGCGTCGGCGTCGAACTTCACGATGGCGGCGGGGAAGCGGTGCGACAGGAAGGGTGGGGTGCGGCCGATGGCGCCGGGCTTTCCCTCGACATTGTAGAGCGAGAAGTTACCCTCGGTGGCGGCGTAGAACTCCAGGATGCGCGGGATGGCGAAACGCGCCTGGAACGCTTCCCAGACGTCGCCCGCGAGGCCATTGCCGCAAGCGAGCCGCAGGGTGTGGGCGCGCTCCAGCGGGTCGGTGGGGGCGGCCAGCAAATAGCGGCAGAGCTCGCCGATGTACTGGAAGAGGGTGCAGCGCCAGCGCGCCACGTCGCCCCAGAACCGCCGCGCCGAGAACTTCTCGGCGATGGCCACCGAGGCGCCGCCGGCCAGCGCCGCGCCGATCGCGGCGACGCCACCGGCGCTGTGGCACATCGGCAGGCAGTTGTAGAGCCGGTCGCCCGGCTGGATGTCCATCAGGCCAGCGAACCAGTGGCTCCAGCTCATCACCCGATAGTGGCTGACGTTGGCCGCCTTGGGCAGGCCGGTGGTGCCGGAGGTGTAGATCAGCAGCGCGCGGTCGGCGAGGGTGACCGGCGGCTGCTCGGCCTTGGTCAGCGGGCCGGCGCCATAGACGAAGATCGCCAGGTCGATGCGCGGCCACCAGTGCGCGCTTTCGCCGTGCGACCAGATGGTTGGCCCGCCCGCCAGGTCGGCGGCGATCTCGGCCACGCCCTCGGCCAGCGCGGCGTCGACGACGATGTGGCGCGCGCCCGCCACCGTCAGCGAGTGCGCCAGCGAGGCGCCGCGCTGCTGGGTGTTGATGAGGGCGGTGGTGACGCCGACACGGGCCAGCCCCAGCCACAGCGCCATGTATTCCGGCCGGTTCGGCATCATCAGCGCCACCACGTCGCCCTTGCCGAGGCCGAGATCGAGGGCCCAGCGGGCATAACGACGCGAGCGCTCGGCCAGCGCGACGAAGGAGAGCTCCTCGCGATCGGAGAGCAGCGCCGGCTTGTCGCCGAACCGCTCGGCCAGTTCGTCGATGACCACCGGCAAGGTGCGCTCCGGCTGCGACTCCAGCCGCCCGGTCAGCTCCAGCGCGCGCACCCAATCCTTGTTGGCGGACCGTTTCGGGGCAGGCGCCGCCGCGGCGGGGGCGGGCAAGGGATCCAGCGTAGCGACAGACATGAAAAGCGTCCCGACATGGCGCGGCGCGAGGCCGACGGGCGCGGTCGCTGCAAGGCCCACGCCATTTTTCGCGCGGCACGCGAGCTGCAATGGCCCCTTCGCCGCCGCCCGCAGTGATGCAAATCGGGACTGCCGGGCGGCTCTTGAGGAGCTTACCAGATGCGCCGCGAGACAATTGCCCTCCACGCCGGCTTCGACTGCGATCCGGCCACCAAGGCGGTCGCGGTGCCGATCTACCAGTCGGTGGCCTACGCCTTCGACAGCGCCGACCACGGCGCGGCGCTGTTCAACCTCGAGGAAGAGGGCTTCCGCTACAGCCGCATCAGCAACCCGACCAACGCCATCCTGGAAGAGCGGGTCACCGAGCTGGAGGGCGGCGTCGCGGGCGTGTCGCTGGCCTCGGGCCAGGCGGCGCTGCACTACGCCATCGTCACCCTGGCCGACCACGGCGGCAACATCGTGGTGACGCCGCAGCTCTACGGGACCACCTACACCCTCTTCAACCACGTGCTGCGCCGCCAGGGCATCGAGGCCCGCTTCGCCAAGAGCGATGCGCCGGCGGACCTCGAAGCACTGATCGATGACGAGACCCGCGCCGTTTTCTGCGAGACCGTCGGCAACCCGGCCGGCAACGTCTGCGATATCGCCGCGATCGCCGAAGCCGCGCACCGGCACGGCGTGCCGCTGATCGTCGACAACACGGTCGCCACGCCCATCCTGATGCGGCCGATCGAGCACGGCGCCGACATCGTGGTGCACTCGCTGACCAAGTTCATGGGCGGCCACGGCACGACCATGGGCGGGATGGTGGTCGACGGCGGCCGGTTCGACTGGGCCGCCAACGCGCGCCGCTTCCCGCAGTTCAGCGAGCCGGATCACTCCTACCACGGCCTCGTCTACACCGAGCGCTTCGGCAAGGGCGCGTACGCCGCACGGATGCGCAGCGTCTACCAGCGCACCACCGGCGCGGTGCTGGCGCCAATGAGCGCCTTCATGCTGCTGCAGGGCATCGAGACGGTGGCGCTGCGGGTCGAGCGCCATGTCGAGAACGCCCGCAAGGTGGCCGAGTACCTGCGCACCGATCCGCGCGTCGACTGGGTGAACTACGCCGGCTTCGAGGACAGCCCCTACTACGCGCTGGCCAACAAATACCTTGGGGGAAACCCGCCGTCGCTGCTGACCTTCGGGGTGGTCGGCGGCTACGAGGCGGCCAAGGCCTTCTACGACCGGCTGGGGCTGGTGAAGCGGCTGGTGAACATCGGCGACACCAAGTCGCTGGCCTGCCACCCGGCTTCGACCACCCACCGCCAGATGTCGGCAGCCGAGCATGCGGCGGCCGGCGTGAAGCCGGAGATGATCCGGCTCTGCGTCGGCATCGAGCACATCGACGACATCATCGCCGACCTCGATCAGGCGCTGGCGGCCAACGTCGTCCCGATGCGGGCGGCCTCGTGATGGCTGCGCCCGAGCTCGTGCTGACCCAGCGCGCGCCGCCTTCCGCGCCGTTTCAGCCGCGGCTGCGCATCGGCCTGCTCAACAACATGCCGGACGCGGCGCTCTGCGCCACCGAGCGCCAGTTCGGCGATCTGCTGCGCGCCGCGGGCGGCGACACCGAGGTCGAACTGGTGCTGTTCCAGCTGGCCGGCGTGGCGCGGGGCGAGAAGGCGCGCGCCAGCATGGACGGCCGCTATCAGGGCGCGCCCGCGATCGCCGACGCGGGCCTCGACGGCCTGATCGTCACCGGCGCGGAGCCGAAGACGCCGCGGCTCGACGACGAGCCCTACTGGCCGGCGCTGACCGAGGTCGCCGATTGGACCCGCTTCGCGCATCTGCCGACCGTCTGGTCCTGCCTCGCCGCCCACGCCGCGGTGCTGCACTTCAACGGCATCGAGCGCCGCCTGCTGCCCGCCAAGCTCAGCGGGGTCTTCACCTCGGTCCCCGCCGGCGACGACCCGCTGATCGCCGGCGCGGCGCGGCTGACCATGCCGCACTCGCGGCTCAACGGCCTCGACGAGGGCGAACTGATCGCCAGCGGCTACGAGACCCTCACCCACTCGCGGGCGGCCGGCGTCGACGCCTTCGTCCGCCGCGAAGGCGGGCTGCAGCTCTTCCTGCAAGGCCACCCGGAATACGACGCCGAGACCCTGACCCGCGAATACCTGCGCGACGTCGGCCGTTTCCTGCGCGGCGAGCGCCCGGCTCATCCGGGCGTGCCGGCGGGCTACTTCGATGAAGCCACCAAGGTGCGCCTGGCCGCGCTCAGCCAGCAGCCGCGCCCGCTCGCCGAGTACGAAGCCGTCGTCGCCGCGGCCTCGCCGGATTGGACCTGGCGCGGCTCCGCCATCCGTCTGTACCGCAACTGGCTGGCGGAACTGGCGCCGGCGCCGTCTCAGATCGAGGCAGGCCGAGCCGCATAGCCTCCCTCCCCAAGTGGGGAGGGACAGATCGCAAAGCGATCAGGGTGGGCATGTGCCGGGGAAACGCGCCAGGCGGCGGACACCCCCACCCTGCCGATGCTGCACATCGGCTGTCCCTCCCCACTTGGGGAGGCAGGAAAATCTGCTAGCCTCCACGCGATGAGTTTGACCTCCAATATCCAACCCGCCGGCGTGGCGGGGCTCTTCTATCCGGCCGAGCCCGAGGCGCTCGCGGCCGAGGTCGACGCCAGCCTGGCCAGGGCCAATCCGCCGGAGCTGGCGGCCAAGGCGGTGGTCGCGCCGCATGCCGGGCACATCTACTCGGGCGACATCGCCGGGGCCGCTTACAAGCTGCTGGCGCGGCGCCGGGGGCAGATCAAGCGCGCCATTCTGCTAGGCCCCACGCACCGCATGCCGGTGCGCGGCATGGCGGTCACCGCCGCCGACGCCTGGGCGACGCCGCTGGGGGCCGTGCGCGTCGCCGGCGAGGCCCGCGATGCGCTGGCGCAGCGGCCGGACGTGACCGTGGCCGCCGAGCCGTTCGAGGGCGAGCACAGCCTCGAGGTTCACCTGCCCTTCATCCAGCGCGCGCTCGGCGACGTCGAGGTGCTGCCGGTCCTGGTCGGCAACTCGCCGGCCGCCAACACCTCCAGCATGCTGGCGCAGCTCTGGGGCGGGCCGGAGACGGCGATCATCGTCTCGTCCGACCTCAGCCACTTCCACGACTACGCCACCGCCGTCGCCAGGGACGCCGAGACCACCGCCGCGATCGAGCGGCTCGACTTCGGCGCCTGCGAGGGCGAGCGGGCCTGCGGCTGCTTCCCGCTGGCCGGCCTCATCGACCAGGCGCAGCGGCGCGACCTGCGCGTCACCGCCCTCGACGTGCGCAATTCCGGCGACACCCAGGGCGACAAGAGCCGGGTGGTCGGCTACGGCGCCTTCGCCTTCGAATACGCCCACGGCGCCCGCATCCCCGAGCGCCAGCGCCGCACCCTGCTCGATCTCGCCAAGGAGGTGGTGCGCCAGGGGATCAGGCTGGGCGGCGCCGCGCCGAAGCTGCGCCTCGAGGGCGGGATGCCGCGGCCCCTGCTGGCCCAGCGCGCCAGCTTCGTGACCCTGAAGATCGCCGGCCAGCTGCGCGGTTGCCGGGGCACGATCCTGCCGGCGCACGCCCTCATCCACGACGTGGCCCAGAACGCCTGGAACTCGGCCTTCGGCGACCCGCGCTTTGCGGCGGTGACCGAGGCGGAGGCGGCGCAGCTCAGCTTCGACATCTCGATCCTCTCGACGCCGCGCCGCATTCCCTGCGCCTCCGAGGCGGAGCTGATCGCCGCCCTTTCGCCGGACATCGACGGCCTCATCATCCGCGATGGCGGGCGCCAGAGCCTCTTCCTGCCCAGCGTCTGGGCCGAGGTCCCGCACGCCATGCGCTTCGTGCGGCAGCTGAAGATCAAGGCCGGCCTGCGCCCTGATCACTGGTCGAGCAGCTTGGAAGCCTTCCGCTTCACCACCGAGAGCTTCGGCGACACCTAGGGCGGCGGTTGCGCCCTCGAAACGCGCCAGACAAACGGGCGCATCATCGCAGGAATTACAGACATTTAACCAACGGGCGCCGCCGCCTCGGCTAGGCTCCCGCCACAACCTTGTTCATCGCGGCGCTAATTTGCGGTAATTTCGACAGGAGGGGCAAAAACCTATGGCCGATCCCGCTCCACCCTTCGCCGCCCTGCGCGTCCTGGAAGCGGCCTGCCGGCTGCAGAGCTACAGCCTGACCGGCGAGGAACTCGGCGTCACCCACAGCGCGGTCAGCCAGACGGTGCGCCGGCTGGAGCGGGTCTATGCCCAAACGCTGTTCCGCCGCGAGGGCATGCACATGGCGCCCAGCGCCGCGGCCCTGGCGCTGGCGCAAGCCTACCGCGAGGCCGAGCGCATCGTGCTGCGCACCGCCGAGGACCTCAAGGTGCGCGAGGGCGAAGGCGCGCTGGTGCTCTCGACCCTGCCCAGCATCGCCAAGCTGTGGCTGGGTCCGAAGCTTAGACGCCTCAACGACGCCCTGCCGGACATCACGGTAGAAGTGCGGACCGGGCGCGAGCTCGCCAATCTGCACGCCGACGGCGTCGACGTGGCGCTGCGCATCGGCATGGGGCACTGGCCCAACCTGCGCTCGGAGCTGCTGTTCGAGGAGTTCGTCTTCCCGGTCTGCAGCCCGGACTTCCTGGAGCGGCATCACAGCCATCAGTGCACCGACCAGTGCATCCCGACGTCGCCGCTGATCCTTGAGGACGTCAATCTGTGGCCGTCTTGGTTCGAGGCGGCCGGCCTGAAGACGCCCTCGCCGCTGCGCGGGCCGATCTACGACGACTCGGCGCTGACGGTGGAGGCCGCGGCCGCGGGCCTGGGCGTGGCGCTGGTGCGCCGCCTGCACGCCCAGGAAGCGCTGGAGACCGGCCGCCTGGTGCGCATCTCCAACGTGCGGGTGAAGGACCCCTACTCCTGCTACCTGGTCTGGCGCGACGACAACCCGCGCATCGAATCGATCCGCCGCTTCTGC
This sequence comes from Caulobacteraceae bacterium, assembly GCA_036267835.1. GTDB lineage: Bacteria > Pseudomonadota > Alphaproteobacteria > Caulobacterales > Caulobacteraceae > Acaudatibacter. The sequence continues at coordinate 6,698 of DATAVF010000366.1, read as the reverse complement.
GAATGGGTGCTCGCCGAGTGCGACCGCGCCGGGCTGTTGGAAGCGGCTTAACCCCGCGCCGCCAAGCCGGCCGCGATCTCCGCATTGAACGCCGTCACGGCCGCGCCCGGGCCTTCCGGATGGCGCCAGACCGCCGCTGACACCGCGATGAAGTCGGCGCCGGCGGTGACCAGGGGGCGGCAGTTCGCGGGCGTGATGCCGCCGATCGCGACGCACGGGGTCAGCATGTCGGCCTGCCAGGTCTCCAGGATCTCGATCTCGGCGCGGGTCTTGGCGTCCTTGGTGGCGGTCGGGAAGAAGGCGCCGAAGGCCACATAGTCCGCGCCGGCCTCGGCGGCTTCCCAGGCGAGGTCGCGGCTGTCGTGGCAGGTGACGCCGACGATGCCGTCCTTACCCAGCAGCCGGCGCGCCTCGGCGTAGGGCGCGTCGTCCTGGCCAATGTGGACGCCGTCGCAACGCAAGCGGGCGGCGAGGTCCGGCCGATCGTTGAGGATCAGCGGTGCGCCCCTCGCCTGGCAGATCGGGTGCAAGGCGTGGACGGCGGCCTCGATGATGTCGTCCGGCGTGTCCGTCAGGCGCAGCTGCACCGCCCCGACGTCCCCGCCTTCGAACGCGGCGCCCAGCGCTCGGCCGAAACCGGCGAGGTCATCGAGCGTGGGCGGCGTGATCAGGTAGAGGCGGCAAGCGGGGACGGGCATGGCCGCGCAAGAACCCCGCCCTCACGGCGAAGGCAAGAGCGCCTTCAGCGCCATGGCCACCGCCGCAGTCGCCGCCGCTGCGCTGACGGCGATGCCGATGAACCATGCCAGTCGCCGCCCCAGCGGCCGGGGCGGCGCGCCGGGGTCGGGCGGGCCCTCAATGATAGCCGGCATCGGCGGCAGTCTTTCCGCGGAACACCCAGTAGACCCAGACCGTGTAGCCCAGGATCACCGGCAGGATGATCGCCAGCCCGCCGGTGAGCAGGGCCAGCGCGCCCGGATCGTTGGCCGCGTCCCTGTAGGTCAGGCTGTAGGGCGCCACGTAGGGGAAGAAGCTGACGGCGAGGCCCAAATAGCCGGAGAGGAACACCACTACCGCGCCGACGAACGGCCAGACGTGGGCGCCGCGCCTCAGGCCCACGAAGAGGATCGCCAGGCCGACGGCGCCCAGGATCGGGATCGGCGACAGCCGCGCCAGGCGGGCGAGGTCGAAGCCGGCGCCCGTCCAGCCCCACCGCGCCGCGACCTGCGGCTGCACGAAGAGGGTCGCGACGCTGACCACCGCCAGCAGCACCGCGACCGCGATCGCCAGGATGCGCGCCCAGCGCCGCGCGTCGCCATGCAGCTCGTCGCGGGTCTTCACCATCAGCCAGCCGGCGCCCAGCAGGGCGTAGCCGATGACGAGGCCGAGCGCGGTCAGGGCCGCGTAAGGACTGGCCCAGTCGAAGGCGCCGCCAACGAAGAGCCCGCCGGACAGCTTCACCCCGTGCACGAAGCCGCCCAGCACGAAGCCCTGCGCGGCGGTGGCCGTGATCGAGCCGGCCGCGAAGGCGAAGGTCCAGCCCGGCTTGCCGCGCCGGCGCCCATGCGCCCGGAACTCGAAGGCGACGCCGCGGATCACCAGCGACAGCAGCATCAGCACGATGGGCAGGTAGAAGGCCGGCATCAGCGCCGCGTAGGCCCCTGGAAACGCCGCGAACAGGCCGCCGCCGCCCAGCACCAGCCAGGTCTCGTTGCCGTCCCAGTAAGGGGCGATGGTGGCCATCATGGTGTCGCGGTCGGCGCTCGAACGGGCGAGCGGAAAGAGGATGCCGATGCCGAGATCGAAGCCGTCGAGCAGCACGTAGAGCAGCACCGCCAGCCCCATCACCCCGATCCAGATCAGCGGCAGGTCGAGGCTCATGGCGCGAGGCCCTCGGGGCCGGCCGCAAGGGGCGAGCCCGGCGCGCGCGGCCCGGGGTCCGGCGGCTGGGCCGCCTCGCCGACGGGACCCTGCGCCACCAGCCGCAGGATGTAGAGCACGCCGGCGGTGAAGATCAGGGCGTAGATGACGAGGAAGGCCACGAGCGAGGCCGACACCTCGTGAGCGCTGACCGGCGAAGCGCCCGCGGCAGTGCGCATCAAGCCATAGACCACCCAGGGCTGGCGGCCGACCTCGGCCGTGGTCCAGCCTGCAATCACGGCGACGAAGCCGGCCGGACCCATCGCGGTCGTAGCCAGCAGGAACAGCTTCGAGCGCTCCAGCCGCCGCAGCGCCCAGAGCACCACGCCCCAGACGCCCAGCCCGATCATCGCCACCCCGATCCCGACCATGATCCGGAACGACCAGAACACTACGGCGGCTGGCGGCTGGTCCTGCACGGGGAAGCTCTTCAGGCCGCGCACGACGGCGTCGGCGTTGCCGGTGGTGATCCAGCTGCCGATGGCGGGCACGGTGATCTCCCAGTCGTTGCCCTGGCGGGCGCGGTCGGGCCAGGCGACGACATGGAAGGGCTGGCGTCCTTGAGTGTCCCAGAACCCCTCGATCGCGGCCAGCTTGGCCGGCTGGCGGGTGACGATGTCCTTGCCCGAATAGTCGCCGACGAAGAGCTGCAGCGGCGCGACGATGGCGTACATGCCGATGGCCATCCGCAGGGCAATGCGCGACTCCGGCTGGGCGGCGTTGCGCAGCAACTGGAACGCCGAGGCCGCGCCGACCGCGAAAGCGGTGGTCAGGTAGGCGGCCAGCACCATGTGGGCGAAGCGCTCGGGCAGGGTCGGCGAGAAGATCACCTTCCACCAGTCGGCCGCGATGAACCGCCCGCCCGGGCCGATGGCATAGCCGGTCGGCGCCTGCATCCAGCTGTTGGCCGAGAGGATCCAGAAGGCCGAGACCAGCGTGCCCAGCGCCACGATGCAGGTCGCCGCGAAGTGCAGCCCCGGCCCCACCCGCTTCCAGCCGAACAGCATCACGCCCAGGAAGCTCGCCTCCATGAAGAAGGCGGTCAGCACCTCGAAGGCCAGCAGCGGCCCCAGCACCCCGGCCGTGGCGCGCGAGAACACCGACCAGTTGGTGCCGAACTCGTAGCTCATCACCACCCCGGTCACGACACCCATGCCGAACGAGATGGCGAACACCTTGAGCCAGAACAGGTAGAGCCGCTGGAACACTTCGCGCCTGGTCGCCAGCCACAGCGCCTCCAGCACCGCCAGGAAGCTGGCCAGGCCGATGGTGAAGCTCGGAAAGATGATGTGGAACGCCAGGGTAAAGGCGAACTGCAATCGCGACAGCAGAAGCGCATCCAGCGACATGGCCGCTGCATACACCCTGCGAGGCGGGTGCGACATTGACTCTGGTTAGCTAACTGATTAGCTAACCACAATGATCGTCAAGATGCATCAGGCCAAGACGCAGCTCTCCAAGCTTATCGCCGCTGCGATGGCCGGCGAAGAGGTGGTCATCGCCCGCGGCTCCGAACCGATGGTGCGGCTGACGCCGGTGACGCCTGTCGTGAAGAAGCGGCAGTTCGGTCGCTACAAGGGCATGTTCACTCTACCGGACGACTTCTTCGATCCGTTGTCGGAGGAGGAGTTGGCGCTCTGGGAAGATGGTCCAGTCTTCAAGCCTGACACGTGAGACTTCTGCTCGACACCCACGTGGTGCTCTGGTGGTTCCAAGGCAATCCCCGCATGACGATGGCTGCGCGCGCCGCCATCGATAGCGAGGGGTCGGCCGTCTTCGTCAGTCCGATCTCGGCCTTCGAAATCGCCTTCAAACATCGCATGGGAAAGCTGCCAGAGGCTTCGGCGCTAGCGGGCAATTTCGAGTTGATGACAGCCGAGCAGAACTTTCAGCAGCTCCCACTGACAAGCTCGCACGCCATCACGGCAGGCGATCTGACAATCAGCCATCGTGATCCGTTCGATCGCCTCCTGATCGCCCAGGCATTGGTCGAGGACCTGACGCTCATATCGAACGAGCGCCTGTTCGATACGGCGGGTGTGACCAGGCTCTGGTGACCCTCACCCGTCCGAAACCCGCGGCCGCCACCCTACCTCACCCGCCCACGCGTCGGCCTCGCGGATGGTCGCCCAGAGGAAATCGGCCTTGGCCTCGGTGTAGGTGTGGCGGTCGTGGGCGTGCTCAGCGGCGAGGGCGCGCTTGACGGCTTCGTAGTCGGCGGCCGCGGCGGGGTGGGTGCGCAGGTAGTCGCGGAAGAGCAGCGCCCATTGCTCGTTCCAGGCGCCGGCCAGGCGGATGTGAACGTGGCAGCGTTTGGCGCCCGCGGTCTCGCGGAAGTAGCGCTTGGTCAGTTCGGGGTTGTCGGCGCGCCAGACGTAGCCGGCGGCGGCCATCGCCTGGACCAGCGCATCCATCGGCTCGAACTCGGCGATCGAAACCTGGATGTCGACGATGGGCTTGGCGGCGAGGCCCTCGACCGAGGTCGAGCCGATGTGGTCGATGCGCAGCGCCCACTCGCCCAGCGCCTGGCGCAGCGCGGCGGCGCGGACGCGGAATTCCGCCGCCCACTCCGGCGTCCAGTCACAAATCTCGACAATGAACTCGGCGGCCATGACCGCCGATAGCGCAGGTCAGGCGGCCTTTTCCAGCGCGCCTTCCCATTTGCCGAGACTGGCCAGGCTGTTCATGCGCGCCCGGTGGGTGAAGGCGCGCTGGGCCGCGGCGGCGTTTTCCGGCTTGCCGCACCAGGCTTGCTGCGGCGCATGCTGCAAGGCGCGGCCGTAGGAGAAGGTCAGCTTCCAGGGCAGCGGGCCCAGCTGGTTCATGGCGTTGAGGTGGGCGGTGGCCAGCTCGTCGCTCTGACCGCCGGAAAGGAAGGCAATGCCCGGCACCGCGGCCGGGACGCAGGCCTTGTAGGTCGCGATCGAGCGCCGCGCGACTTCCTCCACCGAGGCCTGGGCGAGGCAGTCCTGGCCCGAGATCACCATGTTGGGCTTCAGCACCATGCCCTCCAGCGCCACCCGCTGGATCGCCAGTTCCTCGAACACCTCGCGCAGGGTGAGCCGGGTCGCCGCCTCGCACGCCTCGATGTCGTGGTCACCGTCCATCAGCACTTCGGGCTCAACGATCGGCGTGATGCCGTTGTCCTGGCAGATGGCGGCGTAGCGGGCCAGCGCGTGGGCGTTGGCCTTGATCGCCGACCAGGTCGGGCGACCGCCGCCGATCAGGATGGTGGCCCGCCATTTGGCGAAGCGCGCGCCGCGCTCGTAGTCCTTGGCCAGCTGCGGGCCCAGGCCATCCAGGCCCTCGGTGATGGTCTCGCCCGGGAAGAGCGCGAGCGGCTTGGCCCCCTCGTCGCACTTGATGCCGGGCACCGCGCCGGCGCGCTCGATCAGCTGCACCAGCGGGGTTCCGTCGGCGGCGTCCTGGTAGAGGGTCTCGCGGAAAAGGATGACGCCGGAGACGTAGGCCATGCCCTCTTCCGAGCGGAACAGGATCTCGCGATAGTCGCGGCGGTTCTTCTCCGTGTTCTCCACCCCGATCGCATCGAAGCGCTTTTGGATGGTGGAGGTGGATTCGTCCGCGGCGAGGAGGCCCTTGCCGGGCGTCACCATCTTCTCGGCGGTGGCGTTGAGCGCGTCCAGGTCCATGTCGCTATCCCCTTATTTTGTCTTTGGCTCGAGGGCCTCGACCCCCGGCAGCGTCTTGCCTTCCATCCATTCAAGGAACGCGCCACCGGCGGTGGAGACGAAACTGAAATCAGCCGCCGCGTGGGCTGCGTTCAAAGCCGCCACCGTATCACCGCCGCCGGCCACCGCCACCAGTTTGCCGGCCTTGACGCGCTCGGCCGCATGCCGCGCCGCCGCGACCGTGCCCTTGTCGAAGGGCGGCACCTCGAAGACGCCGAGCGGGCCGTTCCAGATCAGGGTCGCCGACGCGTCCATCGCCTTGCAGAGCCGCTCCACCGTCTTGGGGCCCGCATCGAGAATGCGCTCGTGCGAGTCGAGTTCACCCAGCGCGCGCACCCGCGCCGCGGCGCCCGGCTCCGGCCGCTCGGCGACCACGATGTCGATGGGCAGCAACAGCTCGCAATGGCGCGACTCGGCGAAGGCCATGACGCCCTTGGCCGTGTCCGCCAGCTCCTTCTCGCAATAGGACGCGCCGACGTCCCAGCCCTGCGCGAAGAGGAAGGTGTTGGCCATGCCGCCGCCGATCGCCAGCCGGTCGAGCTTGAGGATCAGGTTGTGCAACAGGTCGAGCTTGGTCGAGACCTTGGAGCCGCCGACAATGCCCAGCACCGGCCGCTTCGGATTGCCCAGCGCCGCATCGAGATGCTCGAGCTCGCGCCGCATCGCTTCGCCGGCGTAGGCGGGCAGCAGGTGGGCCAGCGCCTCGGTGGAGGCGTGGGCGCGGTGGGCGGCGGAAAAGGCGTCGTCGACATAGAGGTCGCCGTTGGCAGCCAGCGCCTTGGCGAAGGCTGGATCGTTGGCCTCCTCGCCGGCGTGGAAGCGCAGGTTCTCCAGCAGCAGTACGTCGCCGGGCTGCATCGCCGCCACCGCCTTGGCCGCCGCCTCGCCGATGCAGTCCGCGGCGAAGGCCACCGGCGCGCCCAGCAGCTTGGCCAGCGGCGCCACGATCGGCTTCAGGCTCATCGAGGGCACGCGCTTGCCCTTGGGCCGGTCGAAGTGACTGATGAGGATGGTCTTGGCCCCGCCCTTGCGCAGCCGCTGGATGGTCGGCAGCGCCGCCTTCAGCCGGGTGTCGTCGCCGACCTCGCC
>DATAVF010000365.1:0-12207 GCA_036267835.1 Caulobacteraceae bacterium | reverse complement strand
CCGGATGCCGATGGTGTATTTCAGCACCAGCAGGATCACGAAGGTCATGGCGCCACAGTAGAAGAAGGTGGCCCCGACATCCTCCAACTGCAGGATCATCTGGTGCGGGTTGTGGTCGTAGATCCAACCGTGAGCCAGCGAGTTGATCGAGTTCTTGGCGAGAACCCCGGTCATGATGGCGCCGAAGGCCCCGCCGATCCCGTGCACGCCCCAGCAGTCGAGGGCGTCGTCGTACCAGCCGAGCCAATGCTTCACGTGCACCGCCGCGACGTAGCAGACGATGCCGACGCCGACGCCGATGATCAGCGCGCCGGTCGGATCGACGAAGCCCGAGGCGGGGGTGATGGCCACGAGGCCGGCCACCGCACCGGAAACCATGCCGAGAACCGAAGGCTTCTTGGCGATGATCCATTCGCAGGCCATCCAGGCCAGGGCCGCCGCCGCGGTGGCGATTTGCGTCGCCGCCGCCGCCATGCCGGCTTGACCGTCGTGGGATTCCACCGCCGACCCGGCGTTGAACCCGAACCAGCCCACCCACAGGAGGGAGGCGCCGATGACGCTGTAGGCCAGGTTGTGCGGCGCCATGTTCTCGGTGCCGAGGCCTTTACGCTTGCCGAGCATCAGAGCCGCGACCAGGCCCGCCGTACCGGCGTTCAGGTGGACGACCGTGCCGCCGGCGTAGTCCAGCGCGCCCATGGTCCCGAGCCAGCCGCCGCCCCAGACCCAGTGGGCGATCGGGCAGTAGACCAGCAAGAGCCAGGCGCCCATGAAGGCCAGGAAGGCCGAGAACTTCATGCGGTCGGCCAGCGCCCCGGCGATCAGGGCCGGGGTGATGATCGCGAAGGTCATCTGGAAGAACATGTAGACCGACTCTGGGATGGTCGGCGCGAGCCCGCTGGCGATGTTCACGTCGCCGTTCAACGGCGCCAGCATCAGGTAGTTGAAGCTGCCGATATAGGGCTGCATCCCATCCTTGCCGCCGCCGGTGAAGGCGATCGAGTAGCCGATCACCATCCAGAGCACGGCGATCAGCGCTGTCGCCCCGAAGCTCTGGGCGATGGTCGCCAGCACGTTCTTCTTGCGCACCATGCCCGCGTAGAAGAGCGCCAGGCCGGGGATGGTCATCATCAGTACGAGGACCGACGAGGTGAGCATCCAGGCGTCGTCGCCCGAGTTGACCGCGTCCTTCGGATAGGTCTGGGTCGCGCAGTTGTTGAGCGCCGCGCAGCTGTCTTTGGCGGGCGCGGCGGTGGCGGAATTGGTCGCGTTGGTGGCGTTCGAGGCCGAGTTGTCGGCCGCGTTGGTCGCGGTCGCGTTGGCGGCGGCAGCGGCCGGAGCAGGCGCCGTGTTCTGGGCCGCGGCGATCATGGGAACGCCGATGATCATGGCCGCGATGGCCAGACCTGCCAATCGATGAATACCGAGTAGTTTCATTGAACTATCCCCTTGTCCCGATGTGTTTCAGAGCGCCGCGGCGCCGGTCTCGCCGGTACGGATGCGCACGGCCTCCTCGACGTTCAGGACGAAGATTTTCCCGTCGCCGATCTTACCGGTGCCGGCCGCCGCCTTGATCGCCTCGACCGCCCCCGCGGCCGCCGCGTCGTTGACCACGGCCTCAAGCTTCACCTTGGGCACGAAGGTCACCTGGTACTCGGCCCCACGGTAGATCTCCGTGTGGCCCTTCTGACGCCCGTAGCCTTTGACTTCGGATACCGTCAGGCCTTCGACGCCCGCGCCGACGAGCGCTTCGCGCACCTCGTCGAGCTTGAAGGGTTTGACGACCGCTATGATGAGTTTCATCCGCCTCGCTCCGGCGCGTCCGACGGCTTCCCCGGCGCGCGCTTTTTTGAATGAGTTATTGCCCGACCAAGCTCGGGGGCTTCCGCCTCGGAAGTCCCTCGCCCGACGAAGGCGACGCTATCTACGGGCGCCCGAAACGGCGGCAGCTTGCTGGACTAGCGGCGTGAAACGGGCGTAGGCGCCCGGAATTTAGGCGCTCCGACGCGAGCGACGCCTGGAAAATGGGCGCTCTCGCCCCGGTAGCTCGACCGGGGTCGGCGCCAGCCCCGCGATATGTAGGCGACCGACCCCTGGCCCGGAACTTTGCCCGTTTTCGACCGCAGTCGGAGGGTCCGCCATCTTCCGGCGCCAGATTGGCCGCAAGCTGATGCCGCGAGGCCGATTGACGAGGCTCGCCAAGCCTCAATAATGGGGCGCACGTGGGACACCCGGTGAAGGGGCCCCTTAGCCGAGGAACTCAATGCGCCTGACAACCCTCTTCGCCACCGCTGCCGCGGCGGCCCTGATCGTTTGCCCAGTTCTTGCCGTGGCCCAGGGCGGCGGCGCGACACCCCCCGCCGACGCCACGCCGCCGGCCGCCGCGCCCCCTGCGGCGCCGGCGCTGCCGACCATCCCGAAGGTCACCGGGGGCGCGACCATCTACGCGACGCTCAAGGATTCGGGCCAGTTCACCATGCTGGTCAAGATGCTCGATTCGACCAGCCTGCCCGCCTACCTGCAGAGCTATCCGAACTTCACCTTCTTCGCGCCAACTGACGCGGCCATCAACGCCCTGCCGGCCGACCTGCTGGCCAAGCTGACGGCGAAGAACGATACCGCCGCCAACCAGCTGCAGCAGATCCTCGCCTACCACCTGATCACGGTGGCGGTGGACTCCAGCAAGATTCGCGGCGCCAAGGGGCCCGTGGCCACCGCCGAGAAGAGCAATGTGCTGCTCGACGGCAGCAACCCGGCCGATCTGAAGGTCAACGACGCGGACATCATCCAGTCCGACATCCGCACCACCAATGGCGGCATCATCCAGGTGATCGACAAGGTGCTGATCCCACCGGACAGCCCCTACGCGCCAGCCGCGGCGCCTGCGCCGGCAGCGGCCCCTGAGCCGGCCCCCGCCGACACCGCGCCGCCGCCCGCCGCCACGCACTGATCGTCCCGGCGCGGGGTTCTCTCGGGAACCCCGCTGTCAGGCTTCGCGTTCGTCTGCAGGGGTCAAGCCAGTTGCCCCGCAGAAGGACCAAGTCCATGCCTCTCGTTCGCACCGCTCTTCTGGCTGCCGCAGCGTCCATGATCGCCGCCGCCGCCTTTGCCGACCCCGTGCCGGCGCCCATGTCGCCCGTGCCTGACGCCAGCGCGCCGCCAATGACCGACATGTCCGCACCGCCCGCCACCCCCGACGCTTCGGCGCCCACCGGCGCGGCGACCGACACCTCGGCCACCGTCGACGCCAACGGCGTGCTCATGCATTCCAGCGCCCCGATCCCGGACACGCCGGCCAACCGCGCTGCCTACGGCCAGCCGCTGTCGCGCACCGGCAAGCTGACGGCGCCGATCGGCAACTGAACCACCAGGCCGCTGCCGGCGGCCGGTCTGCTTGAAGCCGAGGTCGGCGGGCCCTATAGGTCCGCCGACCTTTCGCGCCCGCGACAATCAAGCACATGGCCGCCGCAACACCCCTTTCGTTCCAGGGACTGATCCTTGCGCTCCACGACTATTGGAGCCGGCAGGGCTGCGTCATGCTGCAGCCCTATGACGTGGAGATCGGCGCCGGCACCCTCCACCCGATGACGGTGCTGCGGGCGCTGGGGCCGAGGCCCTGGCGCATCGCCTATGTGCAGCCCTCGCGCCGGCCCGCCGACGCCCGCTACGGCGAGAACCCCAACCGGCTGCAGCACTATTACCAGTACCAGGTGATGCTGAAGCCGAACCCGCCGGACATGCAGGCGCTGTACCTGGGCTCGCTGGAAGCCATCGGCATCGATCTGAAGCTGCACGACGTGCGCTTCGTCGAGGACGACTGGGAAAACCCGACCGTGGGCGCCTGGGGCCTTGGCTGGGAGGTGTGGTGCGACGGGATGGAGGTCAGCCAGTACACCTACTTCCAGCAGGTCGGCGGGCTCGACGTGTCGCCGGTGGCCGGCGAGCTGACCTACGGCCTCGAGCGTCTGGCGATGTACGTGCAGGGCGTCGAGAACGTCTACGACCTGGCCTTCAACGACCCGCAGAGCCCCGACTTCAAGACCTATGGCGAGGTCTTCCTCGAGAGCGAACGCCAGTTCTCGGCCTTCGACTTCGAGGCGGCCAACGTCGAGATGCTGAAGCGCCAGTTCGAGGACATGGAGCGCGAGGTGCCGCGCCTGCTGGCCGCCCGCGGCCGCCAGGGCCAGCCCCTGGTGCTGCCGGCTTACGACTACGTGCTGAAGGCCTCCCACCTCTTCAACCTGATGGACGCCCGCGGCGCGATCGCGGTGGCCGAACGCCAGAGCTACATCGGCCGCGTCCGCGAACTCTGCAAAGCCTGCGCGGAAGCCTGGGTGGGTCTCGAAGGCGAGCGCGTCTGACATGCCCCAGCTGTTGCTCGAACTGCTCTCGGAAGAGATTCCCGCCCGCATGCAGGGCCAGGCCGCGCGGGACCTGGAGGCCATGGCGCGCAAGCACCTGGCCGAGGCCGGGCTCGGCGGTGAGGCGCAACTGCGGGCCTTTGCCGGGCCGCGGCGGCTGACGCTGGTCGTGGACGGGCTGCCGGCCGCGCAGGCGGACCGGACCGAGGAGCGGAAGGGGCCGCGCATCGGCGCGCCGGAGCAGGCGCTGGCCGGATTCCTACGCTCGGCCGGCGTGACCCAGGACCAACTGACCGAGCGCGATGGGGTCTGGTTCGCGTCGATCGCCCATGCCGGGCGGCCGACGCCGGCGATCATCGCCGAGATGGTCGAGGCCATCGTGCGCGGCTTCCCGTGGCCGAAGTCGATGACCTCGGGAACCAGCAAGCTGCGCTGGGTGCGGCCGCTGCAGCGCATCCTCTGCGTCTTCGATCGCCAGATCGTGCCTCTGAACATCGACGGCCACGAGGCGAGCGACCTGACCGACGGCCACCGGTTCATGGGTGAGACCCAGCCGTTCCGGGCCCGCGACTTCGACGAATATCGCGAGGCCCTGGCCGGCCACTACGTCGTCCTCGACGCCGAGGACCGCAAGGCGCGCATCCAGGCGGCCGCCGACAAGGTCTGCCGCGCCCAGGGGCTCGACCTTGTCGACGACGAGGGGCTGCTCGACGAGGTCGCCGGGCTGGCCGAATGGCCGGTGCCGGTTCTGGGCGCGATGGACCCGGCTTTCCTCGATTTGCCGCCCGAGGTGATCCGCACCTCGATGCGCACGCACCAGCGCTATTTCGCCGTGCGTAACCGGGGCGGCGGGACCAAGCTCGCGCCCAACTTCGTCGTGGTCGCCAACATCGAAGCCAGCGACGGCGGGCTGATGCTCGCGCTGGGTAACGCGCGGGTGCTGTCGGCGCGGCTCAGCGACGCGAAGTTCTTCTGGGACGAGGACCGGCGCGCCGGTTTCGAGCCGTGGCTCGCGAAGCTGAAGGGCGTCACCTTCCACGCCAGGCTGGGCACGATGGCCGAGCGGGTGGCGCGGCTGGAAGCGCTGGCCGAAAGCATAGCGCCACGGGTGGGAGCAGATCCGAAGCGGGCCCGCGAGGCAGCGCACCTGGCCAAGGCCGACCTGGTGTCCGGCATGGTCGGCGAGTTCCCGGAACTGCAAGGCGTGATGGGCGCCTACTACGCCCGCGAAGCCGGCCTGCCGGGGCCGGTGGCCGAGGCGATCGGCGAGCAGTACCGGCCGGCCGGTCCCTCCGACGAAGTGCCCGAAGCGCCGCTCTCGATGGCGGTGGCCCTGGCCGACAAGCTGGACACCCTGGTCGGGTTCTACGCCGTGGGCGAGAAGCCCACCGGCTCACGCGACCCCTACGGCCTGCGCCGCGCGGCGCTAGGCCTCATCCGCATCCTGCTGAAGTCGGAAGTGCGGCTGCCGGTGCGGGCGGCGGTGCGCGACTGGTACCTGTCGCTGAAGAGCTTCGCGGCGCCCGGCCGGGCGATCTACGCCTCGGCGGCGCGCACCACGGGCTGGCTGGGCGTCAACGGCGATGGCGAAGGCGGCGAGGAACTCGAGACCTACATCGACGAGTTCGAGGAGGCGCTGGTCTGCGAGGCCGCCTATGTGATCGCGGTCGAAGAGGACCGCGCCATGAGCTTCGACCGCCTGGGCCCAGGCCCGCGGCCGCCGGCCCAGCCGGTCATCTACAGCTTCCGCGGCGCCCGCGAGGTCGGGGGCGAGGTCACCGCCTTCCTGGTCGAGCGGCTGAAGGTGCTGCTGCGCGATCAGGGCGCGCGCCATGACCTCGTCGATGCGGTCTTCGCGCTCGGCGACGACGACCTGGTGCGGATCACACGGCGCATCGAGGCGCTGGGCCGGTTCCTGGCCTCCGACGACGGCGCCAACCTGCTGGCCGGCCACAAGCGCGCCTCCAATATCCTCGCCGCCGAAGCCAAGAAGGGGCCGCTGCCCGAGGGCGCGCCCGCGGCTCTGGCCGGTGCGCCGGCGGAGGAGCAGGCGCTGATCCAGGCGCTGGCCCGCGCCGAGCCCAAGGTCGAAGCCGCCCTGGACGCCGAAGATTTTGCCGCGGCGATGCGCTCGCTGGCCGACCTGCGGGCGCCGGTCGACGCCTTCTTCGAGAAGGTGCTGGTCAATTCCGAAGTCGCCGCAGAGCGCGCCAACCGGTTGAAACTCCTGGGGCAGGTGCGCGCTTTGATGGCGCAGGTGGCGGATTTCTCGCTGGTGACGGGGTAAGGAACCAAGCATGGTCGAGACACTGGACCGCGCGCGCTTCGTCTACGCCTTCGGCGGCGGCTCGGCCGACGGCGACGCCTCGATGAAGGACTTGCTGGGCGGCAAGGGGGCCAACCTGGCGGAGATGTCGTCGCTGGGCCTGCCGGTGCCGCCGGGCTTCACCATCACCACCGAGGCCTGCACCCACTTCTACGGCAACGGCCGCAGCTACCCTGACAGCTTGCGCGGCGAGGTGGCCGGGGCGCTGTCGCGGGTCGAAACCCTGGCCGGCAAGACGTTCGGCGACGCCGGCAATCCGCTGCTGGTCTCGGTGCGCTCCGGCGCCCGCGCCTCGATGCCCGGCATGATGGACACGGTGCTGAACCTCGGCCTCAACGACCAGACGGTCGAGGGTCTGGCCAAGCTGGCCGGCGACCGGCGCTTCGCCTTCGACAGCTACCGCCGCTTCATCCAGATGTACTCGAACGTGGTGCTTGGCCTCGACCACCACATGTTCGAGGAGATCCTCGACGACCATAAGGACGCGCTGGGCTTCTCCATCGACACCCAGCTCACCGCCGAGCACTGGGTGGCGATCGTCGGCGACTACAAGGGCGTCGTGGAGCGCGAGCTCAGCCGGCCGTTCCCGCAAGCGCCGGAAGAGCAGCTATGGGGCGCCATCGGCGCTGTGTTCGACAGCTGGATGAACGACCGGGCCAAGTTCTACCGCCGCATGCACGACATCCCCGAGAGCTGGGGCACGGCGGTGAACGTGCAGTCGATGGTGTTCGGCAACATGGGCGAGACGAGCGCCACCGGCGTCGCCTTCACCCGCAACCCCTCGACCGGCGACAACAGCCTCTACGGCGAGTTCCTGATCAACGCCCAGGGCGAGGACGTGGTCGCCGGCATCCGCACGCCGCAGTCGATCACCCGCGCGGCTCGCGAAGAGATGGGCGAGAAGGCGCCGTCGATGGAAGAGGCGCTGCCGGAGGTGTTCGGCGAGCTCAAGGGGGTGGTGAACCGGCTGGAACGCCACTACCGCGACATGCAGGACATCGAGTTCACGGTCGAGCGCGGGCGGCTCTACATGCTGCAGACGCGCAACGGCAAGCGCACCGCCAAGGCGGCGCTGCGGGTGGCCGTGGACCTCGCCGACGAAGGCCTGATCACCAAGGACGAGGCGGTGCTGCGGGTCGAGCCCGCCTCGCTCGACCAGCTGCTGCACCCGACCATCGACCCCGACGCCGAGCGCGACATCATCGCCATGGGCCTGCCGGCCTCGCCGGGCGCGGCGACCGGCAAGATCGTCTTCTCCGCCGACGAGGCCGAGCGGCTCGGGTCGGCCGGCGAGGCGGTGATCCTGGTGCGTGACGAGACCAGCCCCGAGGACATCCGCGGCATGGACGCGGCGCGCGGCATCGTCACGGCGCGGGGCGGCATGACCAGCCACGCGGCCGTGGTCGCCCGCGGCATGGGGCGCCCTTGCGTCTCCGGCGCCGGCGAGCTGCAGATCTATGAGAAGCAGGGCGAGATGCGGGCCCGCGGCCGGGTGTTCAAGGCCGGCGAGATCATCACCATCGACGGGGCCAAGGGCGAGATCCTGTCCGGCACGGTGAAGATGATCGAGCCGGAGCTCTCCGGCGACTTCGCCCGGCTGATGGAGTGGGCCGACGGCGCGCGGCGCCTGAAGGTGCGCGCCAACGCCGAGACCGCGCTCGACGCCACCACGGCGCGCCAGTACGGGGCCGAGGGGATCGGGCTCTGCCGCACCGAGCACATGTTCTTCGATGACGCCCGCATCGCGGCGGTGCGCGAGATGATCCTGGCCGATGACGAGCAGGGCCGGCGCACGGCGCTGGCCAAGATCCTGCCGATGCAGCGCGGCGACTTCGTGCAGCTGTTCACCATCATGGAGGGCCTGCCGGTGACCATCCGGCTGCTCGACTGGCCGCTGCACGAGTTCCTGCCGCACACCGAGGAAGACCTCGAAGCCGTGGCCAAGGCCACCGGCCTCGACGCCACCAAGCTGATGCGCCGGGCCAGGGAACTGCGCGAGACCAACCCGATGCTCGGCCACCGCGGCTGCCGGCTCGGCATCTCCTACCCGGAAATCTACGAGATGCAGGTGCGCGCCATCATCGAGGCAGCGTGCGAGATCGAGGCCTCCGGCAAGCGCGCGCCGTGCCCGGAGATCATGCATCCGCTGGTCGCCAAGGGTGAGGAGATGAGCTTCCTGCGCCGGCTCACCGACCGCATCGCCAAGCAAGTCATCGCCGAGCGCGACATCGCCATCGAGTACACGGTCGGCAGCATGATCGAGCTGCCGCGCGCCGCCATCCGCGCCGCCGAGATTGCCGAGGGGGCCGAATTCTTCTCCTTCGGCACCAACGACCTGACCCAGACCGCCTACGGCATCAGCCGCGACGACTCGGGCCGGTTCCTCACCGCCTACATCGACCTCGGCATCTTCGAGAAGGACCCCTTCGCCTCGCTCGACCAGGACGGGGTCGGCGATCTGGTGCGCATCGCCGTGGAGCGCGGCCGGGCGGCGCGGCCGGACATCAAGCTCGGCATCTGCGGCGAACACGGCGGCGATCCCGTCTCGATCGCCTTCTTCGACGCGGTCGGCCTCGACTACGTCAGCTGCTCGCCCTACCGCGTGCCCATCGCCCGGCTGGCCGCGGCCCAGGCGACGCTGCTGCGGAAGGGATGACCTCGCGCGTCACTACGCTTGTGTAACTACATTCCCGGAGTTACATGACGATCGAGTTCGAATGGAATCCGGAGAAGGCGCGGGCGAACGTCGCCAAGCACGGCGTGGATTTCGAGACGGCTGCCAAGGTATTCGACGATCCGTTCGCCTTGGCTGAGCCGGACAATTCCACGTCGGATAAGGAGCGGTGGCGGACCATCGGACTCGTGCGAGGCGCGCTTCTGCTGCTTGTCGCGCACACGGTTCGCGATGACGATGATGTGGAGATCATCCGCATCATTTCGGCGCGACGAACGGACCAGGCTGAGAGGCGAAGGTATGAGCGAGCGCGTCGTGAGAGTTCCGGTCGGTAAGCCGCTGACCGAAGCCCAGGAACGGCGCATCGTCGAACTCGCCGAGTCGGATGCGCCCATCGACTATTCGGATATCCCGCCGCTCGATGAGGCGTTCTGGACCCGCGCCGTTCGCAATCCCTTCTATCGTCCCGTCAAATCCCAGCTCACCGTCCGCATCGACAGCGATGTGCTCGCATGGCTGAAGGGGCAGGGCCGGGGCTATCAGACCCGGATCAATGCGATTCTGCGGCGCGCCATGCTCGACGAGGTCGTGAGCAAGTAGGCAAACACCAGCCGACCAACGGGGGCGTCATGTCGGACTCACCGCTCGAGGAGCTCGAGCACCACGAACATGCCGAGCACGCCGAGCATGCGGCGCACAGTGGCAATCCGCTGCTGTCGCAGGTGACCTTCACTATCGCGGTGCTGGCGGTGGTGGCGGCGATCTCGGCCAGCTTCGAGACCACCGAGAGCGACGCGGCCATCGCGGCCAAGAACGATGCGGTGCTGGCGCAGGACCGGGCCACCGACCAGTGGAGCTTCGCCAACTCCAAGAGCGTACGCAACAAGCTCTACCTGCTGGCGGCCGACGCTGGCGGCGATCACGCTGCCGCCTACAACAAGACCGCCACCCACGAGGCCGCGGACGAGGCCAAGGCGCAGGCCGACGCCAAGGCGTTCGAGGACAAGCGCGACCAGGCGCTGGAACGGGCCGAGGTGCACGAGGTGCGCCACGGGAGGCTGACAGTCGCCTCTACCCTGCTGCACATGGCCATCGCGATCGCCACCCTGGCCATCATCCTCAGCCGCCGCTGGCCCTGGTTCGCGGCGCTGGCGCTGAGCCTCGCCGGGCTCGCGGCCGCCGCCTGGGCCTACCTCTAGCGCGAACGGGGCGGCAGCGCAGGCGCCGGCGCGACTCGCGCCGCGGCTTCCAGCATCGCCTCCCGGGCTTCCAGCATCGCGCCCTCGGCGGCGCAGGGCAGGCGTCGGCGCGCGTCGATGCCCAGGCCGGCGTATTCCAGCGTGCACACCCGGTCGACCGCGGTGACCGCCTCGTCGCCGGCGCCGTCCGCGCCGCCGACAGCCGCGGGCAGGGCGAGGATCGGTGGCAGGGCCAGCGCCTTCAGCCGCTCGAACTCGTCCCAGGAAATCTCGCCGAACGCCCGCGTCGCTTCCTTCAGGTGGGTCAGGCCGCTGGCGCGCTCGACCAGCACCTGCACCGGCCGGTTCGGCCGCACCACGGCGAACTGGATCACCACCACCGGCGTCAGCCCGCTCTCGGAATAGCGCAGCACCTCGTCCTGGTAGTCGCTGGCCTGCGGCAGGTCCAAGTCCTGGTAGAACTGCGGCCGCTCCGGCGGGTAGGCGCGGGGCAGGGGGTCGGCGGCGGCGGAGGTGTCCCCCGGCAGGGCATAGCCGTGGCGGATGGCCATCACCCTGACAGGCTGGGCGACGGCCGCGCCCGCCAGCGCGGCGCACGCCAGCCCGATCGCACCCCAGGCAATCCGGTTCGGCATCCTCAAGCGTCCCAACCCTGAGCGCGAGACTCGCATGCCAGCGCCGCACCCACAATGGCGGCCTTGCGCGGACGGCGGGCGTCGCCTCACATCGGACGCGCCGGGCGCGGAGGGATTCGGCCCGGCGGCTCTCGGGGGACAGCGGTCATGAGTTCGCCCGTTCCGGGTCTGAAGTCCGCCGCGCCGCAGCTGCTCGCCGCCGCGGTCCTGCTGCTCGGCGCGGGGCTGTGCCTGGCGCTCAACTGGCCCGGCCACTTCAGCTGGGACTCGGCGGTGCAGCTCGCCGAGGGCCGCAGGGGTTCCTATGGCGGCTCGCACCCGCCGGTGATGTCGTGGCTGCTGGGCCTCGCCGACGGCGCGTGGCCTGGCGCGGCGCTGTTCCTGATCTTCGACGTGGCGCTGGTTTTCGGCGCCCTCGTGGCGTTCGTCTGCGTCAGCCGTCCGGCCTCCTGGCTCGCCGCGCCGCTGGCGCTGGCGGTCTGCTGGCTGCCGCAGCTGATCGTCTACCCGGCCATCATCTGGAAGGACGTGCTCTTCGCCGGCGCGTCCATCGCCGGCTTCGCCTGCCTGACCTGGGCGGCGGCCGGATGGGAGCGGCGACGGCGGCGCGTGGGGCTGCTCAGCGCCGGCATGGCGCTGCTGACCCTGGCGGCGTTGACCCGGCAGAACGGCGCGGTCGTATTGCCCTTCGCTGCCGTTGCCGTTGGCTGGATCGCCCTGCGCGCCGGCTCGGGCCCTCGCTGGCGGCGCGGCGCTGCCTATGGCCTCGCCTGCCTCGCCGCCAGCGCCGCCGTCGCCCTGGCGGGGTCGGCCGCGCTGAACGCTCGCATCAACACCCATGGGGTGTTGGCGACGCAGTTCCGCGACCTCGAGGTCTACGACCTGGTCGCCGCGATCATCCAGGATCCGAAGTACGAGCTCGGCGTGCTCAAGGCGCGCGATCCGTGGCTCGAACAGGAGCTGCGCACCGAGGGGGTCGACAACTACGATCCCTCGCGCATCGACCCGATGCAGG
>DATAVF010000364.1:0-10623 GCA_036267835.1 Caulobacteraceae bacterium | reverse complement strand
GTTGAGTGTCGCAACCCGACCCTACCGAAGATCGCGGATGACCACCGCTGCGCCGCTCGCTCGCTACGGCGCCATGTGGAGGGCGCGCGTCGCGAGCGGCTCCGCTACCGCCGAGCTACACCACCACCTGGGACACGACCGCCATCAGCTCCGGTCCGGCCTTCGCCGGCTCGACGGAGGTCCAGCCATGGTGGCTGTAGAGCCGCGCCGGCCGCACCGCCTCGGGATGGCCCTCGATCATGTTCAGCTGATCCTCCCGCTCCAGCTTCACGGTCACATGGTCCTCTCCCGGCTGCAACATGCAGAAGATGCGCTCGTCGACCCAGAACGTCGGCTTGCGCCGATGCGGCCGCTCGTAGGTCTCGGGGACAGCGAGCGCGAGGCGGCGCACATGCTCGTCAGTCATCCGAGATCGGTTGGCCGAGCCGAGATTCGAGGTCCATGCGTTGGTCTAAAATCCTCACGACCAAGATACGCGCATCGTCGAAACGGTAGAACGCGATATGCGCCCCGACGGTCAGCCGCCTGAGACCCGGCCGGCGGGCGTCATAGACGGGGCCCAATTCAGGGCGTCCGCAGAGTTGCTCCAAACGTTCGCGAATTCGAGTTATGTACTTCGAACGCTGCTCTTCACCCCACATGGAGCTCGACGATCTCGCGATCTGCGCCATGTCCGAGCGCGCGGCGGCCGAAAGCCGCACTCGCCTCATAGGCTAGCGAAAAAGGCGTCGAGCTTCTCGTCACTGTCGAGGTCGATGTACCGGCCCTCACGGAGGTCTGCTTCGCCTTCGTCGAGCGCCGCCTGCAACGCTGCGTCCCGATCTTGATCGTCAAGGAGCTTCAAGGCCCGAGCGATCACGTCGGTCTCGTCCCGGTAGTCGCCGGAGGCGACCTTCTCGCGGACTAGATTTTCAAGGTCAGGGGTGAGGGTCACAACCATTGGCGCGTTGTACCACACTCGGCCGGTCACATCAGCCGGCTCTGCTCCAGGGCGGCGGCGATGAAGCTGGCGAAGAGGGGGTGCGGGGCGAAGGGGCGGCTCTTGAGTTCCGGGTGGTACTGGACGCCGATGAACCACGGGTGGTCGTCGCGTTCGACGATCTCGGGCAGCAGGCCGTCGGGGGAGACGCCGCTCATCTTCAGGCCGGCGCTCTCGAAGGCTTCGCGGTAGCCGATGTTGACCTCGTAGCGGTGGCGGTGACGCTCGCTGATGGCGGTGGCGCCATAGATGCGCGCCACCTTCGAGCCGGGCGTCAGCACCGCCTCGTAGGCCCCCAGGCGCATGGTGCCGCCGAGGTTGTCGCCATCGCCGCGCACCTCGCGCTCGTTGCCGCGGGTCCACTCGGTCATCAGGCCGACCACCGCCGCCTTGGTCTCGCCGAACTCGCTGGATGAAGCGCAAGGAATGCCAGCCACGTTCCGGCAGGCTTCGATCACCGCCATCTGCATGCCGAAGCAGACGCCGAAATAGGGCACGGCCCGCTCACGGGCGAACTTGGCCGCGCGGATCTTGCCTTCCGAGCCGCGCTCGCCGAAGCCACCGGGCACCAATATGCCGTGCACCCCCTCGAGCCGGGTCGCCGCAGCGCTCTCGTCGCCTTCGAAGGTTTCGCTCTCGACCCAGTCCAGGTTGACGCGCACCTTGTTGGCGACGCCGCCGTGCATCAGCGCCTCGATCAGGGATTTGTAGGCGTCCTTGAGCACCGTGTACTTGCCGACCACGGCGATGGTGACCTCGCCGTCCGGGTGGGTCAGCCGGTCGGAGATCTGGTTCCAGCGCGACAGGTCCGGCGCCGGCGCATCGCGCATGCCGAAGACGTCGAGCACCTCCGCATCGAGGCCCTGGGCGTGGTAGTCGAGCGGCACGCCGTAGATAGTGGCAGCGTCCATCGCCTGGATCACCGCCGACGGGCGCACGTTGCAGAAAAGCCCGATCTTGCGCTTTTCGTCCGGCGGGATCGGCTGCTCGCAGCGGCAGAGCAGGATGTCCGGCTGGATGCCGATCGAGCGCAGCTCCTTGACCGAGTGCTGGGTCGGCTTGGTCTTCATCTCGCCGGCCGTCTTGATGAACGGCAGCAGGGTCAGGTGCACGTAGCAGGTGTGGCCGCGCGGCAGCTCCTGGCCGAGCTGGCGGATCGCCTCGAAGAACGGCAGGCCCTCGATGTCGCCGACCGTGCCGCCGATCTCCACCAGCACGAAGTCCACGCCGTCGCCGGGATCGGTCAGCACGAAGCGCTTTATCTCGTCGGTGACGTGCGGGATCACCTGCACGGTGGCGCCGAGGTAGTCGCCGCGCCGCTCCTTCTCCAGGATGGTCTTGTAGATCTGGCCGGTGGTGATGTTGTCGGCCTTGGTCGCCGAGACGCCGGTGAAGCGTTCGTAGTGGCCGAGGTCGAGGTCGGTCTCGGCGCCGTCGTCGGTGACGAAGACTTCGCCGTGCTGGTAGGGGCTCATCGTCCCCGGATCGACGTTGAGATACGGGTCCAGCTTGCGCAGCCGCACCTGGTAGCCTCGCGCCTGCAACAGCGCGCCGAGCGCGGCGGACGCCAAGCCTTTTCCCAAGGAGGAGACCACGCCGCCGGTGATGAAAATGTACCGGGCCATGGACGTTCAGCTTAGCGCCGATTCGAGGCCCGAGTCGCGCCGCGAATCAGCCGCACGCAAGATGGCTACTGCGGGGCCGGCGTGGCGGGAGCGCTGGGCGCGGCGGCCGGGGCCGGCGCTTCGAGCACGGGCGGCGGCGGCGCGGCAGCTGCGGCCGGCGCCGTAGCGGGCGCCGCGGCCGCGTGGGTCGGGGCGGGCTTCGGCGGCGTGTCGTGCGCCGCGGCCGGCGTTGGCTTGTTGGGCTTGGGCGGCGTCGGCGTGGCGGCGGCGGGCGCGGGAGTCGGCGCGACCGTCGGGGCCGGCGCGGCGGCAGGCGGTGCGGCGCTGCCCGGCAGCGGCGCGAGGAAGGGCGAAACGGCGTTGCTCGGCCCGGGCGGCGCGATGGCGTTCACCGCCGGCGCGACGTGGTTGATGGCGTTCGGGTCGGCTTTTTGCAACTTCAGCTTGTCGAGCATCGACGAGGTGGCGCGGTCGTGCGCGCCGAGCAGGGTCAGCGCCAGGCTGAGCACCAGGAACAGGCTGAAGAGGATCCAGGTTGTCCGCGTCAGAAGGTCGCCGGCGCCGCGCGCGGTGATCAGGCCGGTCGGCCCGCCGCCCATGCCGAAAGCTCCGCCCTCGGAGCGCTGGAGCAGCACCACGCCGATCAGGCCGATGCAGACCAGCACGTTCAGCACGATGAGGAGAGCGGTAAGCATGGAGGCGCTATTCTTCAGTTGCCGGCGATGTCGCAGGAAGCGGCGGCCTCTAGCATCCGTCCGGCGTCCGCGCCATAGCTAGGAAGCCCGCCTCCCCGGTCCAAGTCCCGTGATTCTCGAAACCGAACGTCTGGTGCTCCGCCCGATCGAAACGGACGACTGGCGCGTGCTCTATCCGATCATGAGCGATCCGGTGGTGATGGCGCACTGGGATTCCAGCGAGATCGAGGACCCGGATGTGGTGCAGCAGATGATCGCCGCCCAGGTCGAGGACATGAGCGCCGACCGCGCCTGCTACTGGGCCGTCGAGCGCGGCGCCGACCACGCCTTCCTGGGGGCCTGCGACCTTTCCGACATCGACTGGCGCCATCGCCGCGGCGAGGTCGGCTTCGTGCTCGCCAATGCCGCCTGGGGCCAGGGCTATGGCCTGGAGGCGATGCGCGCCGTGATCGATCACGCGGCGGCGCTGGGCCTGAAGCGCCTCTGGGCCCGCGCCCACGCCGGCAATGAGCGCTCCGAGCGCCTGCTGCGGCGGCTGGGTTTCGAGGAGGAGGGCTATTTGCGCGGCCACATCCAGCGCGGCGGCGAGCGCCGCGACTGCAAGATCTTCGGCCTGCTACTTTGAGCGCGGCCCCATGCTGAGCTGGCTCGACGACGTCTTCGGCCGCTACTGGGGGCCGCTGCGGCTGCTGAGCTCGTTCTTCTTCCTCTCGGCGGTGGGCTTCGCCCTGACCGCCGTCGTGACCTGGGCGGCTTTGCCGAGGCTTTGGAAGTGGTTGCCGCGGGACCGCGGCCGGGCCTTCGCGGTGAACGCCGAGCAGAGCGTCGGCAAGCCGGTCAGCGCCGGCCTGATCTTCGTCAGCCTGTTCTGCGTCGCGGCCCTGCTCTTCATCCCGCTGAACTCGGCCTGCATCCGCACCTTGCCCTTCATCGCCGCCGCCATGCTCGTGGGGTATGTCGACGACCGGCGCGGCGGCCTCAGCGAATACCAGCTCGCCGCCCTCGACCTGGCGATCGCGCTGGGCGCGTCGTGCGTCATGCTGGGGTTCGCCAACACCCCCATCTGGCTGCCCGGCTGGAAGCCGGCGATCATGCTCTCGCCCTGGCTGGCGATCCCGCTGGCCACCAGCGTGATCTGGCTTTCGATCAACGCCACCAACTGCTCGGACGGAGTGGACGGCGTCTCGGGCAGCCTCACCGCCAGCGCCATCGTGATCCTGGGCGGCTTGCTTTACACCGTGATCGGCAACGACGCGGTCGCCGGCCACCTCGGCATCCCGTCCAATCCGCAGGGCGCGGACTGGGCGATCCTGTCGTTCCTGATGGCGGGCGCCGTCTGCGGCTACCTCTGGTACAATGCCGCGCCCAGCCAGGTGCTGATGGGCGACGCCGGCTCGCGGCCGCTGGGCCTCCTGATCGGCATGCTGGTGGTGGCGACCGGCAACCCGCTCTTCCTGCTGCTGGTCGGTTCGGTGATCGTCTTCAACGGCGCGACGGGCCTGGTGAAGGTGGCGCTGATGCGCTTCTTCGGGGTGAAGCTCTTCGGCAGCATCCGCTTCCCGCTGCACGACCACTGCCGCAAGGAACTCGGCTGGTCCAACACCCAGGTGCTGGTGCGCTTCATGCTGCTGCACCTCGGCCTCTCGGCCCTGCTGACCATCCTGGTGCTGAAGGTGCGCTGAGCCCGGCTCAGCGCGCTGGTGGCATCACGCGCACCACGGTGATCGAGGTCACCTGCCGGGCCGAGCGCGCGGGCCTGAGGTCGCCCTCCACTACCATACGGAACGGGCCCTCGGGTGCGACCATGGCCGCGCCGTCGCACTTGTCGGCCAGGATGACGCGGTTCGTCCGCACACCCGGGTCGGTCTCGGCCAGCGCCAGCACCACGTGGTAGCCGTCCGCGGCGCCGACGAGCACCGCGTCCGTCATCTCCGGGCCACGCAGCGCGTGCCCCTGCGGCGCGCCAACCTTGGCCAGGATGTCGCTGAGCGCCACGCCCTCGCAGGCTTCGGACTTGCCGCCTTCGAGCTGCAGGGTGACCGCGAGATGCGGCATGGCCGCGAGATCGGCGGCTGTGAGCTCGGCCCGCTGGCCCGACAAGCCGGTGACGGAGACACCCTGGGCAGACGCCGCTGTCGCCAGCGCGACCCCTAGCGTCGCCATCACCGCTGCGGCTAACCTGATCATCGCCGCCAGCCTTAGCGCATGAACGTAGGGACCGCGATGATCCGATCCGCCGCCGTCGCCGCCCTCGCCATCGTTGCGATGCTGTTCGGTGCGCCGGCGCTCGCGCAGCCCGCGCCGCTGACCGTGTTCGCGGCCGCCTCGCTGAAGAACGCCCTCGACGACGTCGATACGGCCTTTAACGCTCAGAGCCACGTGCCGGTGCGCGCCTCCTATGCCGCGTCCTCGGCGCTGGCGCGGCAGATCGAGCAGGGCGCGCCGGCCGACGTCTTCGTCTCGGCCGACAGCGACTGGATGGACTATGCGGCGAACAAGCACTTGATCGTCGCCGCCAGCCGCCGCGACGTGCTGACCAACCACCTGGCCCTGATCGCGCCGGCCACGTCGACCCTGCGACTGCCGATCCGCAACGGCATGCCGCTGGCGCATGCGCTGGGCGACGGGCGCCTGGCCATCGCCGGGCCGGACGTGCCGGCCGGCAAGTACGCCCGCGCCTCGCTGACCGCGCTCGGGGTCTGGGACAGCGTCAAGGATCACCTGGCCCCGGCCGAGAACGTGCGCAGCGCCCTCGCCTTCGTCGCCCAGGGCGAGGCGCCGCTGGGCATCGTCTACGACACCGATGCCAAGACCGAGCCGAAGGTGCGCATCGTCGGCCTGTTCCCCGACGCCTCGCACCCCCGCATCGTCTACCCGGCCGCCCTGGTCGCCGCCTCGCACAATGCCGCAGCGCCCGGCTACCTGGTCTTCCTGCAAGGCCCGGCCGCCGGCGCGATCTTCAAGCGCTACGGCTTCATCGTGCTGGCGGCGCGGCGCTAGGCCGCGCGCACGATCGGCAGGAACTGGTTGGCGGTCAGCGACGCGCCGCCCACCAGTGCGCCGCCCACGTCCGGCACGGCCAGGATCTCCGCCGCGTTGCCGCCGTTGACCGAGCCGCCGTAGAGGATCGGCGCATCGCCATCCTTCGCCCAGCGCTCGACCAGCGCCGATCGGATCGCCGCGTGCACGGCCTCGATCTCGTCCAGTGACGGCGTGTGGCCCGAGCCGATCGCCCAGATCGGCTCGTAGGCGACCGAGAAGGCGTGGCCGCGCAGCGCCTCCGGCAGCGACTGCGCCACCTGGCCCAGGACCACCTCCAGCGTCCGGCCGGCCGCATGGTCGTCAGCCCCCTCGCCGACGCAGACGATCGGCTCGAGCCCGGCCCGCAGCGCCGCCGCCACCTTGGCCGCGACCTCGGCGCTGGTCTCGCGGTGCAGTTCGCGGCACTCGGAATGACCGAGAATCACCAGCCGCGCGCCGGCGTCGGCGAGCATCTCGGCCGAGAGGCAGCCGGTGAAGGCTCCCTGCGGCTCGGCGCGGCAGTCCTGCCCGCCGACCTCGACGCCCGAGCCGCCGAGCAGCTCGGCCATGCGATGGATCAGCGTCGCGGGCGGGCAGAGCGCCACCCGGGCGGCCGGCGACTGCTCGTCGACCGCGGCCGCCACGGCCCGCGCCTCGGCCAGGGCGGCGGCCAAGCCGTGCATCTTCCAGTTCCCCGCGATCAGGCGGCGCGGTGTGGTCAAAGCCGGATTCCCTCGTTCTTCCTTGGCATACCGACGCTTGGCCGGCGCGACAACGTAGCCCTGCCCCACCCGCGCCCTGGACGGGCGCCGGGGCGGGCCTCTATACGGCGCCATGCTTCGCTTTTTCCGCGGCTTCGCCAAATCGTGGTTCGGCCCCCTGATCATGGGGGTGCTGGTCATCGCCTTCGGCATTCTGGGCGGCGGGGTGCGCGATGTGTTGCGCGGCCACATCGCCAATGCCGTGGTGCAGGCCGGCGACCGGAGCGTTACCTCCGATGAGTTCCGCAAGATGTTCAACCGCAACCAGGAAGCCTACCTGGCCAAGACCGGCCAGCCGTATCCGCTCGAAGACGCGATCCGGCAGGGCGCGGACCAGGCCATGGTGCAGGACCTGGCTTCGCAGACCGCCTACGCCGAGATGCTGGCGCGCTCGGGCATCCGCCCGTCGGACGACGTGGTCGCCACCGAGATCCGCCGCCAGGCCGAGTCCGGCAACAGCCCCGAGCTGGCGCAGGTGTTCGACGCCGTGACCGGCAAGTTCAAGCCCGAGCAGTTGCAACGGCTGCTCGCCGACAACGGGATCACCATCAACGACTTCCAGCGCGAACTGGCCGACAGCACCGCCGACCAGGACTTCACCAGCGCCCTGCACGAGGGCTTCCAGATCCCGCGTATCTATGCCGCCCTGCAGGGGGCCCTGCTGCTGGAGAGCCGCGACATCACCTACTTCGTCATTCCGGCGAAGAGCATTCCGGTGCCGCCCAAGCCCACCGACGACCAGCTGAACGCCCTGATCGCCAAGCTGCACGACCAGCTGATGCTGCCGGAACGGCGCAAGCTGACCGTCGTGCGCTTCAGCGCCAAGGCGCTGGCGCCCACCATGCCGGTCGATCCGGCGGCGGTGGAGCAGCAGTTCGAAGCCAAGAAGGACACCTACGGCAAGCCCGAGACCCGCTCGCTGGTCGAGATCCCGCTCAACGACCCCAGCAAGGCCGCGGCGGTCGAGGCGGCGCTGAGCGCCGGCCAGGATCCGGAGGCGGTGGCCAAGTCGGTGGGCGTCGAGGCGGTCAGCTACACTGACCAGCCGCAGTCGGCGATCGCCGACAGCAAGGCGGCGACGGCGGCTTTCGCCATGTCCGTCGGCCAGGTCAGCGGACCCGTGCAGGGCGACTTCAAGATGGTGATCCTGAAGGTCACCAAGATCACCCCCGGCCAGGCGCCCGACATCAACGCGGCCAAGGCGCAGATCGTCGCCGACCTGCAGGCCAGCGAGGCGGCCGACAAGATCTACGAGATCAGCCAGAAGTTCGAGGATTTGCGCCAGGGCGGCGCCAGCATCGTCGATGCGGCTAAGCAGGTCGGCATGACGGCGGTGTCGCTCGATCCGGTCGGCGCCGACGGCAAGGACCTGCTGACCGGGCAGGTCAACCCGATCCTCAGCCCGAAGCTTCTGACTACCGCCTTCCAGACCGCCCAGGGCGCCGACAGCGACGTCGAGCAGGATACGGACAAGGGCGAGTACTACGCCGTCCACGTCGACCAGGTGATCGCACCGGCGCCGCCTGGCCTGGACGAGAAGGGCGTGCGCGATTTCCTGACCAAGGCCTACTTCCAGCAGACCATTCTGGGCGCCCTGCAGCAGAAGGCGACCGATGCGCAGGCCGCGCTCAACAAGGGCCAGACGATGGAAGCGGTCGCCGCCACCTACGGGGCCCAGGTCGCCCACCAGGTCGGCATGACCCGCGCCTCGGCCCAGCAGCTGGCTCAGAGCATCGGCCAGCCCGTGCTGGCCGCCGCTTTCGGAGCCAAGCCCGGCGTGGTGTTCACCGCCGGGTCGGACGGGCTGCAGGGCATCGTGGTCGGCCGCCTCGACGCCATCCACCCGGGTGACGCCAAGCAGGTGGCGCAGGTCATCGAGCCGCTGCGCCAGCGTGGCTCGCAGAGCTATTTGGCCGGCGTGCAGGAGGCCGTGCGCGCCGCCTCGCTCGCCATGATCAAGCCGCAGACCGACATCGCTCTGGCGCGCGACGCCATGGGCGCCAACGCCGCCCTGATCGCGCGGGCCACCAAGCCGCAGGCCGGCGCGCCGACGCCCGCCAAACCGGCCAGCTGAGGCTAGTCCGGTGCGCTTCGAGCCTGCCGCCGACGCCTTTGCCCGCGCCTATGAGGCCGGGCAGGTGCAGGTGGTGTTTCAGCGCCTGATCGACGACCTGGAGACGCCGGTCTCAGCCTACCTGAAGGTCGCGCACGGCAAGCCCTACAGCTTCCTCTTCGAATCGGTCGAGGGCGGCGCCTGGCGCGGCCGCTATTCGGCGCTGGTAATGGCCCCCGAGCTGGTCTGGCGCTGCCGAGGCGGCGTGGCCGAGATCGCCGAGGGCGACGATATCGCCGCCGGCCGCTTCCGCCCCGACGGCGACGGCGCGCTGGAATCGCTGCGCGACCTCGTGGCCCGCTCGCGCCTCGACCTTCCGGCCGGCTTGCCGCCGATGGCCGCGGGCGTCTTCGGCGTCATCGGCTACGACATGATCCGGCTCGTGGAGAAGCTGCCGGACGTCAACCCCGACCCGCTGGGCCTGCCCGACGGGATCATGAT
This sequence comes from Caulobacteraceae bacterium, assembly GCA_036267835.1. Classification (GTDB taxonomy): domain Bacteria; phylum Pseudomonadota; class Alphaproteobacteria; order Caulobacterales; family Caulobacteraceae; genus Acaudatibacter. Next base: position 988 of record DATAVF010000364.1, on the reverse strand, counting down.
CCGGCCAGGGGTCATCGCCATCTTCGACGGCGTCGCGCAGGAGATCATCCTGGTCAGCACGGTGCGTCCGTCGGCCTTGTCGGCGGACGGCGCCTACAAGGCCGCCTGCGGGCGCATCCAGGCCGTGATCGATGCCCTGCACGAGCCGCTGCCGCCCGCCGCCCCGCACCCAGCCCCGCATCCCGACGAGTTCGGCTCGCCCGTCAGCCAGGCCGCCTATGGCGAGATCGTCGAGAAGGCCAAGGAATACATCCGCGCCGGCGACATCTTCCAGGTGGTGCCCAGCCACACCTTCCGGGCGCCCTTCCCGCTCGACCCGTTCGCCCTCTATCGCTCGCTGCGCCGCACCAACCCCTCGCCGTTCCTGTTCTTCCTCAACTTCCCGGGCTTCCAGCTGGTCGGTTCGTCGCCGGAGATCCTGGTGCGGCTGCGGGGCGGCAAGATCACCATCCGTCCGCTCGCCGGCACCCGCCCCCGCGGCGCCACGCCCGAGGAGGACGCGCGTCTCGAAGCCGAGCTGATCGCCGACCCCAAGGAACACGCCGAGCACCTGATGCTGCTCGACCTCGGCCGCAACGACGTCGGCCGGGTCGCCATGCTGGGCCAGGCCGGCCGTAACGCCGCGCCCGAGGCGCGCCGCAAGGGGCCGCACGTGCGGGTCACCGCCAGCTTCTTCGTCGAGCGCTACAGCCACGTCATGCACCTCGTCTCCAACGTCGAGGGCGACGCGCCGGAAGGTCTCGACCCGGTCGACGTGGTGATGTCCGCCCTCCCCGCTGGCACCCTGTCGGGCGCGCCGAAGGTGCGGGCGATGGAGATCATCGACGAGCTGGAGAGCGAAAAGCGCGGCGTCGCCTACGCCGGCGCGGTCGGCTACTTCGGCGCCGACGGGTCGGTGGACACCTGCATCGTCCTGCGCACCGCCATGGTCAAGGACGGCGTCATGTACGTCCAAGCTGGCGGTGGGGTGGTCGCCGATTCCGATCCG
>DATAVF010000363.1:0-45775 GCA_036267835.1 Caulobacteraceae bacterium | reverse complement strand
CGCTTCGTGCAGGGCATCGGCGGGGCGATGATGATCCCCGTCGGACGGCTCGTTTTGCTGCGCAGCGTCGCCAAGGAGGACATGGTGCAGGCCATGTCGTGGCTGATCATCCCGGCGCTGATCGGCCCGATCATCGGGCCGCCGCTGGGCGGTTTCATCGTCACCTACGCCAACTGGCGCTGGATCTTCTACCTGAACCTGCCCGTCGGCCTGATCGGCGTGGTGCTGGTGACCCTCTTCATCGGCCAGGTGCGCGGCGACAACCCGCCGCCGTTCGACCTGCCCGGCTTCGTGCTCTCGGGCGTGGCGCTGAGCTGCCTCCTGTTCGGCTTCGAGATGACCAGCCGCACCGGCGAACTCGTCGGCGCCCTTACCCTGCTGGCCATCGGCTTCGCGTCGGGCGCGGCCTACCTCATGTACGCCCGCCGCCGGTCCGCGCCGATCCTCGACCTGACGCTGATGCGCATCCCGACTTTCCGGCTCTCGGTGATCGCGGGCTCCTTGACCCGCATCACCCAGGGCGCCCAGCCCTTCCTGCTGCCGCTGATGTTCCAGCTCGGCTTCGGCATGAGCGCGGCACAGAGCGGCACATTGACCATCGCCGGCGCCATCGGCTCGCTCGGCATGAAGTGGATCGCGCCGAAGGTGCTGCGCAACTTCGGCTTCCGCGCCAGCCTGATCGTCAACGGGGTGATCGCCAGCGCCGGCTACGCGGTCTGCGCCCTCTTCCGGCCAGGGTGGCCGATCGAGGCCATCTTCGCGGTGCTGGCCGCGTGCGGCTTCTTCATGTCGTTCCAGTTCACCGCCTACAACACCATCGCCTACGACGAGATCGCGCCGGAGCGGATGAGCTCGGCCACCAGCTTCTACGCCACCTTTCAGCAGCTGATGCTGTCGCTGGGCATCTGCGTCGGCGCGGCGGCCCTGCACCTGGGCATGTTGAGCGGCGGGCGGGTCTCGCCAGCGCCCTCCGATTTCAGCATCGCCTTCCTGGTGGTGACGGCCATCTCGGCGGCCGCCATCCTCGTCAATCGGCGCTTCGACCACGCCGCCGGCACGGAATTGAGCGGCCACGTGGCCCAGCCGGCGGCGCAGAAGGCGTGATAGCTCTTGCGCGCGCCGCCGGAGCCCGCGATTTAACGTCCATGACCGCCAAGTCCGTTCTGGAACTCATCGGTGATACGCCGTTGCTGCGCCTGCGCCAGGCGAGCGAGGCCACCGGCTGCGAGATCCTGGGCAAGGCCGAGTTCCTCAACCCCGGCCAGTCGGTGAAGGACCGCGCCGCGCTCTGGATCATCCGCGACGCCGAGCGCCGAGGCATGCTGCGGCCCGGCGGCCGTATCGTCGAGGGCACCGCGGGCAACACCGGCATTGGCCTCGCCATGGTCGGCCGGGCGCTCGGCTATCGCACTACCATCGTCATCCCGCGCACCCAGAGCCAGGAGAAGAAGGACGCGATCCGGCTGATGGGCGCCGAGCTGGTCGAGGTGGACGCGGTCCCCTACTCCAACCCCGACAACTACGTCCGCTACTCCGGCCGCCTGGCCGAGGAGCTGGCGGCGAAGGAGCCGGCGGGCGCGATCTGGGCCAACCAGTTCGACAATGTCGCGAACCGCCAGGCCCACGTCGACGCCACCGGCCCGGAGATCTGGGCCCAGACCGGCGGCCGCGTCGATGGCTTCATCTGCGCGGTCGGCACCGGCGGCACCCTGGCGGGGGTCGCCGAGGCGCTGCGCCAGCAGAAGCCCGACATCGCCATCGGCCTCGCCGACCCCGGCGGCGCGGCGCTCTACGAATACTACGCCCACGGCGAGCTGAAGGCCGAGGGGACCTCGATCAGCGAGGGCATCGGCCAGGGCCGCATCACCGCCAACCTCGAAGGCCTCACGGTCGATTATCCCTACCGCGTCACCGACGGGGAGATGATGCACGCCATCATCGAGATGGCCGACGAGGGCCTGATCATGGGCGGCTCGACCGGCATCAACGTGGCCGGCGCCAAGCGCCTGGCGCACGAACTGGGCCCCGGCCACACCATCGTGACCATCCTCGCCGACTACGGCTCTCGCTATCAGAGCAAGCTCTTCAACCCGGAATTCCTGAAGGAGCGGGGCCTGCCGGTCCCGCCTTGGCTGACCTAATGAGCAACGCCCGCAGCCCCCTCGTCTCCACTGATTGGCTGGTGGAGCATCTGGAGGACCCGGGCCTCGTCGTGCTCGACGGCTCCTGGCACATGCCGGCCGAAAGGCGCGATCCCAAGGCGGAGTACGCCGCCGGCCACATCCCGGGCGCGGTCTTCTTCGACATCGACGGAGTCGCCGATCACACCACTGACCTGCCCCACATGCTGCCGCCGCCCGCCGCCTTCGCCACCGCGGCGCGGCGGCTGGGCGTCGAGCCCGGCTCGACCATCGTGGTCTACGACAGCGTCGGCGTCTTCTCCGCGCCGCGGGTCTGGTGGAGCTTCCGCGCCATGGGGCACGACAAAGTCTTCGTCCTCGACGGCGGGCTGAAGAAATGGGCCGCCGAGGGCCATCCGGTCGAGGCCGGCTGGCATGAGCCGCCGCACGGGGAGTTCAAGGCGCATCCCGACGCGAGCCTCTTCGCCAGCTTCGATGCCGTGAAAGCCATCGTGGACGCGGGCGGGACCCAGCTCGTGGACGCCCGCTCGGCGACACGCTTCCGCGGCGACGCGCCGGAGCCCCGCGCTGGCCTGCGGGCCGGCCACATGCCGGGCGCGCTCAACGTGCCGTGGTCGCAGGTGGTCGGGGCCGATGGCGAACTGGCGGACCCGGAGCAGCTGTGGGCCGCGTTCGATGCGGCCGGCGTCGACCTCGCCGAGCCCATCGTCACCACCTGCGGCTCGGGCATCAGCGCCGCCATCCTGGCGCTGGCCCTGGCGCGGCTGGGGCGCGAAGACGTGGCGGTCTACGACGGCTCCTGGTCGGAATGGGGCGCGCGGCCGGATGCGCCCGTCGCCACAGGGCCATGACCGGGACCGTCACTCGCAAGGCGCGGCCGGCGGATCTGCTCTGCCTGGCGGCCATCGAGGACTCGGGCGTCGAGACCTTCGCCGCTTACGGCCAGCCCCTCGCCGACGGCTCGCCCCCCGCTCCGCCCGACCAGTGGGCCCGCGCCCTCGACGACGGCCTGCTCTGGGTGGCCGACGACGAAGAGCACGGCGTGATCGGCTTCCTCGCCGGCGAACTCACGGGCGACGCGCTCTACATCGAGGAGGTCGACGTGCTGATGCAGCACCAGCGCCGCGGCCACGGCCGCCGGCTCACCGAGGCCGCGATCGTCTGGGCGCGGGCCAATGGCCTGGGCTCGGTGACGCTGACCACCTTCCGCGCCATCCCCTGGAACGCGCCGTTCTACGCCTCGTTGGGCTTCTCCGAGCTGGCGCCGGCGCAGCTCGGCGCGCACCTGGCGGCCGTGCTCGCCGCCGAGGCTGCCAGCGGCTTCGAGGACCGCTGCGCCATGCGGCTCGCCCTATGAGCGAGAAGCGCGAAGCCACCCGCCTGATCCGCGCCGGCGCCAAGGCGCCTGCCGACCTGCTGCGCACCGTCGGCCCGCCGATCCAGAAGGGCTCGACCGTGCTCGTGCCCAATGCCGCCGCCCTCTACGACGAGCGACGCCCCACCTACGGCCGCGCCGGCCTCGCCGCCCACCAGGCGCTGATGGCCGCGCTCTGCGAGCTCGAGGGCGCGGCCAGCGTCAAGCTGTTCCCGTCCGGCGTCGCGGCCCTGGCCGGCGCCATCCTGGCCGTGACCAAGGCCGGCGACGAGGTGCTGGTCACGGACGCCGCCTACAAGCCGACGCGCCGCTTCTGTGACCGGGTGCTGAGCCGCTTCGGCGTCCCCACCCATTACTTCGCCGCCGACGCCTCGCCCGAGGCCGTGCTGGGGATGGCGACGCCGGCGACCCGGCTGATCGTGATGGAATCCCCGGGCTCGCTGACCTTCGAGATGCAGGATGTCCCCGGCATCGCGCGCCTCGCCCGAGAGCGCGGCATCCTCACCCTGATGGACAACACCTGGGGCGCGGGCCTGCTGTTCAAGCCGCTGGCCCACGGCGTCGACCTCAGCGTCCAGGCCCTGACCAAGTACGTCGGCGGCCATTCGGACGTCTTCATGGGCTCGGTCGCCACCACGACGCCCGCCATGAACCAGGCGCTGGAGCGGGCCATCCTCGACTTCGGCTGGGCGGTCTCGCCGGAGGACGCCTACCAGATGCTGCGCGGCCTGCGCACCCTGCCGACCCGCATGGCGCGCCACGGCGTCTCCGGCCTGCAGGTGGCCGCCTGGCTGGCCGAACAGCCCGAGGTCACCCAGGTGCTCCACCCCGCCCTCCCCGGCGCGCCCGGCCACGACCTCTGGCGGCGCGACTACGCCGGCGCGGCCGGCCTCTTCGGCCTCGTGCTGAAGTCGGCGTCTGACGCGGCAGTCGAGGTATTTCTCGATAATCTTCAGCTGTTTGGCCTCGGCTTCTCATGGGGCGGCTTCGAGAGCCTGGCGCTGAACGCCGATCCGCAATTCGACGTGCGCACCATCAAGCCCGCGTTCGCCGGGCCGGTGATCCGGCTCAACATCGGCCTCGAAGACACGGACGACCTGACCGCCGATCTGCGCCGCGCCCTGGACGCCTTCGCCGCCGCCGCCTAAGTCTGCACCCGCATTCGGGGAGGCGGGCGATGGCGTTGAAGATCGTGGGTTCGGGACTGGGCCGCACGGGCACCAAGTCCATGCATACCGCGTTGGCGATGCTGGGCTTCGGCCCCTGCCACCACATGGTCGAGGTGTTCGCCCACCCCGAAAGCATGCAGCTCTGGGTCGACGCCGGCGAGGGCCGGCCGGACTGGGACGCGATCTTCAAGGACTACCAGTCGATGGTCGACTACCCGGGCGCCGCCTACTGGCGCCAGCTCGCCGACTACTATCCGGACGCCAAGGTGCTGCACACGGTGCGCGACCCGGACAAGTGGTTCGACTCGACCCAAGCGACCATCTTCGCGCCAGCCGGCAACGTGGCGCAGACCGATGGCAGCCTGCGCGGCCGCTTCTTCAACAGCTTCATCGGCGACATGCGCCCGCACCTCGCTGACCGCGCCTACATGACCGACTACTTCCGCCGCCACACCGAGGCGGTCAAGGCCGCCATCCCCGCCGACCGCCTGCTGATCTACGAAGTCGGCGAAGGCTGGCCGCGCCTCTGCGAATTCCTCGGCGTGCCCGTCCCGGCCGAGCCCTACCCGTCAGAAAACTCCCGCGACGAGTTCATCGCCCGGGCCAGAGAACAGGCGGCGCGGGCCCAAGCTTAGCGTCTCCTCCCCCGAACGGGGGAGGTGTCGCCGCAGGCGACGGAGGGGGCCACGGGCGCCGCAAGCCCCTTCGGCGCTTCGCGCCACTTCCCCCGCTCGGGGGAAGAGACGAACGAGCTGCCGATTGGCCCGCCCGGCAGGACTCGAACCTGCAACATCCCGCTTAGAAGGCGGGTGCTCTATCCGGTTGAGCTACGGGCGGAAAAACCTAGTGCGTCCAAGGCTCTGTGCGGCCAAAAGCGAAGTTGTCGGCGTAGGCGCGGACCACCTTCTTGTGCACTCTGGGCGCCAGCACCTCGAAGGCGATGCCGTGCCTCTGCGCGTAGGCCACCGCCTCTTCGCGGGTGTCGAAGCGGATGCGCACCTGGCCGTTCATGTCGGTCGATTGGGTCCAGCCCATCAGCGGGTCGGAGACCCGCGCACTCGACGGCTCGAACTCCAGCACCCATTCCTTGGTGTTGGCCTTGCCGGACTGCATGGCCGTCTTGGCCGGGATGTAGATGCGGGCGAGCATGACGTCCTCGAACTGGCTTGCCGGTTGGTCGGGGCGAGAGGATTCGAACCTCCGACCCTCTGCTCCCAAATCAGATAGCCAACCCTTAAAATTCAATGAGTTAGATGTTGCACATCTGCTCCGTTGCTTTTAGCCAATTTGCGCAGGAAAGACTACCCCGCGCGGCTGAGCTTCGGCGCTCGTCAGGGTTGCCCCGTCGCAATGAACATGCTTCGCTTGCGGGCGGGAGTCTGTCGATGGCCCGACAAAACCTCCAATTGGCTTGCGCCGAGGTTGAAGATGGCGAGACACTGGACATGCTCTTTTTGCAACCGCGACCAAGTAGTTGTGGATACGCAAACAGACACACTTCTGTATACTTTCCACTTAGAGAGCACAAAGTACAAACGCCCTACTATCAGAATACGAACCATCGCCTGCTCGAACGATGAGTGCGGTGAAGTTCAGCTGACGGCGGCTTTCGGGGAAGACAGGTCAAACGTTTCAGGCATCGTTCTTACCAATATCATTGATGAATACACACTGAGGCCGCGAAGTCTAGCAAAGGCTCACCGACCATACATACCTCTTGTCATCTACGAGGATTATGCAGAGGCTTGCCTGATACGGACACTCAGCCCGAAAGGCGCGGCGACGCTTGTGCGACGGTGTCTCCAAGGAATGATCCGAGACTTCTGCGGCATCTCGAAGGGTACTCTCGACCTTGAGATCAAAGCATTGAAAGCCTTACTAGTGGCACATACTGCTCCTCCAGGCGTTAGCGAGGAAAGCGTCGAGGCCATCGATCACGTGAGGGGGATCGGCAACATTGGCGCGCACATGGAGAAAGACATCGACCTCATTATTGGGGTCGAGCCAGAAGAAGTCGATGCACTGGTTGACCTGACCGAAATGCTGTTTGAGGAGTGGTACGGAAATAGGGACCGCCGTCAGCTGAAGCTTGCGTTGGTCAAGCAGGTCGCTGCGGCGAAGAAAGCAGCAAAACTGGCCCCTGGCGGAGGGCAGCCGTAACAGACAATTCTCGGGCAAGAAGGGCCTCAGCACCCTACGATGGTCGGGGCGAGAGGATTCGAACCTCCGGCCCCCTGGTCCCAAACCAGGTGCGCTACCAGGCTGCGCTACGCCCCGTCATCGTCCCGCTCCTCTAGGGTCCAGCAGCTAGCCGCGCAAGGTCAGGGGCGTGAGCGCAGGTCCTTTTCCAACAGAAAGAAATCGCCGGGTCGAACATCGAGCGCGTCTGCTAGCTTGCCCAACATTCCGACAGAGGCACTGGTCTCACCCCGCTCGACCATGCCCACGTAGCGCAGTGCGACGCCTGCGTCCAAAGCGAGCTGTTCCTGAGTCTTGCCGCGCTCACGGCGGAAGCGTCTCAGGTTCTCGGCGACGATCTTCTCCCACTCCATCCCTTGACGGACGCGTGGTCCGGCGTCACCGTCTAGGCAATATATTGCCTATCTTCCGTGGATGCGAATGAAGCGCGATCTAGGCCCCTATGTGGTGACGAAACCCCGTTCCGACGGCACATTCAGGGTTCTTTTTATCGTACCCCTGAGCTGCCGGCCCGAAGGCTGGCCGGCTACGATCCCGCTCCCACGCGGGCTTGATCGCACCGGCGACCTTGGAAACGCCGATGAGGTTCGACGCATCCGGGCTGACCGGGCACGCCTCCATGAACAAATGCTGGAGTGCCGGAAAGTCCGCTCAGTGCCGCCTGACTTGCCGCATAACCTCAGGAGCTGCGTTCGCCTGTGGCAGACGTCGCAGCAGTGGAAGGCGAACCGTCCCCGCACTCAGAAGGGCTACCAATATGGCGCGGCCATCATCCTGAAGTGGGCGGCGAAAAACAACGCGCCCGTCGAGGCACTACGCCCATCCGACGTCGAAGCGTTCTTGGCAAAATATGACGACCGGCCGACGCAGCGGTACGCACTTGGCAAGACGCTGCGGATCATCCTCGGGCAGGCGGTGAAGGCAGGCTGGATCGCGGTGAACCCTGCCAAGCAGGTGTTGATCCGCAAACCCAGGACCAGCGTGCGGCTCTGGTCCAGCCTCGACGTGGCTCGCTTAGCGGCGGCGGCCAGGTCCGTAGGTCAGCCGGGACTGGCGGCTATCATCCACACCCAATGGGAAATCGGGCAGCGGCTCACCGACGTGGTTCAATTTCGCCATGGCGTCGAATACGAAGCTAGTCAGGGCGAGTTCCGCTTCATGCAGTCCAAGACGGGCACGCACGTGGCCATCCCAGTAAGCCGGGCGTTACGAAAAACCATCGCCGCCTGCCGCAGGGCCGACAGCCCTTACCTCTACCACGACGCAAAGACAGCTCGCCCGTTCGACGTCAGCCGGCTTTGGCATGTGTTCGCGCGCGTCCGGCCAAAGGGGGAGAAGCTAGTCTTGCGCGCATTGCGGCACTCCTGCGTGGTGGAGTTGGCGCGAGCTGGCTGCGCGATCCCCGAGATCGTTTCGATCAGCGGCCATACTCTCACGTCGGCACACGCCATCCTTCAGACCTATTTGCCGCGTGACAGCACGGTCGCCCGGAATGCCCAGCGGAAACGCGGCCTCATCTGATCGGGCAAGTCAAAACGGTCCTTAAACGTAGGGTTTTTTGCCTGATAGCGAGGAAAATCAATACTTTGGCACCCCTCCCAAAGCAGATGCGCTACCAGGCTGCGCTACACCCCGTGACCGCCGGCGAAGCGCCCCCTTTGCCACGCGTCGCCGCAAGGAGCAACGCGGGTGGTCAGGCGCGTGGCCGCCGCTTCATCACCTTGAACACGCCCGTAGCCCGCGCCAGGGTGCGGGCGCCGTTGTGGGCGCGGCCTTCGACGAAGGCGAGGTCGGTGGTGGCGCGGGTCAGCGAGGCCTCGCCCAGGATCCAGTCGCCGGCGCGGCCCATATCCAGGTAGTCGATGGAGAGGTGCACGGTGATCGGCACGCCGCCCGCGCCGCGCCCGGCGGCGCTGGCCAGCACGCCGTCGAGGAAGGCCGACAGCATGCCGCCGTGAACGATGCCCACCGAGTTGCAGTGGCGCTTCAGCGAGAAGAAGGCCTGCACGCCGGCCGCATTGTGGAAGTAGGGCCCGTTGTGGTTGCTGAAGGTGCCACGCCCCGACGAGCGCACGAAACCCTCCGGCGGGTCGGGGATGGTCTCGCCATCGCCCTTGGCCGGCATCAGTGGCGCTTCGTCGGCCATCAGCGCTTCACCAGCCTGATCTCGAACAGCTTCGGCCACAGCTTGCCGGTGACGAACAGCCGATTGGTGGCCGCGTCGTAGGCGATGCCGTTGGCCACCGCGTCCGGGTCGCCGCCGGTCTCCTCGGTGGTGACGAGGCCGGTCAGGTCGATCCAGCCGGTGACGTGGCCGCTGACCGGGTCGATGCGGGCGATCTTGCTGGTCAGCCAGATGTTGGCGAGGAGTTCGCCCTTCACCCATTCCAGCTCGTTGATGTTCTTCACCGGCACGCCGTCGGCGGTGACGGTCAGCCGACGCACCTCGTGCAAGGTCTTCGGGTCGAGGAAGCGGATCTGCGGGGTGCCGTCGCTCATCACCAACTGGCGGGCGTTGCGGGTCAGCGCCCAGCCTTCGCCGATATAGCTGAAGTGGCCGATGAGCTTGAAGCTGGCGAGGTCGTAGATGAAGCCGACCTGGTTGGTCCAGGTCAGCTGGATCAGGCGCCCGTCGGAGGCGACGATGCCTTCGCCGAAGTAGGCGGGCGCCAGGTTGAGGCTCTGCAGCACCCGGCCCGTCGCCGGGTCCACCTTGCGGATCTGCGAGCGGCCGGCGAGGCCCGTGCTCTCGTAGAAAAAGCCGTTCAGGTAGAACAGGCCCTCGGTGAAGGCCTGCGGGTCGTGCGGATAGGTGCGGATGACCTGGACGCCATAGACCGGGATGGTCGCGTGGGCCGCCGCCGGCGCCCCAATCGGACCGGCAATCAGGGCGGCGAGCAGCGCCGCGAGACGCCAGAAGCGCAGGGTCATGGAAAGCTAGCCTTGCTGGGCGGCGATGGCGAGACGACTGGCCGGACCTATACCTCGATCTCGGCCACCACCAAGCCCTTCGGCCCTTCGGCGAAGCGCACCATTACCTCGGCGCCCGGCTGCAGGTCTTCCAGGCCGCTGCGGCGCAGGGTCTCGATGTGGACGAAGATGTCCCCCGGCTCGCCGTCGCGCACCACGAAGCCATAGCCCTTGGTGCGGTTGAACCACTTGACCTTGCAGTGCTCCAGCGGCCCGCGCGGCGCCGGCGGGCGGCGCTGCTGGGCCCGGACCGTCTCGAACCGGTTGCCGCCGCCGCCGCCCGGGCCGGGCCGGCGATGGCTGTCGTCGCGGTCGCGCCGGAAGCCGTGGCCGCCATCGTCGAAGGGGCGTTTAGGTCGCTCCGGCGCCGGCGCGGCCGACGTCTCGTCCAGGTCCAGGATGTCCGAAACCTGCCAGCCCTTCGGCCGCTTGACCACATCGCAGACGATGACCGAGCCCTCGAGCGCGTTCTCGCGGCCCATGTTGCGCAAGGATGTCACGTGCAACAGCACATCCCTCGCCCCTGTCTGGCTCGGATCGTCAGGAACGACGAACCCGTAGCCCTTTCCGGCGTCGAACCATTTGACGCGCCCGCTTATCCGTACCGGGTCGTCATAAGGCTGCGCCTCATCATAAACCGCTTCCGACATCCGCCCCTCAGAGTGGCCCCTCCCAGGAATTCGGGCCGGGCCAGAGACCAATTATAACATTGTTCTGGCGATTGCAGAGCCGTCAATATTCTGCCGCAAACAGAATCGTGCGCTCGGTGATTCACCGCATCAGTCGGCAGGACTGACCACGCTGCGCCGATGGTGTGCGGGCGCGCCGCATGACTCCCTTTCGCGCTGCGCCGCCAGCATCCGCGGGCGCCCTAACCTAGGTAGGCTGACGCCGCCCTGCCCCTCTGTTCTATAGGCTGGCAAGCCAGCCGCGTTCGGGGTGCGCCGCTGCAACACGCGAGCAACAAAGGCTCAGAAGTCGTAGGCGATGTCGCCCGCCTTGCGGAACACGATGCGCAGCGAAGGCGCCTGGCCGGCCGCGTCCTCGTACCAGAGCCGCACGGTGATCGGCTGGCGCAGCCACTTGCACTCGAACATGCCGATGTCGGCAAAACTCCTATCGCCGCACTCGTAGGGCGCGCCGTACTGACTGGTGATCGCGTCGGCGAGGCCGTGGGCCAGGGCGAGATTGTCCCGCGAGCGCGACGCGGCGACGCCGACCGGGCTCAACTGCACGGTCTCCAGCTTCTGCTCCTGGAAGAAGAACCGCACCTCCATCAGCCGGTCGCCCCAGAAGAGGCCGTGGGTGACGAGCTCGTCGGTCTCGCCGTCGGCCAGGGTGGCGAGGGCGAGCGGCGGGGCCGCGTCCGGGAAGGCCTGGCGCACCGCTTCGGGACTTGCCCCCGCCTGCAAGCCGCGCCACAACTCCTGCGCGGAGGCGCTGACGGGGGCGACCAGGGCGATCATGGCCAGCGCGCAAACGACGCAGCGCCAGCCGTGATTCACCCTTTGCCTGAGCGCGCCGCCCGACGGAGACTGGCGGACGCTCATCCTGCGTTCCAGTATTCTGGGTGGCGGGCGGTGTCGGGCGGCATGGTGTCGGGGGGCATCGAGCGATCTGCTCCAGCGGGAGTGCGTGCGTAGGTGGGCAAGCTGGGTCGAAGGTCGGGGCGCATCCTGGGCGCGTGCCTCTGCCTCGCCGCACCCGCGGCCAAGGCCGAGACCCTCGCGGACGCCATCGAGCTAGCCTATCAATCCAGCCCCACCCTGCAAAGCGCCCGGGCGCAGCTGCGCGCCCTCGACGAGAGCTACGTGCAGGCGCACTCCGGCTTTCGGCCCACGGCCTCGGTGCGGATCGAGCCGGCCTATTCCGAAACTCAGGCGCTGAACTTCTTCGGCCAGCAGGCTGTCACCTTCACCAACTCGGGCAGCGCCAGCGTCACCGTCAACCAGCCGCTCTACACCGGCGGGGCCACCACCTGGGCGGTCGAGGCGGCGGGCGACGACATCCGCTCGCAGCGCGAGGCGCTACGCGCCACCGAGGGCCAGGTGTTGCAGCAGGTGGTCCAGGCCTACGTGGATGTGCGCCGCGACCAGCAGATCCTCGCCGTCTACCAGAGCGAGGTCGGCATCCTGCAGAGCCAGCTCGACGACGCCCAGGCGCGCAAGGCCGCCGGCGAAGTGACCCGCACTGACGTCGAGCAGTCGCAGACCGAACTCGACTCGTCGCGCGCCGCCCTGTCGCTGGCGCAGGGCCAGCTGCAGATCAGCCGATCGGAATACTTCGCCGTCGTGGGCCAGAACCCGGGCGACCTCGCGCCGACGCCGGACCTGCCGGACCTGCCGGTGACCATCGACGAGGCCTTCGACGCCGCCCAGGCCGACAGTCCGACGCTGAAGGAGGCCGAGGACGCGGAGCGCGCGTCCTCGGCGCGCATCAGCGAGGCGCGGGCCGAGTACAAGCCCTCCGTCGAGCTCTCGGCCAGCTACGGCTATTCCGGCCCGCTGGCGCCCTTCGCCCTGCGCTCGGAGAACCGCGGCCTCAGCATCGGCGCGGTGGTGCAGATCCCGATCCTCACCGGGGGTGTGGCGGATTCCCAGGTGCGCAAAGCCGTCGACCTGAACAGCAGCGACCGGATCAACATCGAGGGCGCGCGCCGGGCCGTGGTGCAGGCGGTGTCCAACGCCTGGAACGAGGCCCTGGCAAACCGCGCCAGCGCCCAGTCCGACGAGCACGCGGTGGCGGCGGCGCGGCAATACTTCTCCGACACCGAGGAGGAATACCGCGTCGGCCAGCGCTCGACCCTCGACGTACTGATCGCCGAGCAGACCCTGCGCAGCGCCGAGATCTCCGCCGCCCAGGCAGAGCACGACGCCTACCTGGCCCAGGCCGCCCTGCTCAACGCCATCGGGCGGCTGGAAGCGGTCAACCTGGTCAAGGACATCCCCGCCTACGACCCGGCCGCGGCCTTCCGCAAGGTGCGGCTAAAGGGCGCGACGCCCTGGGAGGAAGCGATCGAGGATCTCGACGAGATCGGCGCGCCGGGCGCCGACCACCAGCGGCCGCTGACCGCGCCGGCCGTCCTGCCCTCTCCGGCTTCGCTGACCGGGCCGCAGCTGCCGCCGGACGCCGCGCCGGCCACGGCCATCCCGACCCAGCCCCTGCCCGGCACGACCAGCCCCGCGACGCCGCCCGGTCTGGGCGTCGCCCGTGGGGCGCCTTATACACCGTCGCGTTGAGGGCCGGAGACCCCATGCACCCTGAGCTCCCGCGGGCGGCGACAGCAGTGACGGAACCCGCCGCGTGAGCGTGGCGGGCGTGGCCGCCAGACCGGCCGCCGGCGAGCCTGGCCCGCTGCGCGAGGCGCTGTCGGCCACCAGCCTGCACCTGCGCTACGCCATCATCTTCAGCGCCGTCGTCAACGTCGCCTACCTGGCGCCGACCCTCTACATGCTGCAGGTCTACGACCGCGCGGTGCCGTCGGGCAGCCAGCCGACCCTGGTCTTCCTGACCTTCGCCCTCGCCGCGGCGCTCTTCCTGCTCACCTACCTCGACCGGATGCGCAGCCGCATCCTGCTCGCGGCCGGCATCGCGCTCGACCAGCGGTTCTCCGGCCGGCTCTTCCGGCGGGCGCTGGCGGCGGCCTCGGGCGGCCAGCCGCTGCGGCTGAACCAGATGATGCGCGACTTCGACACGGTGCGCACAGCGCTCACCGGCCCCGCGGCGCTGGCGGTGTTCGATGCGCCGTGGATCCCGATCTACATCGTCGTCTGCTTCATCGTGCACCCGCTGATCGGCGCCCTGGCGCTGGGCGGGGCGCTGCTGCTGGGCGGCCTCGCGGTGATCAACGAGCGCATCACCCGCGACCTCAGCAAGGACACCGCGGCCGCCGCTTCGGCGAGCGCGCTCAGCCAGGACGCGGTCAGCGCCGGCTCCGACGTGATCCGCGCGCTGGGCATGGCCACGCCCTTCCTGGCCCAGTTCGAGGCGGCGCGGGCCAAGGTGGCAGCGCCGCAGGTGCAGGGCGCGCGGGCCAGCGGCCGCATCGGCGGCCTGATCCGCTTCCTGCGGCTTCTGCTGCAATCGATCGCCCTGGGCGCCGGCGCCTGGCTCGCCATCGACAAGCAGGTCTCGTCGGGCGCCATCTTCGCCAGCTCGATGCTGGCGGCCCGCGCGCTCGCCCCCATCGACGCCATCGTCGCCAACTGGCGGGGCCTCGCGGCCGCCATCGCCGCCTACGACTCGCTGCGCGAGCAGCTGCGCCGCGAGCCCGAGACTGTGACCACCCACCTTCCCGCGCCCCGGCCGCGGCTTTCGGTGCAGCGCGTGGCGGTGATGTCGCCGAGCCGCGACCGGCTGCTGCTCAATGGCGTCAGCCTCGATGTCGAGCCCGGCCTGGTGCTGGCGGTGGTCGGCCCCAGCGGCGCCGGCAAGACCACCCTCTTGCAGCTGATGGCCGCCGCCCGCGCGCCGGACCAGGGCGAGATGCGCATCGACGGCGCCCGCTTCGCCGACTGGGACCCCGAGCGCCTCGGCCGCTACATCGGCTACCTGCCGCAGGACTCCGCGCTCTTTCCCGGCACCATCAAGGACAACATCTCGCGCTTCGACCGCTGGAACGGCGTCGATCCGGACCTGATCGACCGCCAGGCCGTCGCCGCGGCCCGCGACGCCGAGATTCACGAGCTGATCCTGGCCCTGCCGCAGGGCTATGACACCGTGCTGGGCGCCCGCGGCCGCGGCCTCTCCGCCGGCCAGCAGCAGCGCGTCGCCCTGGCCAGGGCGCTCTACGGCAACCCCATCGTCTATGTATTCGACGAACCCAATTCGAGCGCCGACGGCGAGGCCGAGACCGCGCTCCTGAAGCTGGTCACCCGCCTGAAGACGCAGGGCGCCATCGTGGTGCTGGCCATCCACCGGGTGTCGCTGATGGGCGCGGTCGACCTGATCGCCCAGCTGAAGGATGGCCGCCTCGAACGCTTCGGACCGCGCGACAAGGTGCTCGCGGCCTTGCGCGGCGCCGCCGAGCCGCCGCAGCCCTCGCAGCCGCTGAAGCCGGTGCAATAGCCATGGACGCCCGCACCACCGACAAGGTCCCCGCCGCCGCGCCCCGCCCCTGGGGCGGCGCGCTGCTGGGCGGCGGCGTCAGCGGCGCCACGCTCACCGCCTCGCCGCGCCGCGACATCACCGCCGGGCTGATCGTGCTGGGGATCTTCCTGCTGGTCTTCGTCGGCTGGGGCCTGCTCGCCAACCTCGACGCCGGCGTCTTCGCGCCGGGCCAGGTGGTGGTCTACGGCAACCGTCAGGCGGTCCAGCACCGCGACGGCGGCATCGTCTCCGAGCTCGACGTGCACGAAGGCGACCGGGTCCAGGCCGGGCAGGTGCTGCTGCGCCTTTCCGCCGACGAGCTGCAGGCCAACGAGCGGGCGACCGCCGGGCAGGTGTTCGCGCTCGAGGCGCTGCAGGCCCGGCTGATGGCCGAGATGAACGGGCGTGCGACGATCGCCCGCCCGGACGACTTCGCCAAACTCACCGGCCCCGACCTCGTCGTCGCCGACAACGCCATGCAGATCCAGCAGCACGAGTTCACCTCGCGCGCCGCCGAGCTCTCGACCCAGAAGGCGGTGCTGCAGCAGCGCGAAAACCAGCTCGCCGACGAGATCAGCGGCTACCGCGAACAGCTCAGCGCCAACCGTCAACAGCAGTCGCTGGTGCAGCAGGAGCAGGACGGGCTGAAGGACTTGCTGGCCCGCGGCCTGGTGCCAATGACCCGCGAGCGCTCGCTGGAGCGCGACGCGGCGCAGCTCTCGGGGTCCGGCGGCGAATACACCTCCGACATCGCCCGCACCGAGCAGCAGATCGGCGAGACGCGGCTGCAGGTGGTCGACCTCGATCGCCAGCGCATTGCCGACGACAGCAAGGATTACCGCGACGCCGATGAATCCCTGACCCAGGCCAAGCCCAAGCTCGTCGCGCTCGACGAGCAGTTGGAGCGGCTGACGGTGCGGGCGCCGGCGTCCGGCCAGGTGGTCGGCCTGACCATCTTCACCGTCGGCGGCGTCGTCGCGCCCGGCCAGAAGCTGATGGACGTGGTGCCCACGGACCAGCCGCTGGTGATCGAAGCCCGGGTCAAGCCGGACGACGCCGGCGAACTGCGGGTCGGCCAGTCGACCGAGATCCGCATCCCCGCCTTCCGCGACCGCCGCATGCCGCTCTTGATGGGCACGGTGCGCAAGATCTCGGCCGACGCCCTCGTCGATGACAAGTCGGGCCAGCCCTACTTCAAGATCGAGGTCGAGGTGCCGCCCTCGCAGCTGGCCATCATCCACCAGATCCGCGGCGCCGAACCCGGCCTGATCCCCGGCCTGCCGGTCGAGGTGGTGGTGCCGCTGAAGCACCGCAGCGCCCTCGACTACCTGATCGAGCCGCTGAAGGAGATGCTCTGGAAGTCGTTCCGCCAGCGCTAGGCGAGCCGGCGTCTTCGGTCCTTCTCGCCTTGCTCGCGGGAGCAAGGACACTCAGTGCTCTAAGGAAACGGCGCGGTGTTCACGCACCCGGCCTTGTCCGCGGCGCTCAGCACGTCGGCAAGGTGGCTGACGTTGAAGATGCGCGGCAGGTGGTCGGACGTGGCGCGGATGTAGACCCGCCGGGCGCCGTCGAAGTAGGGCGTCGGCAGCGCCACCTCGCCGGCCGACGGGTTTTCCAGCGGGCCGCCGCCGCGATAGATGCCGCGCCGCTCGTCCTCCAGCGTCGCCTCGCGCACGCTGCGCACCGCGCCGTCATCGACGCGGAACTGCGCGTCGCTGGTGTCGGCGTCGCGGCCCAGGTGGAAGACCAGGGCGTCGCGCTGGAACTCGATGTCCTGCTTGCCGATCCAGCAGCTGGCCTGGCCGGTGAAGGTGTCGCGGTCGATGCGCAGCGTCCAGCCATCGACGTGGTGGGTCCGCTGCTCCACCTGCGGGTGTCCGAAGAGGGTGATCGCCAGGAAGGCGGCTGCAATCATCTTCGACCTTTGCGGCAATGCAATGCGCGGTCATCCAACCACGTCAGGGCCCTGCTACGGAAGAGCGCAGTCGCCCCCCGGTTCACGGTCACTCGTCTTGTGAGGGTCCGCCGCGTCGGCCTAGGATGGCGCAGTTAGTAGCGGGTTCGCGCTCGCAGTTGAGTTGAGAGGCGAGCATGAAGATCAACGCCATCTTCGACGCGAGCGCCGCGAACGCGCCAGCCGGCTTTGAAACCGCGGTCCAGGCGGCGATTTCCTACCTCGAGAGCGCCATCGCGACGCCGATCACGGTGACCATCCAGTTCGGCTGGGGTGAGATCGCCGGGCAGGCGATGCAAGTCGGCGCGCTGGGCGAGAGCCTGCCTTACGGCTCGTTCCTCACCTACTCCCAGGTGAAGAGCGCTCTGGCCGGGGTGGCGCGCGACGCCGACGAGACCACATCGGTGGGCACGCTGGGCGCGACCGACCCGACGGGCGGCGGCGAGTTCTTCGTGGCGACGGCCGAGCAGAAGGCGCTGGGGCTGATCCCCGCCAGCCTCGACAACATCGACGGCTACGTCGGCCTCGACGCGACCCAGGCCTACAGCTTCGATCCGAACAATCGCGGCGTCGCCGGAGAGTGGGACGCGATCGGCATCCTCGAGCACGAAATCACCGAGGTGCTGGGCCGCGACGCCACCCTGGGCCTCGCCCAGACCAACGCCACCAACATCTACAACCCGATGGACCTGTTCCGCTACGCCTCGGCCGGCGTGCGCGACGTGGCGCCGGCGGCCGCGAACTTCTCGATCAACGGCACGGCCCAGCTGCTGCAGTGGAACAATCCGCTGAACGGCGGCGATGGCGGCGACTGGTCGACCGCGGTCCCGGATGATTCCTTCGACGCCTTCGCGACCCTGGGCGTGCCGCTGACCGTGTCGCCGACCGACCTGCGGCTGCTCGACATCCTGGGCTTCCAGCCTACCGCCCTGGCCGCCGCGACGCCGCCGACCACGCCCACGCCGTCGGTGGGCGCCACGGCGCCGGTGACCGTCACCAGCGGCCTGACGGTCACCGGCTCGCAGTTCATCCAGTTCGCCGGCTCGCCCGGCAGCGTCACCGGCTACACGCTCAGCGGCGCCTCGGCGAGCCTGACCGACAGCGGCACGATCACCGTGATCTCCTCGGCCGCCGCGGGCGCCGTCGGGGTGTCCGGATCGGCGCACGCCGGCTTCTTCCAGGTCAATGCCGGCGACGCGTTCTACGTCGAAGCCACTGCCGCCGGCGGATCGGCCGCCGGCTTTCTGGGCGGCGCGGCGTCACCCAACGTCGCCATCAACGGGTTCGAGCAGGTGGTCTCGGCCCAGTCGGCCGCCGCCGGCGTGGTGAGCGGCGACTCGGCCTCCAGCGTCAGCATCGGGTCGGCCGGGACCATCCTGGTCTGGGGCGGCACGTCGGCGGTTGGCGTCGACCTGACCAACGGCGGCAGCTTCAGCAACAGCGGCCTCGTCGAGGTCTCCAGCGTCAACGCCACCGGCGTCGAGGGCGCATCGAGCTTCAACAACGCCGGGACCATCACCGCGATCGGCATCAACGGCGGCGCCGGCGGCTCAATCGGCGTCGACATCACCGCCCCGCAGTCCGGCGGCCCGGTGCTCTCGACCCTGACCAACACCGGCACGATCAACGCCGACGTCGCCGTCTTCCTCGACGCCAACTCCTTCAACCAGCAGACGCCGAACGTCACGATCAACAACAGCGGCGGCCACATCAACGGCGCGATCGAGCTGGCCAATGGCAACGACACGATCACCAATAGCGGCTCGATCAGTGGCAACATCTTTTTCGGCGACGGCAACACCGCCTACAACGGCGCCAGCGGCACGCTGAGCGGAGCGCTCTACCTCGGCTTCGGCGTCAACCACGTGACCCTCGGCAACGACGGAGAGACCGTCTACGGCGGCTTCGATTCCGACACCATCACCGGCGGCTCGGGCAACGACGTCATCGAGATCGGCGGCGGCAACAACACCGTCAACGGCGGCGGCGGTTTCAACGTGCTGTCGTTCGCCGACTCGCCCACCTCGGTGAGCGTCAACCTCGCGACCGGCACGGCCACCGACGACGGCACGGACACGATCAGCAACTTCCAGGAAGTGATCGGCAGCCAGGGCGCGGCGGCCGGCTCGTCGGAGACGCTGCAGGCCGGATCGGCGGGCGCGACCCTGATCGCCGGGAGCGCCGTCGACACGCTGATCGGCGGCGCCGGCAACGACACCCTGATCGCCAGCTTCGGCGGCGGCACGATGACCGGCGGCGGCGGCGCCAACACCTTCGTCGTCGGCATCGGCGACATCAACGAGACCATCACCGACTTCAACACCGGCGACGTGCTGAACATCTACGGTTTCTCCAGCGCCCAGTCAGTGACGCAGCACGGCAGCTCGGTGGTGATCACCCTCTCGGGGTCGCAGAAGATCACCCTGCAGAACACGACGGTCTCGGAGATCAACTCGACCGACGTCACCTACAATTCGGCCCTCTACCCCAGCCAGTCCCTGCCCTCCTCGCTGCCGCCCTATGGCACCAACCCGATCTTCATCGAGCAGAACCTCACCATCCAGAGCGGGGCGACGATCAGCGAGCAGGGTGAGCCCTACGGCCTCGTCAACGAAGCCCATTCGCTCGACATCGAGGGCAGCGTCAGCGTCAGCTTTCCGGTGCAGCTGCTGAGCGACCAGGTCTGGGGCTGGATCGACAACAACATCGGCGAGTTCGGCGCCCCGATCACTTCGGCCAACGACAGCCTGACGGTGGGCGCCGGCGGCTCGCTGTCGGTCTCGGACCTGGAAGGCGGCGCGGTCGGGTTCGAGCCGCTCTACACCACCTCGCTTTCCAACGCTGGCCACGTGACCATCGCCGGCGGCGGCGGGGGCTGGGGCGTGCAGGCGCCGACCAGCGTGTTCAACTACACCAGCCTGGTCGGCGGGGCGCTGTCGGTGACCGCGACGGGCGCGGCCTACGGCCTGCAGCTGGGCGAAGGCGGCCAGATCGCCAACGCCGGCGCGATCACCGCCAGCGGCACGACCGCGGCCTACGGCGTGCAGATCGACGGCGCCGCTGGCCAGAGCCTGACCAACAGCGGCTCAATCATCGCCTCGATCGGCAGCGGCGTCGGCAGCTCGGGCATCGTCATCGTCAGCGACGACAACGATTCCGACGGCGACACCGGCCCACTCTCGGCGAGCGGCGCCGGCGCGGCCATCTCAAAGGCGGCGGGTCTGCCGGTCGCGCTCCCGAACGCCAACACGGACGACGGCGGCGTCACCGTCACGAGTGTTGGCGGGTTACCGACAGGGACCGGCATCAACGCCACGACCACCTTCGGCATCGCGGTCGGCGGCAGCGGGTCCGGCGCGGCCTACACCATCAACAACACCGGCACGATCAACGCCCAGACCGCCATCGGCACGTACAACGACGGCAACGGCCAGCTGCCGGCGCTGAACATCATCAACGGCGGCGCGATCATCGGCGCCATCGACCTGGAGGCGGCCGTCTCCAGCCTGGTCAACACCGGCTCGATCACCGGGAACATCGTGCTGCAGGACGACAGCGCCGGCTCGAGCACGCCCGGCTATCAGGTCGACCTGAGCCACGGGACCTTCACCGGCCAGATCCAGATCTCGCCCGGATCGGTCGGCAACGTCGCGATCACCGACACCATCAAGACCGGCGCCGGCGCGACCACCATCGGGGTCGCGGCGGGCGAATCCAACCTGCACCTCGACGTCACCGGCCTTGCCAGCGCCCAGACTACCATCGACCTCGACATCGCCTCCAGCCAGGCGACCGAGACCCACGAGGCCAACGGCTCGTGGCTGGTCAATGCGGGCACGGACGGCGCCTTCCTGCTGACCAACGTCGAGACGCTGCAGTTCACCGACCACGCCGTGCACCTGGCCGAGGGCCCGCCGGCGGCGGATGACTTCAACGGCGACGGCTTCAGCGACATCCTGTTCGGCCAGGCCGACGGCACGGTCGCCAACTGGCTGATGGACGGAACCCAGATCAACGGCGGCGGGACCATCGGCAGCCCGGGCGGAACCTGGCAGGAGGTCGGCGTCGGCGACTTCAACGGCGACGGCAAGGGCGACATCGTCTTCCAGGACGACACGGGCAATATCGCCATCTGGGAGATGAACGGCGCGTCCATCATCGGCGGCGGGACCATCGGCAATCCGGGCGGGACCTGGCACGTGTCAGGCATCGGCGACTTCAACGGCGCGGCTCAGAGCGACATCCTGTTCTCCGACACCGCCGGCGATGTCGCCCTCTGGGAGATGAATGGCACGAACATCGTCGGCGGCGGCACGCTGGGCAATCCGGGCGGGACCTGGGCGGTCAGGGGCGTCGGCGACTTCAACGGCGACGGCAAAAGCGACGTGCTGTTCCAGGACGGCGCCGGCAATGTCGCCATCTGGGAGATGAACGGCACGTCGATCATCGGCGGCGGGGCGATCGCCAACCCCGGCGCCGGCTGGCAGGTCGAGGGCGTCGGCGACTTCAACGCCGACGGCAAGAGCGACATCCTGTTCGAGAACACGACCTCGGGCGAGTACGCGATCTGGGAAATGAACGGCACGGCCATCATCGGCGGCGGCAATATCGGAGACCCCGGCGGCACGTGGCAGTTCGCCGGCGTCGGCGACTTCAATGGCGAGGGCCACGCCGACATCCTGTTCACAGACGCTGCCGGCGATCTCGCGATCTGGGAAATGAACGGAACGCAGATCATCGGCGGCGGCAATATCGGCAACCCCGGCTCGGTCTGGCACGTGCTCGGCTGAAAGTTGACGCCGTTAAGTTGCAGTGAACCGCCTGCCCCCATCTAGGCAGCGCCCCTTGTCGCAACCTAGACTGGCCGCAACGCGCGCCGGCAGGCGGGTCACCAGGGTCGAGCCAGCCGAATGAGCACCCCCGATTTCACCTTCTTCCTCGCTGACACGGGAAGCGGGAAAGAGCTTTGGCGGACTGACGGAACGGCCGCCGGGACGGTCGAGCTCAGCGCCGCCGGCGCCAGCGAGATCACCGTGGTCGATGGCGTCGCCTACTTCACCCTGCCCGACGGGCAGGGCGATTTCGGGCCCCAGTGGGAGCTTTGGCGGTCCGACGGCACGGTTGCCGGGACGACGGCGCTCGGCATCACCGACGACAGCCCCAGCGGGCCCCCCGACGTGGAACTGGTGAGCGGCAAGACGCTCTATATCGGGCAGAACGACAGCCAGCGTGAAGGCCTGTTCGCCAGCTCCGGAGGGCAGCCGGGCGTGCTCATCTCGACGCTGGGCCTCGACTCGACCGCGACGCAGAGCTTCGGATTCGTGGGCCCGCTCGGCGCGTTGGCGCTGCTGGAGTCGTCCAGCTCGCAGCTGTGGACCAGCGACGGCACGGCCGCCGGCACCCACCTGCTGAACACTGGCAGCCTCGCCTTCCAGAGTCCTTCGCCAAGCGTCGCGGTGAACGGCAAGAGCTTCTTCACCGCCCAGGTCGGCTCGACCTCGGGCGAGCTCATCGAGACGACGGACGGCGTTAACTTCACCCCCATCACCAGTTCGGCGATTGTCGGCGCGGGACCGGGGATCAGCGGCCTCTTCGACCTCGGCGACCTGCTGGTGATCCGCGCGAGCGACGGTTCGCTCATCGGCTGGGACGGCAACTCGGCCAGCGGCGTGGCGCTGCCCGCCTTGCCCGGCCAGCTCTTCCTGTTTCCGACCGTGGTCGGCGACAAGCTCTATTTCACCGGAACCGACCAGACGAGCCCGGACTTCGGCCTCTGGGTGACCGACGGCACGGTGGCCGGGACGCGCGAGGTGGCCAAGGGTGAGTTCCAGACCTACGAGCAGGTCGGCTCACGCTATGTGCTGAGCGGCAGCGCCCTCGGCGCGACCGGACTCTTCGTGTCGAATGGAACGGCGGCCAGTACGGCTCTCGTCCTGCGTGACGTCAATCCGCTGAACTTCGTCGATGTCGGCGACCAGGTGTTCTTCACCCTGAACACCGACCTCTGGGTCAGCAACGGCACGGTGGCAGGCACCCATCTGGTGGAGCACTTCACCAGTTTCGGCGCCCCGCCGACGGCGCTGGGCAACGACCTGCTGTTCTCGGCCAGCACCGACCCGAGCGGACAGGGCAACGAGCTCTGGGTGTCGGACGGCACGGCCGCCGGCACGCGCGAGCTGGTCCAGCTGCATGCCTCGGAGCCAGGTAACCTGGCCGTTTCCGAGGCGGTCAGCTTCGGCGGCGGCGTCGCCTTCGTCGGCACGACCCAGATCGGCGGCGCCCAGCTGTGGATCTCGAACGGCACGCCGGCGGGGACCGCGGTGCTTCCCGCGCCGGCCCCGCCTTTCTCCGATGCGGCCGTCATCGGCCCGGCGCCGATCGTCGTCGGCGGCGTGGTCTTCTTCGGCGGCGGCAACGCCAACGGAATCTGGGCCGCGACCAGCGGCGCCGCCGCGCCCGTCCAGGTGCCGCTCGGCGACCGCTTCTTCCTGCCCTTCGACGGCAAGCTGTTCGCCGTCGGCTTCGGCAACGAGTTCGGCGTCTCCGACGGCACGGTGGCGGGCACAACGCAGGTCCTCACCGAAGATGTCGCCTCCCAGCCGGCCGTGCTGGGCGACGAGGTGCTGTTCCTCGGCAACGACTTCAACGGCAACGCCGGGCTCTTCGCCACCGACGGCACGGCGGCCGGCACCAGCTTCGTGGCGGCCGTGCCGACCACGGTCACGCCGAGCGGCATCACGGTCTCTGGAACGCATGGCTTCTTCGTCGCCACCGGCCCCGACACGGGGGCGGAGCTCTGGGTGACCGACGGCACGACGGCCGGCACCCACATCCTCTCCGATATCGCGCCGGGTGTCGGAAGTTCCGCGGCGACCAACCTCACCGCGTTCGACGGCGGCATCGCGTTCGATGCGACCGACCTGACCCACGGCAACCAGCTCTGGTTCTCGGACGGGACCGCGGGCGGGGCGTTCCAGCTCGATATCAACCAGACGCGCGACGCCACCGCTTCGCTGGATCTGGACCACACCCAGGCATTCGCCTTCGGCGGCAAGACCTGGTTCCTGGCCGACGACGGCATCCACGGCGAACAGCTGTTCTCCACGGACGGCACGACGGCCGGGACCGTCGCTGTGGCCACGCTCGACCCCAGCGCCCCGCAGGCGCCGGGACAGCCCGGGACGCCTATCCCCGACTTCGTCGCGCTGACCGGCGGCAAGTTCATGTTTCTTGCCGACAACGAAGCCTGGGTTTCCGACGGCACGGGCGCCGGCACCGCGCCGCTCGTCTCGGGCTTCGACTTCCCGCAAGTGATTGGCGCGGTCGACGGGCTGGCCTTTATCGTCGCTTCGCCCGACGGCGTCGGCCGCAACGACCTCTATGTGACCGACGGGACCACCGCCGGGACGCAGGACCTTGGAGCCGAGAGCCTCTTCGCCTCGGAAGTGGGCTTCGCCATCCAGGGCGACGACGTCTTCTACTTCTCCAGCGACCCCACCGATGGCTACGGGCTGTTCGCCTACAATGCGCTCAGCCACAGCGCGACCTTCCTCGGCCAGATTCCGACCAGCGCCGCCTTCTTCACCGACGTCGGCGGCCAGCTGCAGGCAGGATCGCCGAACACCGCCGCCGCCAGCCAGGTCTGGGTCACCAATGGGACGGTCGCGGGCACCCACATGGTCGCCTCGACTTCGCCGGTGTTCTTCTCCGACTTCACCACGCTCGCCGGCAAGGGCTACTTCGACGTGTTCGGGTCCGACCCCGGCCTGTGGGTCACCGACGGCACGGCTGGCGGCACCTTCCAGGTGCTGCTTAACCTGAACATCCAGACCCAGACCCTGACGCCGATCGGCAGCGAACTCTACTTCGAGGTCGCGCAGTCCAACGTCACCTCGGTCTGGGCCTACAACCCCGCCACCCAGAGCGCCGCGCCGGTCGCTGCCGGCAACGTCGACTCCATCCCGTTCGACTTCACCGCGGTCGGCACGGGCGGCTTCTTCATCGCCGACGACCACACCAGCCAGGGCGAACTTTGGCATATCAGCTCGTCGGGGACGGTCACCGAGGTCACCAGCGCGAACAACGGCGAGATCCAGCCCGCCAACGGGCCCGACAACATTGCCCTTGCGGTCATGGGCTCGAGCCTGTTCTTCGCCGCCGACGACGCCACCCACGGCGAGAGCCTGTTCATCAGCAACGGGACCAGCGCCACCTTCCTGGCGCAGGTCGCCAACGCCAACGACTTCAGCGTCATCGGCAATGAACTCTACTTCCAGGGCAGCGACGCCGCCAACGGCGCCGAGCTTTGGGAATCGGACGGCACCGTCGCCGGCACCCACCGGGTGACCGACACCGAGGCGGCCGGCAACGCCAACGCCTCGGACTTCGTGACCGTCGGCGGCAAGCTGTTCTTCTCGGCCAACGACGGCGTGCACGGGCAGGAGCTGTGGGCGTTCAACGGCCAGGCCGGCGGCGCGGCCATGGTCGCCGACATCGATGCCGGGTCCGCCAGCTCCAATCCGACCGACCTGACCGCGCTGAACGGTGACGTCTACTTCATCGCCAGCAACGCCTCGGGCTCGGAGCTGTGGCGCTCGGACGGGACGGCCGGCGGCACGACCGCGCTGACCACCGCCAGCAACGGCGCCAGCCCGCAGGACCTGACCCTGGTCGGCTCCGACCTGTTCTTCTTCGGCGCCGACAGCGCCCACGGCTCCGGCCTCTTCGTCAGCAACGGCTCGTCGGTGAGCTTCGTCGACGCCTTCTCCGCCGTCGCCGACCTCACCGCCAGCAACGGGGAGCTGTTCTTCCAGGGAACCACCGCCAACGGCACGGAGCTCTGGAGCTCGAACGGCACCGCGGCGGGCACAGTCCAGCTCTCCAGCACCGGCTTCAATCCGGGCTCCAACCCCGGCGACTTCAACGAGGTCGGCCCGGGCGCCGCCTCGCCCGCCGCCACGGCGAGCAGCGACTTCAACGCCGATGGCTTCAGCGACATCCTGTTCGGCCAGTCGAGCGGGGCCCTCGCCACCTGGCAGATGCATGGAACCGCCATCGTCGGGGGCGGCGCCATCGGCGGCCCGGGCGGCACATGGTCGGCCGTTGGAACCGGCGACTTCAACGACGACAACCGGGCCGACGTCCTCTTCCAGGACGCCTCCGGCAACCTCGCCACCTGGCAGATGAACGGCACGGCCATCACCGGCGGCGGTGCCATCGGCAACCCCGGCGGCACATGGTCGGCGGTCGGGGTCGGCGACTTCAATGGCGATGGCCTCTCCGACATCCTCTTCCAGGACGCAGCGCACAACATCGCCACCTGGCAGATGGACGGCACGTCGATCATCGGCGGCGGCGCCATCGGCAACCCCGGCGGCACCTGGTCGGCGGTCGGGGTCGGCGACTTCGACGGCGACGGCAAGAGCGACATCCTGTTCGAGGACGCGGGCGGCAACTTCGCCACCTGGCAGATGTTCGGCACGTTCATCTTCGGCGGCGGCGATATCGGCGCGCCCGGCCCGACCTGGACCTACGAAGGCATCGGCGACTTCAACGACGACGGGAAGAGCGACATCCTGTTCCACAACACCTCGTCGGGCGACTACGCCATCTGGGAGATGAACGGCACGGCGATCATCGGCGGCGGCGATATCGGCAACCCGGGCGGCACGTGGCAGTTCGCCGGGATCGGCGACTACAACAGCGACGGCCACGCCGACATCCTGTTCACGGATGCGGCCGGCGACCTCGCGATCTGGGAAATGAACGGCACGCAGATCATCGGCGGCGGCGAGATCGGCAATCCGGGCAGCGTCTGGCACGTGCTGGGGTGAGTTCGGACAGTCCCTACGCCTACCCCGCCCTCGAGCAGCGACATCTGGCGAGCCCGCGGCTGTTCGCCGACCGCCTGGAGTTGATCCGCGCCCTGGCCTTCCCCGCGCCGCCGCTCGTGGCTGAGGTGGGGGTGGCGCATGGGGACTTCTCGGAGTTCCTGATCCGCACCCTGGCGCCAGCCCGGTTCGTCGCGTTCGACTTCTTCAACCTGCATGAGCACGAGTTCGTCTGGTCATACCGCACCTCCGAACTCTTCGAGGGCAAGACGCACGGCGACTATTACGCGGGCCGCATGGCCGCGCTGGGCGCCGCGGTCGAAGTGCGGGCGGGGAACATCGCCGAGACCCTGGACGGGATCGAGGACGGCGGCTTCGACCTAATCTACGTCGACGCCGGCCACGAATATGCGGACGTGGCGCGCGACGCGGCGGTCGCCGTGCGCAAGATGAAGCCCGGCGGCCTGCTCATCTTCAACGACTACATCATGGTCGATCACCACTACGGCACCCCCTACGGCGTGGTGCGGGCGGTCAACGAACTGGTGAACGCGAGCGACTGGAAGGTGGTGGGCTTTGCCCTGCAGCAGCAGATGTTCAGCGACATCGCGCTCTGCCGCGGGCCGGCGCCCTGGGCTCAGCCGAACATCACGCCGTAGATCGCGCACTGCTCGCCATGGCTGGCCGGATTGCGGCCGACAGCGCGGATGACCACCGGCTCGCCCGGCGCGCGGCCCTCCGGCAACTCCAGCAGGGTCGGCTGGGCGAAGGAGAACCAGGCGTAGAGGTCGGTGTAGGTGACCGCCTCACCGCAGCGCACTTCCACGATGCCGGACCAGGGATGGTGGGCGAAGATCGGCAGCACCGACGTCGCGCCGGGCGGCGGCTCGATCGAAATGCGCCAGCCCGCGCCGAACGAAAGCGCGTGCTCGCCGCGCACCTCCGGCTCGGGCGTGAACGATACGCGCCGGTCGGTGAAAGGGACGAAGTCGAAGCTGGTCTTGCGGCGCAGGTTGGGGTCGATGCGGCGCGGCTCGCCCGAGCTTCCGCCTTTGCGCGCGGCGATGAAGAGGTCGTAGCCGAGCTCCGGATATTCGCGGCCCACCTGCGCGACACGGATCTCGAAGCCGCTGTCCTCGGCCAGCGCCACCCAATCGTCATGGGTTAGGAAGTACGGGTGCTCCGGGTTGGCCTCCCAACCCAGCGGCACGGCCATCAGCAGCACGCCGCCGGGCCGCAGGATTCGCCAGATCTCTTCGAAGGTCGTGCTCAGGTCGAAGCTGTGCTCGATGCAGTGAGACGAGAACACCGCGTCGAACACCCCGTCGGGATACGGTAGCCGGTCGTTGAACCCCACCTCGAAGCGGGCGGGATCGAGGCCGACGCCCTGCGCCAGGCTCTTGCAGCCGGCCACGCACTCGGGGTCCACGTCGAGGTACCAGTAGTTCACCCCCCTGCCCTGGATCAGCTGCAGCAGTTCGAGCCACAGGTTCCCGCCACCGATGTCGAGCAGCTTGTCGCCGTCCCGCACAAATCGCAGCGCCTCGATCCAGCGGCCGGCGTAGGCGGCCTTGCGGCCTTCGATGTAGGCCAGGTAGTCGTCGTTGCCAGCCACCAGGTTGCTCATCCAGGCGGCCGTCATCTGGGCCTGGCGGCGGGCGAATTCGTCGCGCTCGATCTGGTTGGTCGCCGCCACTGGCCCCGGCCTTTCGCTTCACTCGCAGCGGGAAGACGCTACAGTGCTTGCACGGCCCGGGGGAGCGTCTTTCAGTGTCATCCGCGTCCAACGACATGGCGAACCCCGCCGGACGCTCCGACCTGCGGATCATCTGGGCGCTGCTGCTGCGCGAGCTTTCGACGCGCTACGGCCGCGACAACATCGGCTTCCTGTGGGTGATCGGCGAGCCGCTGATCTTCGCCGGCGGGGTGCTGCTGCTGTGGAACTTCGCCCGCCCGCCCTTCGAGCACGGCATCCCGGTGCTGGCCTTCGTGATCACCGGCTACATGCCCATCATCCTGGTGCGCCACATCATCACCCACGGCATGTACGCGGTGCGGGTCAACCAGGCGCTGCTCTACCATCGCCAGGTGACGGTGCTGCACCTGTTCATCGCTCGCACCCTGCTGGAGTTCGTCGGCGTCAGCCTCGCCTTCGTGGTCATCGGCGGGGCGATGATGCTTTACGGCGCGATGGAGCCGCCGAAGGACCTGCCGCTGATCTACTGCGGCTGGTTCATCCTGGGCGCGATCTCCATGGGGCTGGCGCTGATCTTCGGCGCCCTGGCCGAGATGGTGCCCTTCGTCGAGCGCTTCGTCTCGGTGATCACCTATGTGCTGGTGCCGCTGTCGGGCACCTTCTACATGGCCGCCTGGCTGCCGCCGGGCCTGCGAACCGCGGCGCTCTACCTGCCGTTCCTGCATTGCGTGGAGATGATCCGCGGCGGCTTCTTCGGCGAGTTCACCACCACCTACTTCAACATCCCCTATGCGCTGGCGTGGGCGGCCGGCTTCCTGGTGGTCGGGCTGGCTCTGGTGCGCTTCGTGCGCGATCGGGTGGAAATTGAGTAGCGTGAGTGGTGACGTCACGCCCGCACGGCGCCGCGCCGGCTGGCGCTCCGGGCGACTGTCGCTGCAAGCCTGGCTCTTCCTGCTGATGGTGGTGATCCCCTCGGCGCTGGCGACCGTCTACTTCCTGCTGGTGGCGGCGCCGCTCTACGTCTCGGAGGCCCGGTTCGTGGTGCGGGCGCGGGCGGAATCGGCCGGGCCCGGCGGCCTCGGCCTGGCGCTGGCCAGCGTCGGCGTCGATGTCGGCGAGGGCCAGACCGACGCCTTCGAGGTGCACGAGTACATGACCTCGCGCGACGCCGTCGCCGATCTGGAGAAGCGCGTCAGCCTGCGGGCGCTGCTCGGCCGCCCGGAAGGCGATTTCCTCGCCCGCTTCCCGCGACCGTTCGAAAACACCAGCTTCGAGCAGCTCTACAAGGAGTACCAGCGCTTCGTGACGGTCGGCTACAATCCGACCACCGGCATCAGCACCCTGCGCGTCGAGGCCTTCCGCCCGGGCGATGCCGAGGCGATCTCCGCCGCCCTGCTCGACGGCGGCGAGGCGCTGGTCAACCGGCTCAACGACCGCGCGGCGCAGGACTCGATCGCCGAAGCGCAGCGCGAGGTGGTGGAGGCGCAGGCGCGCAGCGTCCAGGCCCAGGCCGCCCTCACCGACTTCCGCAACCGCGAGCAGCTGATCGACCCCACCCGCTCGGCCGGCGCCGGCCTGGAGCTGGTCAGCCAGCTGGAAGGCCAACTCGCCACCCTGAAGGCCGAGCGCGCCGGCCAGGCCGCCCTGACCCCGCAGAGCGCCGAGCTGCCGGTGCTCGACCGCCGCATCGCCGCCTACGAGGCGCAGGTCGCCGCCGAACAGGCCAAGATGGCCGGCCAGACCAGCTCGCTGGCCCCCAAGATCGGCGAGTACGAGCGCCTGTCGCTGGAGCGCGACTTCGCCGACAAGACCGTCGCCACCGCCGACGCCGCGCTGGAGGAAGCCCGCGTCGATGCGCGCCAGAAGCAGCTCTATCTGGAGCGCGTGGTCTATCCGAACACGCCCGACCGCGCCGAGCGGCCGCAGCGCCTGCTCTCCATCCTGATGGTGGTGGTGACCTGCTTCATCGCCTTCGCCATGGTGGTGCTGGTGCTGGTGGGCCTGCGCGAACACCAGCAGGCCTGAGGCTGCGCCGATGCTGGTGGTGCGAGACCTGGCCAAGCGTTACCCCAGCCCGCGGGGCGAGCCGCACCGGCTGTTCGATCACCTGAGTTTCGAGCTGGAGCGCGGCGGGCGCCTGGCGGTGCTGGGCCGCAACGGCCAGGGCAAGTCGACCCTGATCAAGATCCTCGGCGGCGTCGTGGCGCCCAGCGCCGGCGAAGTGCGCTGGTCGATGACCGCGTCGTGGCCGATGGGCTTCGGCGGCGGCTTTCAGGGCGGCATGACCGGCATCGACAACATCCGCTTCCTGGCCCGCATCTACGGCCGCGACCCGGCCCTCACCCTCGCCCGCGTCGAGACCTTCGCCGAACTGGGCGTGGCGCTGGAAAAGCCGGTGCGGTTCTACTCGTCCGGCATGCGCGCCCGCCTGGCCTTCGGCCTGTCGCTGGCTATCGAGTTCGACTGCTACCTGATCGACGAAGTGACCGCGGTCGGCGACCTGGCTTTCATCCACAAGTGCGAGCGAGAGCTTTTCGAGCGCCGCGCCGACCGCGCCTTCATCATCGCCACCCACGACCTGGCGCTGGTGCGCCGGGTGTGCGACCGGGCCATCGTGATCGAGCGCGGCCGGGCCAAGATGTTCGAGGACGTGGAGACCGCGATGGCCATCTACGCGACCCTCTGCGAGGAAACCGAAGTCGCCGGACGCGAGTTCGCAGCGGAATGACGGCGCCTTCGCCCCTACCCCTCGCCCGCGAGCGCTTCTTCCATGGCGACGCGCCCGGCCAGCCCTGCCCGGAGACCCTCGACCTGACGGGGCTCGGGCGCATCCTGGTCTACGGGCCCTATGAGCCGGTGACGCCGGGCCTCTGGACGGCGACGCTGCGGCTCGAGGTCTGCGCCGATGGCGCGACGCGGCCCTTCCAGTTCGACGTGGTCACCGGCGCCGACGTCACCGAGACGCGGTTCCGGCCGGGCCGCCCTGGCGCTTTCCAGGTGCAGGCCCGGCACGCGGTTGACGCCGACGGCCTCATGGAGCTTCGTCTTTGGGTGATGAAGCCGACGTTTCACGGCGAGCTGCGGCTGCTGGGCGCGACCCTCGAACGCGGGGACAGCGAGGCCCGATGAACGACTACGCGCCAGGGTATGGCCGCGGCCTGCGGTTGCTGGAGCAGGCGCATCTGCGCAGCCTGGACCGCGAGCCGCTGGAAGCCCATGCGCGCGAGCTGGCCACGACGGCCTACCTCGGCAATTCGGTCTCGCTCTGCCGGGTGCTGGGCCGCTATCACATGTACGTCGACACCACCGACGTCGGCTTCGCCGCCCACCTGCTGATGGGCGGCTTCTGGGAGACCTGGCTGACCATCTTCATGGCCCGCCGCCTGATGCCCGGCATGCGCGTCGCCGACGTGGGCGCCAACCACGGCTACTACACGCTTCTGATGGGCGACATGGTCGGGCCGCAGGGCCGGGTCGCCGCCGTCGAGCCCAACGCCAAGATCGCCGACCTGCTGCGCAAGTCGGTGGCGATCAACGGCTTTGCCGACCGCACACAGGTCTTCGAACAGGCCGCCTGCGAACTCGACGACGAATCGATCTGGATGCGCCTGCCGATCGGCGAGCCCAAGAACGGTCACCGCGTCGCCGGGCCGGACGCACCGACGATGCCGGGCGACACCGTGGTGCAGGCCCGCGCCGGGCGTCTCGCCACCATGCTAGGCGGCTGGGACCGGCTCGACTTCGCCAAGATCGACGTCGAGGGCGCGGAGGAGACCGCCATCGCCGGCCTGATGCCGATCCTGGAGCGCGACAAGCCGGACCTGGTGGTCGAGTTCAACGCCCCGCGCTGCGCCGCGCCGCGCGAGTTCATCGACCGCCTCGAAAGCCTCTACGGCCGCATCCGCCATATCGAGGGCGACTCCGAGGCCCACGACACGCCGCGCGAGACGCTGTTCGACGCCTCGCGCATCGACGACTGGCTGCTCTTCCTCTCGGTGCGCGACTGACGATGGCGAGGGCAACGGACGGCTGTACGCCGCACCCCGCGGCCGCTAGTTTGGCCGCCAGGGTGAGCGGGGCGTCATGGCCGACGGACTGGATCTGCTGGACCAGCGCGGACCTGTGAGTTCCGAGCTCGATCTGTCGCCGGCCGGCTGCCTGGACCTCGCGGCGCGGCTCGACGCCGAGGGTCCGCCGCCGCTCAGCGAAGCCGACATCCAGCGCCTGGTCACGGGCGCCACCGCCGCGTGCGCGATGGCGCGTTCCCGCATTCTGCGTGCTGTCGGCCGCATCTCCGAGGCCCTCCGCGTGCAGCGCAGCGCCTGGCGGCTGGCCCGCACCCGCCGCGAGGCCATCGCCCTCACCCTCGAAGCCGCGCATCGCGACGAGGACTTCCTGCGCGCCATCGGCGACGCCGACGCCGCCCGCGACCGCGGCGCCTGGGCCGCCGGCGAGCAGCAGTACGGCCGCGCCCTGGCGCTCTATCCGCTGCACTTCGGCTACAGCGTCCAGTACGGCCACATGCTGAAGGAGCAGCTGCGCTTCACCCGCGCCGAGATCGCCTACCGCAACGGCCTGGTGCTGGGCGCGCCGGCCGCCGACGTGGTGGTGCACCTGCGCTTCGTCTGCGAGCGGCAGGAGAAACCCTACCTGCCCTCGCCCGGCCCGAGCGACGAGCCGCGCCCGATGGCCCAGCCGCCGATCACGATGGATGTCGAGGCGCTGGCTCTGCTCTTCTGGCACGAGGCCGAACTCGAGGCCGACGAGCACGCCGCCATGCTGGCCGAGTGCCCGACCTGCGAGGACGTGGCGCTGCGGATGATGTCGGACCGCCGCTTCGTGCGTCGCAACCGCACCCTGCTGCGCGTGCTGAGGGACGAGGCATGAGCGGCCCGAGCCCCCGCGTCTCGCTGGTGATCAACACCCTCGATCGCGCCGCCCTGCTCGCCGACTCGCTGCGCGCGGCGCAGGGGCTCGACTACCCCGAGCTCGAGATCATCGTCGTCAACGGCCCTTCCTGCGACGGCACCGAGGCGCTGCTGGCCGGCTGGCAGGGGAAGATCAAGCACGCGCGCTGCGCCGAGCGGAACCTCTCGATGTCGCGCAACGTCGGCATCGCGCTGGCCGAGGGCGAGATCATCGCCTTCATGGACGACGACGCGGCCCCCCATCCCGGCTGGCTGACCGCCCTGGCGGCCAGTTTCGGCGACCCGCGCGTCGGCGGCGTCGGCGGCTTCACGGTCGACAACACCGGGGCCCGCTGGCAGGTGCGCAAGACCGTCTGCGACCGCTTCGGCAACGCCTATCACGTGGGTTCGCACTTCGATGAGCGGCCGCTGAACCGTCCGGGCACGCCGTTCTACCCAAGCCTGCTGGGCGCCAACAGCGCCTTCCGCGCCGAAGCGCTGCGCGGCATCGGCGGCTTCGACGAGACCTTCGCCTACTTCCTCGACGAGACCGACGTCTGCCTGCGGCTGGTCGATGCCGGCTGGCGGGTGACCTACGAGCCGGCGGCCCTGGTCTTCCACCGCTTCGCCCCCAGCGCGCTGCGCGCCACCGACCGGATCGCCCGCACGCTCTACCCGTCGGCGGTGAGCAAAAGCTACTTCATCATGACCCACGGCATGCGCGCCTCGCCCGCCGACGCCGGGGCCGAGCTGGGCCGGTTCAGGGCCGACATCCTGAAGGCCAACGACTGGCTCTGCCTGCACGCCGACATCGACGATGCGCACCGCTTCAGCCTCGACCAGGACGTGGCGCTCGGCATCGAGGAAGGCACGCGCATCGCCATCGCCCCGCCTAGGCCGCGTCCCCGGGTCGACCGGCCGCCCACCGACAGCTTCACCCCCTTCCCGCGCTCGGGCGGCATGAGCCTCGCCTTCGTCAGCCAGGGCTTCGAGCCCGCCGAGGCCGGCATCGCGCGCTGGACCAGCCTGGCGGCGCGGGTGCTGGCCGAGCGCGGCCACCAGGTGCACGTGCTGACCCGCACCTCAGGACCGGAGTCGATCGACTACCAGAGCGGCCTCTGGGTGCATCGGCTGAAGCCGGTGGGCAAGTCCGCTTCGGCGTTGGCGGAGTACTTCGACATCCCCGTCGCCATGGCCGGCTGGTGCGCCCGGGTCTGGCGTCAGGCGCAGCTCTTGAAGTCGTTCGGCGTGCAGCTGATCTCGCACCCGATCTGGGACCTGGAAGGCGCGGCCGTCGCCCAGGACCCCGACTTCGCCTCGGTGCTCAGCCTTCACACAACCTACGCCATGGCCCGCCCGTTTAAGCCCGAATGGAACATCCGGCCGCTGTTTGCCCGCGAGACCGTCAACCGGATGATCGCGGCCGAGAAGAGCCTCCTGGCCTGGGCGCCGATGCTGCTGGCCAACAGCCAGGCGGTGGTCGCCGAGATCGAGACGCTCTACGGCATCGCCGTCGCGCCGCGCGCCCAGCAGGTGCCGCACGGCACCACCGACCCGCTGGTGCGGCTGCGGGCCCGCGCCGAAGCCCGCGAGGCCCAGCTCGCCACCGGCGCACCGCTACGGGTGCTGTTCGTCGGCCGATTCGAGGCCCGCAAGGGCTTCGACATCGCCGCCCGGGCCGCCGATGCGGTGCTGCGCGCCGGGCGCGGCGTCGAGGTCTGGTTCGCCGGCGACAAGCTGGCCGAGCGCGACCGCGATCGGCTGCCCCCAGCGCTGCTGGGGCCAGGCGTGAAGTTCCTGGGCGTCGTCTCCCGGGAGGCGCTCGACGAGGCCTATGTCGATTGCGACCTTGTGCTGGCGCCCAGCCGCTTCGAGTCCTTCGGCCTGGTGGCCATCGAGGCGATGGCGGCCGGCCGGCCGGTGCTCGGCCTGGAGGCGGGTGGCACCGCCGAAGTGGTCGAGAGCGGCGTCAGCGGCCGGCTCTGGCCCGAGCGTGAGGGCGTCGCCGAGGAGATCGGCGCGGAGATCCTCGCCCTGGAGGGGGACCGCGAGCGCCTGGCGGGCCTCAGCCGGGGTGCGCGCGCGGCCTTCGAGGCGCGCTACACCCTGGAGATCATGGCGAGCGGCCTGGAGCGCGTCTTCCGCCAGGCAATCGCCGAGCATCGCGAGGCGCGCCGCGGATGAGCATTGAGCCCGAGACCCTGCGCCACGGTCTCTTCCTCGCCACCGGCGCGCCCGCCGCCTCCGACGAGGCCGAGGAACTGGCGGCCACGCTGGGCGTGCCCGAGGAGGCGCTGGCCTTCGTGCTGCTGCGCCGCGCCGGGTTCTCAGATTCGCCGCGGCTGCAGGCGGCGCTGGCGGCTGCGGCGGCGCGCTCCGGCGGCCCGGTGCGCACCAGCCGTCCGGCACAGCTGGTCGATGCGGTCAGCCGCGGCGCGGCGTCGGCCGATCTGCACAAGGCGCTGAAGGCCCTGATCGAGGACAATCTCGAAGGCTCCAAGCTGCAATGGCGCGCCGACGATGCCCTGCGCGGCCTGGTGGAGCTGCAGCCGGCCTCGCCCTTCGACGAAATCGCCCGCTTCGAACCCGGCGAATGGCGTGAGCTCAGGAAGAAACGGCGCGCCGCAAAACCAGAGTCCCGTAGCCCAGCGTCAGCAGCTGAGCGTCGGCGAGCGGCGATCCAACGCTCCCGTCGCCGGAAAGCGCGAAAGCGCTGAGCCCCAGCTCCCGCAGCAGCCGCAGCAGGGCGGCCGGCTCGTAGCCCGCCTCCTGCATCTGCGACAGCGACCACTCCATCACCACCAATATGTCCGGCGAGCGGGCGATGGTCTGGCGGGCGCCCTCGATGACCGCGGTCTCGTGCCCCTCGACGTCGATCTTCAGCACGTGCACCGGCTCTCCGGCCGGCAACAGCGCGTCGAGCGGCCGCACCGCCACCTCGACCAGGTCCCGCTCGACCGCGCTCGGCGCATCCACCGACAGCGACGCATTGGCGGCCCGTTGCCGCGGGATAGCGAGCTGCGCCTGCCCATCGGTCGCGCCGGCGGCGAGGCGCAGGATCTCGATGTCGGCCATCGACCAGTTGATGGTGACGTTGGCTTCGAGCAGCGCCAGCATGGCCGGGTTGGGCTCGATCGCCACCACCCTGCCCCGCCCGCCGCGGCCGACGCGCGAGCCGGCCAAGCAGGTGAAGTAGCCGAAGTTCGCCCCCACATCGACAAACACCGAGTCCGGCCCCAGGGTGCGGCTGACGAAGGCCGAGAGGTCCGCCTCCCACTGACGGTAGACCACCAGTTGCGGCGTGATGATCAGGTCGTCCGGCTCGACCAGATACTTCTGCCCGTGCAGCGACTGTACCAGCAGCCGCCCCTCGCTGAGCCGCACCCCGAACGGCCCCACCAGCTGGCGGATCTCGTCGACCTTGACCGCCACCTGGTCGAGGCGGCCGGCCAGCTGGCCCAGCCGCAACTCCACCGCCGCCAGCGCCGCGGCCAGCTCCGGATCGATCATTCGCCGCCCCGTGCAGATCTGGTTGAGCCCAACAGGGTTACTCGCTCGCCTTTACGCTGGACGGGATTTCTACTAGGTGTCGCAGGGGTCATCGCGCACCGGCTTGTGACCGTCAACCGCGCCCGGGGGCAATTTTCTTGGCGGTGAGCGTTTGTATAGACGGCTTCAATATCAGTCTGAAGCGCGGTAGCGGTGTCGCTACCTACGGCCGAAACCTGGCCAGCTGCCTGACTGCACTGGGATACGAAACCCAGATCCTTTACGGCCCCGAGCGACAACTTAAGATTAACCCACTGCTCAGCGAGATATCCCTGTTTGACGCCTCGCCTGTGCCTTCGCGCTGGCAGACGATGACCAGCGGCTGGGAATGGATGTTCCCGCCGGTGACCCGGCGGGCGCGGCGGATCGATAAATCCGGCATCGTCATCCTGCGCCAGCTGGCCCCCCGCGTGCCGCAAATGGACGTGCACTGGTCGATCCCGAACGTCTTCCACCGCGCCAACCGCGCCTACATCACCTACCGCGGCATGACCCCGGTGCGGCTCGGCGGGGCCGGGACGACAGCGCCCTCGGTGATGCACTGGACCTGCCCGCTGCCGATGCGCGCGCCGAAGGCGGCCAACATCTACACCTTCCACGACATCGTGCCGCTGCGCCTGCCCTTCGCCACCCTGGACAACAAGCGGCGCTTCTACTTCCTCTGCAAGCGGCTGCTGAAGCGGGCCGACCACATCGTCGCGGTCTCCGAGACCACCAAGCGCGACATCATCGACGTCTTCGGCGTGCCCGAAGACCGGATCACCACTACCTACCAGTCGGCCGACCTCGCCCGCTATGTCGACGCCAAGACCGACGAGGAGGCCGAACGCGAGATCCGCGGCGTCTTCAATCTCGATTGGCGCGGCTACTTCCTGTTCTACGGCGGTATCGAGCCGAAGAAGAACCTGCCCCGCATCATCGAGGCCTACCTGGCGTCGGGATCGAAGACGCCGCTGATCGTGGTCGGGGGCCACGGCTGGCTCGAGGAAGACGAGCTTCGGCTCATGCACCACGACCTGATTGAGATCCGGGCGCTGCGCGACCAGGTGCTGCGCCGCGAGGATCGCATCCGCCGCTATGACTACCTGCCGATGGCCCTGCTGGTCAGCCTGATCCGGGGCGCCAAGGCGACGCTGTTCCCGTCGATCTACGAAGGGTTCGGCCTGCCGGTGCTGGAATCCATGCAGCTGGGCACGCCGGTTCTGACCTCGACGGCCGGGTCGCTGCCGGAGGTGGCCGGCGAAGCGGCGCTGATGGTCGATCCCTACGACACCCAGGCGATCCGGCGCGGCATCCAGGCGCTCGACGCCGACGAGGGCCTGCGCAGCGGCCTCTCGGAGCTTGGCCGGGCGCAAGCGGTGAAGTTCAGCCCGCAGGCCCACCAGAAGCGCCTCGCCGACGTCTACAAACGGTTCGGCTAGCCCGGTGACGACGGTGCTCTTCGACGCGACGCGGCTGCTGCTGCGGGCGCCGAGGGGTGCGCCGACCGGCATCGACCGGGTCGCCCTCGCCTACGCCCACTGGCTGACCGCCCGCACCGACATCGACCTCAAGCCGGTCTGGGGGGTCGGCGGCGCCCTGACCCAGATGTCGCGCCAGCGCTTCGCCCAGCTGCTGGCCGCCGCCATGCCCTACGGCGCGACCGGCGAGGCGAACGAGGCGCCGAGCCCGGCGTGGCCGAAACTGGTGGCCGCATTGCAGGCGCCGGACGACCGCTCGGTCCTGCGCAGCCAGCCCTCCGCGGGACCGGACCTCAAGGCGGCGCTGTGGTTCGGCGGCCTGGCGCTGCGCACGCCGATGCTGCTCGCCGCGGCGAAGACATCCGCCGGCGCCGTCTATCTCAACGTCAGCCACTTCGGCCTGGAGCAGCCGGGTTTGCTGGCGCGGCTGGCCCGCGCCGGCGTGCGCCCGGTGGTGATGATCCACGACTTGATCCCGATCCGCTGGCCCGAGTATTGCGCCCCCGGCGCCGCCGCGCGCCACGCCCGGCGCATCGAGGGCGCGCTGCGCCACGGCCGGCTGATCATCGCCAATTCCCGGGCGACGGCCGACGATCTTGCCGCCTACGCCGCGGCGACGGGCCTGCCCCTGCCGGAGCTGTGCATCGCGCCGCTCGGCCTCTCCGCGCCCTTCCACGGCCGGCCCACGCCGCTCTCGACCCCCCGGCCGTACTTCCTCGCCATCGGCACCATCGAGCCGCGCAAGAACCTCGCCTTCCTGCTCACCCTCTGGAACCGGCTGGCCGAGCGCCTGGGCGCGGCCGCACCGCGACTGGTGGTGGTGGGCCGGCGCGGCTGGGAGAACGAGGCGGTGCTGGATCTGCTGGAACGCGCGCCGGGCGTCCGCCGCCTCGTGCATGAGGTCGCCGACCTGCGCGACTCCGAACTGGCCCAACTGGTCGCCGGCGCCAGCGCCCTCCTGGCGCCGTCGCTGGCCGAGGGCTTCGACCTGGCCTCGCTGGAGGCGCTGGCGCTGGGGACCCCGGTGATCGCCTCCGACATTGCCGCCCATCGT
Source organism: Caulobacteraceae bacterium (assembly GCA_036267835.1). Taxonomy (GTDB): domain Bacteria; phylum Pseudomonadota; class Alphaproteobacteria; order Caulobacterales; family Caulobacteraceae; genus Acaudatibacter. The sequence goes on along the minus strand of DATAVF010000363.1, from coordinate 6,383 downwards.
GAGCTCGCCACCGGCGCGCGCCTCGTCGATCCGCTCGACGGCCCCGGCTGGGCGCGGGCGATCGAAGCCTCTCTGCAGGCGCGGCCAACCCCAGCGCCATTCAGCGCCCCGACCTGGGAGCAACACTTTACCCTGGTGGGACCGGCGCTGGATCGCTGCGCCGGCTGAGGCGTCAGTCCGCGAGGATCCGCGCCGCGACCCCGTCGGCGGCCACCCGCGCGCCCTTGCCGCTGGCGAAGGCGCCGTTGACCTGGGTGAGGCCGATAACCGCGCGCTTGAAGTGATCGAAGAGGGCTGGGTCCGGCGCCTCGGGACCGGACCAGAACCCGTCCAGCCCGCCCTGGTGCGCCAGGCCCGGCAGGTCATAGATCGCACAGCCCAGCGCTACCGTCGGCTTGCCCAGTTCGATGGCGGTGAGCCCCCCTGTCGAGTTCACCGTCACCACGCCCTCGGCGGCGCCCAGCAGCCCGTCCAGCGGCGCATCGTCGATGAAGCTGACCCGGCCGCCGACGCCCAGGGACCTGGCGAGCTGTTCGATCTGCTGGTCGTGCCGCTCGATGCCGTGGTCGAGGGGATGCGCCTTGATCAGGAGCCGCGCGTCCGGCGGCGCGTGCCCGGCGAAGCTCGTCATCACCTGGTCGATCATCTCGCCCACGGCGCCGAACGGCGAATGGCGGACGATCTGGCTGTCGCCGGGGCGCTGCAGCAGCACCAGGAAGTAGCGCGCCGGCACGGGGTCCCGCGGCTTGCCGCCGATGAGCGCCCGGACCTGCCGGCCCAGGTATTTGCGCGTGTGGGCCAGCCCCTGCCGCAGCGGCGAATAGGGGTAGGGCTGCTGGAAGCCCCGGAAGAACGGCCGGCCGGCGTAGAAGCCGAAGAAGTAGAGGAACACCCGCAGGCTGAGCGCCCCGTGCGCCGGCCCGAACGACGCGGGCTCGCTCGGCGCCCGCCTTGACGCCTCGCGCCGGTAGGCCTCCGGGTCACGCGGCAGGCCTGAGCACCCGTTGACGCCCTCACGCTCGAGGGTGATCCAGTGCGGCCGGAAATAGCCCTCCTCCAGCACGTGGATGCGGATGTTCTGGCGGCGCGCCTCCTCGATGGCCGCGGCGCAATAGGGGTGGCTGTCGCCGAACACGATCAGGTCGCTGACCGTTTCCAGCCGCATGTAGGCGTCGATCCACGCGCCCCATCCGGTGCTCGGGCCGGCGTAGACGGCGGCCTGGCCAAGGCCCCAGTCCACGATGTCGCCGCCGTTCAGCAGGATGCGGGTGCAGCGGTCGCCCGCAGCCCGCAGCCGCGACGCCAGCAAGGTGCTGAAGGGGCCGAACGGGCCGGTGACGAAGAGGAAGTGGCGCGCCGGAAGCCGGTCTCCGATCAGGCGGCGCATGTCGGCGCTGGCCAGCGGCGCGGGCGCCCGATCGTCCGCCTCCAGGTCGGCCACTCTCAGCATGTGGGCACCCTACTGCAGGACACTCGTCACCCGCACGTTGTATCCAACCTGGGTCACCGTATTCACCAGGTCCAGGAACTTGCGAAGCTCGGCCACGTCGGACGTCGGCACATAGATCAGGTCGTCGCCCTCCACATCGAAGCTGTTGGCGATCAGGTAGCCGGAGGGATCGCGCAGGTTCAGCCGGTAGACGACCGGCACACCCTTGGGCGTCGGCGGCAGGGTAATGCCGAGCCGCGCCGCGACTTCCGGCCGCTCGAAGCGGAACAACAGCACCGAATTGGGGTTGGCCCTGTCGGACGATAGGCCGCCGGTCCGGCTGATCGCGCCCGCCAGGGTCAGCTGATCGTCCTCGATCGAGATCTGCTGGCTCTTGCCCAGCGCGCCGAAGGTGCTGAACTTGCGTGGCCGGTAGAGCAGCCGCACCTGGTCGCCGGGCGCCAGCCGCACGTTCTCGCCGGGCTCGTTCAGCAGCACATTGAGCGGCGCGCTCAGGCTCTGCGCACCGCGCACCACCACCACCTCCAGGTCGCCCGGCTCCTTGGTCGGCCCGCCGGCTTCAGCGACCACGTCGAGCAGGTGGTCGCTGCTGGGGGTGAGGCCGAAGCGGCCGGCCGTGCGCACCTCGCCGATCACAGTCACCGAGTTGGCGGCGCTGCTCAACACGGTGACGGTCACCTGCGGGTCGTAGACCCGGCCCTGCAACGCGCGGCAGATCGCCGCCGTCGCGCCGTCCGGCGTCAGGCCGGCCACGCGGACCAGGCCCGCGTAAGGCACCTGCACGTCGCCGCCATCGCCTACCACGGCGTGGTCGAGGCTGCCGGGCGCAGGCGGCCCGCCTGCCTCGCGCGGCGAGAACAGCCCGGCCGCGCCCGGCTCGATGATCTGCACCTGCAACACGTCGCCGGCCGCGATGCGGTCGTGCGCGGCGTCGCTATCGCCGCCGGCCAGACCCGCGAGCGGCGTCGGCGGCGTCGCGGCCACCAGTTGGGCGGAGCGGTAGTCGAGGTCGACGAGGGCGTACTGGGCCGCAGTGCTGGGCGCCGCGCCGTGAGCCACCGCGTGGCTCGATGGACCGTCGTCCGGGAAGCTCGAGCAGCCACCGAGTGCCCACGCCAGCCCAACAGCCACGCCTGCCAAGCCGATGAGCTTACGGCTCATGCCACTCCCCTGTTCGCCAAGTTTGTGTCAGCGGCCGGGCGAGTGTCAACCCGCCGTGGTGAGTCGCGGTCGTTGGCGGGTGGGAGCCGACATTCCTGCATTGGCGACCAGAACGCGCCGCACTTGGTAGGCCCTAGGGGACCTCCGGCCGACCTACCAAGTCAGCGTTGAAATCACTGACGATTTCTAAAAACCCTTGCACCACAAAGGCCTAATCCCATAAACTGCCCCGTGAATTGATCCAAAAAGTGATCCAAAACGAGGGCGTCATGCCATCAAGGGATATCCCCATTTTCCGCCGGCCGAAGGCAACGGGCGTCTGGTATCTGCGGCGGTCGATCCCGAACGGCATCCGGCGGTTCTTCCCCAACGGCCACGGCGGTTTCCTCACTGAGAAGTCACCGATCAGCTTGGGCACGCGAGATGAGCGCGCCGCGCGCAAGGCTGCGGCTGCGCCTCTCGCTGAGTGGCGGCTAGAGATAGATCGGTTGGAGCGCGGGACGCCACAGATGGCGGAGCTTCGGCGGCACGTCCGGGGCGTGTTCGATCAAGCCGCACAAGACGACCTAGCCGCCCTCGCCGGGAAGCGCTCTCGTGTCGCCGAGCTTGAGGAAAGCCTAGCGCGCGCCAAGCTGGAGCTTGAGATCGCGGAGTCGGTCGGTGCAGCGAGCCGAGCGGACGCTTTCCGCCTCGACGGGAAGAAGCGCGCCACCACGCGGACGCAGCGCGACCTGTTGCAGGCTATTCACGACCGTGACGCCTACGCGTCCGATCTTCGCGCGATCCCCGATGCCCTCGCCGATCCGGACTATCAGGAGGTCATCGACCAGTACGCGGGGGAGATCGAACCCCGACTGAAGGCGAGTGTCCCGGCCGATGCCGTGCGGGGTATGATCGCCGAACAGGCCCTATCCGCCTACCGCGAGGGCGGCGACCCCATCCGGGCCAGCAAGCGGCTCAACACGACCAGCTTGACCCCGAGCGCCACGGTGTCCGCGTACTTCAGGGACTACTACGCCAAGGGGCGCGGCATCCGTCAGGCCCGCGACCAGAAGGGGATCAGCCCCGCGTACATGGGGAAGGCGTCACAGGCGGTTGACGACTTCGTGGACATCGTCGGCGACCTTCACATTGCGGCCGTCACCGAAGAGCATATCCGCGAGTTCCGTTCGATCCTCCGCCGGAGTCCGACGCAGTGGCGCAAGCGGGCTTCGAACGCTGGCAAGTCGCTACGCCAGCTTGTCGAGGAAGCCGACGCACAGGCTGGAAAGACCGGCCAACCCGTTCCCCGCCTGACGCCCGCAACAATCCAGTCGGTACTTGGGTGCGTCCGGGGCGTCTTCGAATTCGCCCGTGACGAAGGCCACATCGCCGCCGATCCGGCGAAAGACGTGGGCGAGGAAGTCCAGAGCGAGCGCAGCTATGAGACGGCCTTCACCACGGCCGACCTCACCACCCTGTTCGGCTCGCCATGGTTCACCGGGTGCGCCGCAGAGAAGCGCCCTGGCCTTGGCAAGCCCGGCCCCCTCCTGATCCGCGACCACCGTTATTGGGCGTTTTTGACTATGCTCTTCACTGGCGCGCGCGTCGCCGAGATCGGCGGCATTCGAGCCGATCAAGTCCATGTCCTGACCGACGCCAGCACCGGCCAGGGGTGGGGGTACTTCGAATTCGACTGGACGGACGGCGAGGAAGGGCGACGGGTGAAAAACTCAACGTCGGTGCGCTGCGTCCCCATACATGCCGAGCTGATCAAGCTTGGCTTCCTCGACTACGTCAAGACGATCAAAGTCGAGGGCCATCAACGCCTGTTCCCTGGCTGGACACCGAACAAGAAGCTGAAGGGCGAATTCGAAAGCCTTGAATACTCCTCCGCCGACTTCCTGAAGACGTTCCGGCGATACCTAGATGACTTGGGCATCAAGCGTCAGGGTATATCGCCGAAGTCTTTCCGAGCCTCATGGGAAACCGCCACGCTTGGCAGTGGCTTGGACGACAGGGCGCTGAAGGTTGTCACCGGCCGCTCGCTCGGCGGGGGCTCTCTGGGCAGGTACGTGGCCCGCACAAGGGCTGAACAGCTACGGGCGACCATAGACAGCGTCACGTACGACGGGCTCGACCTGTCGGACCTATATCCACCAATCACCGAAGTATAATGGACGACATCGCAACCATATTCGAAGAGCACTTTCCCCACCTGACCCAGAACGCACTAGAACTGATCGCGAAGCGCGATTGGTTGGGTCTAGTTAACCTTCCGGAGGACAGGGCGGGTTACAAAACATCGCTGCGACTCTCCACCATCTGGGATCGCCTGTCAGACGAAGAACGACGGACTCTTCTGATCGCGTCGAATAGGCGGGGCGATAACCCCTCGCTCCAACTAGATTGGTATCGCGAGGTCCTGAGAGACAGGCGCGGCCTCTTCGCAAAAGCGAAAGACAAGGCGGCGTTCGATGCTCTTCCGGACGTGGTAAGGCTCTACAGGGGGACGCAACTGTCAGAGTTCACTCATGGGCCACTTGGCGTCAACTGGACCAACAAGCGGGATACTGCAGCGTTCTACGCCGCTGATCGCGGCGCGACCTTGGCCAATCGCGCCATCGGAGATCGCGGGGGTCAGCGGATTGTCCTAGTGGAGCGACTCTAACACTTGGCGCCCGCGGCCGATGGCGTCGAGGACGCGCTGAGGGTCGGCGGTCCAGGTGAAGGGTCTGGGGTGCTGGTTGTGCTCGGCGAGGTACCGGTTGATGGCGGCTTGCAGGTCGACGATTGATCGGAAGACGCCACGCTTGAGACGCCTGCGGGTCAGGACGGAGAAGAACCCCTCGACGGCATTGAGCCATGAGGCGCTGGTGGGCGTGAAGTGGAAGGTCCAGCGCGGATGCCGGGCCAGCCAGGCGCGCACCTTGGGGTGCTTGTGGGTGGCGTAGTTGTCGACGATGGCGTGAACGATCTTGCCGGCCGGGACCTCGGCTTCGACCTGGTTGAGGAAGCGGATGAACTCCTGATGGCGGTGGCGCTGCATGCAGCGGCCGATCACCGAGCCGTCGAGCAGGTTGAGCGCGGCGAACAGGGTCGTCGTGCCGTGGCGCTTGTAGTCGTGGGTCATGGTCCCGGCCCGGCCCTTCTTGATCGGCAGGCCCGGCTGGGTGCGGTCCAGGGCCTGGATCTGGCTCTTCTCGTCCATGGACAGCACCACGGCGTGGGCGGGCGGATCGACATAGAGCCCGACCACGTCGCAGAACTTCTCCAGGAACTTGGGGTCGTTCGACAGCTTGAAGCGCTTCATTCGATGAGGCGTCAGACTGTGGGCCTTCCAGATGCGCTGGACGCTGATCACGCCGACGCCGCAGACCTTGGCCATGGCGCGGGCGGTCCAGTGCGTCGTCTCGCCCGGCGGATCGTCCAGCGTCAGCTCGACCACCCTGGCGACGATCTCGGGCGCCAGCGGCGCCTTGCCGGGCTTGCGGGTCTTGTCGCGCAAGAGCCCGTCCACCCCTTCGTCCATGAACCGCGCCTGCCAGCGCCAGACCGCCGGCTTCGACAGCCCGCAGTGGCGCATCACCTCGTTGGTTCCACATCCATCGGCGGTCGCGACCAGCGCCAAGGCGCGGGCCACATGCTTCTGCGGGCGATTGCGATCCCTGACGATGGCCTCCAGGCGGACGCGATCCTCAGGCGTGACGGAAACGATGATCCCTGCTCTCATATCGAGAGCTTGAACCGCTTCGCTCAATCAGGGAATCCTCTGAATGAGCCTATCCACTAG
>DATAVF010000362.1:0-2600 GCA_036267835.1 Caulobacteraceae bacterium | reverse complement strand
ACCAGCATCTCCACCAAGGACGAGCGGGTGCGCTATCTGAAGGCCGGCGGTGAGAGCATCCCGATCACGGCCGATGATGCGATCATCCTGGCGACCCCGCCCGCCGTCACCACCGCCCTCCTCCCCGGCACGTCGGCGCCGACCGAGTTCCGCGCCATCGTCAACGGTCACTTCAAGGTAAGCGCCCCCGCCGGCGCCCCGAAGATGGTCGGCGTCATCGGCGGCGTCGCCCAGTGGCTCTTCGCCTTCGATGGCCGCATCTCGGTCACCGTCAGCGCCGCCGACAAGCTGGCCGGACGGCCGCGCGAAGCCATCGCCGAAGCCTTCTGGCGCGACATCCAGTCGGTTTACGGCCCCTTGGGCGACATGCCCGGCTGGCAGGTGGTCAAGGAGCGCCGCGCTACCTTCGCGGCGACGCCGGAACAGGCGAAGCGCCGCCCCAAGGCGCGCACCAAATGGCGCAACCTTGCCTTGGCCGGCGACTGGACGGATACCGGGCTGCCCGCCACCATCGAGGGCGCGATCCGCTCCGGCCACAAGGCGGCCCAGGTTATCCGGCCCTAAGCGCAACCATCATGGACGACATTTCCCTCACCGACAGGCTGGCGCTGAACTCCGCCGCGCTCGACGCGTCGGTGGATCGCGCCACCGCGTCACTGCTGAAGCTGCAGCGCCCCGACGGCCACTGGGTGTTCGAGCTCGAGGCCGACGCCACCATCCCGGCCGAATACGTGCTCTTCGTCCACTATCTGGCCGAGCCGGCGAACCTGGAGCTGGAGCGCAAGATCGGAGTCTACCTGCGCCGCATCCAGGGCGAACACGGCGGCTGGCCGCTGTTCCACGGCGGCGCGCTCGATGTCAGCGCCACGGTGAAGGCCTACTTCGCCCTGAAGATGATCGGCGACGACGTGGACGCGCCACACATGGTCCGAGCCCGCGAAGCGCTGCTGGCCCACGGCGGCGCCGGCGCCTGCAACGTCTTCACCCGCATCCTGCTGGCGCTCTTCGGCATCCTCTCCTGGCGCGCCGTGCCGGAGATGCCGATCGAGATCATGCTGCTGCCCAGGTGGTTCCCGATCCACCTCGCCAAGATCTCCTACTGGGCCCGCACCGTGATCGTGCCCCTGCTGGTGCTGCGCAAGCTGCGGCCCCGGGCCCGCAACCCGCGCGGCGTCACCATCGATGAGCTGTTCGCGCAGCCCCCAGCCACCATCACCAGGCTGGCTCGCGGCGCGCACCAGAAGGAGCCGTGGGCCACCGGCTTCTTCGCCCTCGACAAGCTGCTGCGTGTCGCCGAGCCGCGCTTCCCGAAGGGTTCGCAAAAGCGCGCCATGGATAAGGCCGTCGCCTTCGTCGACGAGCGGCTGAACGGCGTCGATGGCCTGGGCGGCATCTTCCCGGCCATGGTCAACAGCGTGATGATGTACGATGCGCTGGGCTACCCGCCCGAGCATCCGCACCGCGCCATCGCGCGCCAGTCGGTCGAAAAGCTGCTCGTGATCAAGGACGACGAGGCCTACTGCCAGCCGTGCTTCTCGCCGGTGTGGGATACGGCGCTGGCCGCTCACGCCCTGCTGGAAGCCGGCGCCCCGCAGGCCGAGGCGGCGGCCGCGCACGGCCTCGAATGGCTGAAGCCTTTGCAGGTGCTGGACGTCGTCGGCGACTGGGCCGACCAGCGCCCCGACGTGCGCCCCGGCGGCTGGGCCTTCCAGTACAACAACGCCCACTACCCGGACCTCGACGACACCGCCGTGGTGGTGATGGCGATGGACCGGGCGCGACATCTGGCCGAATCCCGAGACGACTACGCCGATCCCATCGCCCGCGGCCGTGAGTGGGTCGAAGGTCTGCAGAGCAAGAACGGCGGCTGGGCCGCGTTCGATGCCGACAACGTCCACTATTACCTGAACAACATCCCCTTCGCCGACCACGGCGCCTTGCTTGATCCGCCCACGGTCGATGTCGCGGCCCGGTGCGTGAGCATGCTGGCCCAACTGGGCGAGCCATTAAACAGTGCACGGATGAAAACCGCCCTCGCCTACCTGGAGCGCGAGCAGCTGGCCGACGGCAGCTGGTTCGGCCGCTGGGGGGTGAACTATGTCTACGGGACCTGGTCGGCGCTCTGCGCACTGAACGCGGCCGGCCTCACCGGCGCCGCGCCGATGGTGCGCAAGGCCGTCGACTGGCTGATCGCCATCCAGAACCCCGATGGCGGCTGGGGCGAAAACTGCGACAGCTACCGCCTCGACTATAAGGGCTATGAGCCCGATCCATCGAGCGCCTCGCAGACTGCCTGGGCCATGCTGGGCCTGATGGCCGCCGGCGAGACCGAACACCCGGCGGTGGCGCGCGGCGTCGCCTGGCTGCAGGCGCGCCAGGGCGCCGACGGCTTCTGGGGCGAGGACCATTACACGGGCGGCGGCTTCCCGCGGGTCTTCTACCTGCGCTACCACGGCTATTCGAAGTTCTTCCCGCTCTGGGCCCTGGCCCGCTACCGCAACCTGCAGCGCAGCAACGAGCGGCGCGTGGCCTTCGGCATGTGATGCCGAGCCCCAAGTACTCACTGCTCGAGAACGAGCGCCGCTTCCTCGTTATCGCGC
>DATAVF010000361.1:0-7347 GCA_036267835.1 Caulobacteraceae bacterium | reverse complement strand
TCCCAGATGGCGAGGTTGCCCGAGCCGTCTTTGAAGAGGATGTCGGACAGGCCGCCGCCGGTAAAATCCCCGACGCCCACCGCCGACCAGGTCCCGCCCGGGGCGCCGATATCGCCCCCGCCCACGATCTGAGTGTCGTTCATCTCCCAGATGGCGAGATTGTGCGCGGCGTCCTGGAAGAGGATGTCCGCGCGGCCAGCGCCCGTGAAATCGCCAGTCCCAACCTCGGCCCAGGTCGAGCCGGGCGCGCCGATGGCCCCGCCGCCGCTGATTGCGGTCCCGTTCATCTCCCAGATCGCCAGCGACCCGTCGCCCTGGCCGAACAGGATGCCGCTGAAGGCCGAGCCGGCGAAGTCGTTTTCGACCGCCGGCGCGGCGTCGGCAGTGATAAGGCTGGTGGCGCCCTCCGGGGTAACGGTGAAGCCGATGCCGCCGTAGTCGCCGGGCAGATGCAGTTCGGCAACCGGGGTCTGCCCGTTGCGCACGGTGAGGAGCCCGTCCTGCCAGGTCGCACTGGTGGCGGCCGCTGCGAGGCTGATCGAGTCGCTCGCGCCGAATCCTACGATGGCCGCGCCAAACGCGCCGGAAGGATCGAGCGATGCCTGTGCAAGCTCCAGCGATCCCCCGACGTTGTAGAGTCCTTGGAGGCCGCCAAAAAGGGCTGGCTCGCCGAACCGGATCGTGACGCCCAGGTCCGCCTGATCGAGATTCAGTCCGGTATCGCCGCTGATCTCCAGGACGCCGGATCCGGAAACGGGCGCCGCGATTTCGAACTCGCTGGACGGCAAATCTAACGTCTCGATGACGCCGTTGTCGATCAGGTTCGAAGCGAAAATCTCGTCGCCTGTGCCGGCAACCGTGATCTCGGCCCCGGGATCGATGGTCACGCTGCCCGCCGCCGCTATACCCAGGTCGCCCACCTCGAGCGACGACGCGGTGTCGACGCTGAGCTGTGTGTACTCCATGGCCAGGGTCCCGACCTCGACCTGCCCGCCGGACGTCACGGCCAAGCTGGTGATGTCGCTCAAGCCCTGGCGTCCGCCCTGCAATGTCAGGACGCCGCCGACGGACAGACGCGCGCCGTCGCCATCGACGTCGAAAACGTCTGGGGTGAGCGGCTGGGCGATTGTGAACCCAAAGTCTGGCGCTGGCGGAGGTGGCCCCGCATCGCCCGTGACCGTGAGCGAGGCCCCCGCGTCGATCACAACGGCTGCGACCGGCGGCGTTGCGCCGTTGATCGAAATGCTGATGCCGACGGATTGAGCGGTCGTGAGGGTTTGAGTCGTGAAGTTCCCGGCAAGAACGATCGGGCCGTCCAGAGTTAGCGCCGCTGACTGGCCGGCTCCCGTCAGGGTGACATCCCCGTTGACCGTGACCTGGTCATCCGTGCCGGGCGGCTCGGTCGCCGGGGCGCCGTCCTCGGTCCAGTTGCTGGCAGAACTCCAGTCGCCGGTCGACGCGCCGGCCCAATCGAACACGCTCACCAGCCGACCCCACAATTCACGATTTCGCCCTTGTACGCGACGGGACCGGAAACCCGAAGGGCGCGAGCCGCCGGAGCGCTACCGTGCCGCGACGAAGTCCTTCTGGAAGGTCATCAGGGCGCCGGCGTCCATGTCCGACACGGCCCAAAAGGTCAGGCCGCCGGCGCCGACCCTGGAACAGAAAGACGGCTACAACCTCGTCCACTGGAGCGCGTCGCGCGCCAGGTAGCGGGCGAGCGAATAGGCGCTGTCGATGTGCGCGCGATGAGGTCGCGGAACCGCGGCGCCTCGGAGGGACGGGGGAGAGGCGCCGCGGCTCCGGCCGGGTTGCCGCCCACCGGGCGGGCGCCCGAACCAAACCTCGCCGGACCGGGTCCGGCAGCCGCCTGGCCGCGCCGAAAGGGCAGCAGGCGACCATTCATACGTAAGAGCCGGGGTCTGAGATCAACGGAGGCCGGTCCCTACTTCACGATGATCTTGCCGACCATCTTCGGATGGATCGTGCAGAAGTAGCTGTACACGCCGGGCTTGGTGAAGGTGAAGCTGTAGTGGTCGCCGGAGTCCATCGCCGCGGAGTGGAACGAGCCGTCGGTGGCGCGCACCGTGTGCGGGATGTCGTCGTTGTTGCTCCAGGTCACGGTCGTGCCGGCGGCAATGGTGACGGCCGGCGCATCGAAGGCGAAGTTGTCGATGGAAACGGTGGCCGGCGCGGCGGCGATGGCCGCGCCAAGGTGGCCAAAGCCGATGACGGCGATGATGGCCGCGGCGGCGGTGAGGCAAAGAGGGGTCATGAATAATCTCTCTGGAAAAGGGGTTCAGGCCAGGGTCTGGTCGGTGACCGGCAAGGGGTGGTTGCGGGCGATGAAGCTGACTTCGCGCACGCCCAGCACGCTGCGCAGCTTGTCGGCCGGCACGGCTTGGCCACCGCCTCGCGGAAGGTGACGCGGGTGTCCGCCGCGAACGGCTTGGAAAAGCCGAGGCGGCTGTCGCTGATCTGCACGAAGCTGAACGGCCGCGCCGCGGCGGGCCGCGCCGCCGCCTCGAGCGCCACGGGGGCCGGCACCCCGCCCGCCAGCGTCCAGACCAGGCCCGTTCCGGCCCAGCTCATGCACTTCAGAAACCCGCGCCGGCTTTCGCCGCCCTGCTCGCTCATCACGACCTCCGACATTCAGGAGGCAGGACGCAGCGCCGCGCGGGTTTATTCCCGGCGGCCCGAGATTTCTGTACATCACCCGCCAGATGGCCAGCATCATCATCGCTGACACGACGGGGCGCTACGATGGCCGGGCGCTGGAGACGCGGCCGCTGGGCGGCACGGAGGCGACCGTCATCCTCTGCGCCCGCGAACTGGTGAAACTCGGGCATGACGTCACCGTGCACACCAACGGCGAGGACGATGTCGTCCACGAGGGCGTGCGCTGGCGCCCGCTCAGCGCCACGCCGGCTGAGACCTGCGACGTCTACATCGCCGTGCAGCACCCGCAGCTCCTGGGCTATGTGCCGAATCCTAAGCGGCGCGTGATCTGGGTGCTGTGGGGCGCGAACCAGCTGCGCCACTTCAAGGTGTTCTGGCGCATGTGGCGCTACCGGCCGACGCCGATCCTGATGAGCCAGTATCAGGTCGGCGACTACTGGCCGAGCCTGCCGAAGTCCGGGCCGCTGGACGTGATCCCCCTGCCCCTGCCCGACGACGTGCGCGGTCGCCCGCCGCTGGCCGAGCGGCCGCCGCCGCGCGCCATCTTCGCCTCCAACCCGCAGCGTAATCTGAAAGCCCTGGTCGATATCTGGGCGCGCGAGATCCTGCCCAGGGTGCCGAACGCGATCCTCGACGTCTACGGCGTGCATCAGCTGCGGCCGGACCAGGACGCCTGGAGCGAATGGGCCGGCACGCTGCTGCCGGCGGGGATGTCCGACGAGGTGAAGGCGTCGGTGATCGTGCACCCCACCGTGCCGCGCGCCCAGCTGATCGAGGCGGTGCGGGGCGCCCGAGTGATGCTGTACCTGGGCCACAAGTGCGAGGCCTTCTGCCTGTCGCTGGCCGAGGCCCAGGCGCTGGGCGTGCCCGCGGTGATCGCGCCGGTCGCGGTGCTGCCCGAACGGGTGGTGGACGAGGTGACCGGCTTCCACCGCGCCGACCCCGTCGCCTTCGGCGAGGCGGCCGTGCGGCTGCTCACCGACGACAGCCTCTGGCGCACCCACCACGTCGCCGCGCTGAAGATGCAGCAGGGGATCACGGTGGCCGAGTACGCGCGGCGCTTTGAGGCCGCAATCCTGGGAGGCGCGCATGCGGCCGCCGCCTGACTCCGGTCCGGCTTGGCGCCGGGCGATGCGCCGGCGCCTGATCGCGGCGCGGCTCGGCATGGCCGACGACGCCCGCGCGGCGGCGCAGCGCGCTATCACCGCGGCGCTGGAGGCGCGTTTTCCCCCCGGCTCGCTCGGCCTCCTGGGCGCCTACTGGCCGATCCAGGGCGAGTTCGACGCCCTGCCCTACCTGCGTCGCACCCTGGGCGCCGGCGGCGAGGTCGCGCTTCCCGTGGCCACCAAACCCGGCACGCTGCTTATCTATCGGCCCTGGACCTCCGAGACCGAGATGCAGCGCGGTCATTGGGACATCTACCACCCGGCCGAAGGCCCGGACGTCGCACCAGCAGCCCTGTTGATCCCGCTGGTCGGCTTCGACAGCGACTGCCACCGGCTGGGCTACGGCGGCGGCTTCTTCGACCGCACCCTCGGCGCACTGACGCCGCGGCCGCTGGCGATCGGCATCGGCTTCGAACTCGGGCGCCTGGCGACCATCACGCCGCAGCCACACGACATGCCGATGGACCTGGTGATCACCGAGGCGGGTGTTTTCGAGCGCTGAATAATCAACATGCCTGTTGACTCTCAACTGACCTGTTGATCTTCTGTGGCCATGCCGCAGACCGCACCCATGATCGAGCCCAGCGAGGACGACGCGCTCGACGCGGTGTTCTTTGCGCTCAGCGATCCGGTGCGGCGCGCCATCCTGGCCCGGCTCGACGACGGGCCGCTGCTGGTGTCGGAGATTGCCGGGCCGTTCGCCATCTCGCTGCAGGCGGTCTCGCGCCACATCCAGGTGCTGGTCCGCGCCGGGCTGATCACCCAGGCCCGCACCGGCCGCATCAGCCGCTGCAGCCTCGACGCCGAACCGCTGGCCGGCGCCGCGGCCTGGATCAACCACTACGCCAAGTACTGGCAGTCCCAGTTCGATGTGCTCGCCAAGCACCTCATCGCGATCGAAAAGGAGAAGTCATGACCTACGCCGACAGCATGACCGCCATCGCCGCCAAGCGCGCCGAGATGGCGGCCCTGGGCGACGAGCTGAAGGCGCTGCAGGCCAAGGTCGAGCCCGAGGCGGTCGAGGACTTCGTGCTGGCCGGTTGGGACGGGCCGGTGCGGCTGTCGCAGCTATTCGGCGACAAGCGCGACCTGATCGTGATCCACAACATGGGCACGGGCTGCCCGGCCTGCACCATGTGGGCGGACGGGTTCAACGGCGTCTACGACCACCTCGCCTCGCGCGCCGCCTTCGTGGTGGCGAGCCCCAACCCGGTGGCGACACAGAAGCAGTTCGCCAAGAGCCGCGGCTGGCGCTTCCCGATGGTCAGTTGCGAGGGCAGCCAGTTCGCCGAAGTCATGCGCTATCGCCACCGCGACGACTGCGAGGAAGACGAGGCCGACGGCGGCTGGAACCCCGGCGTCTCGATCTTCCGGCGCGAGGGCGACCAGATCCTGCGTGTCTCCGACGCCGAATTCGGCGACGGCGACGGCTTCTGCGTCGTCTTCAGCCTCTTCGACATGCTGCCGCCCGACGCCGCCTGGCGCCCGAAATACAAGTACGACTGAGGAGCCCCGCCATGCCCTATGCCGACACCATCGCCGCCCTGAAGACGAAGCGGCGCGAGATCGATGTCCTGCGCGCCGAGATGCGCGAGCTGCAGGGCGCTATCGAGCCCGTGCCGGTCGCCGACTACGAGCTGACCGGCTGGGACGGCCCCGTGCGCTTGTCGCAGCTCTTCGGCGACAAGCGCGACCTCTTCGTGATCCACAACATGGGCACGCGCTGCAGCTACTGCACCATGTGGGCGGACGGCTTCAATGGCGTCTACGAGCACCTGGCGGACCGCGCCGGCTTCGTCGTCTCCACTCCCAATCCAATCGCCACCCAGCAGCAGTTCGCCAAGAGCCGCGGCTGGCGCTTCCCGATGGTCAGCCACGAGGGCTCCAGCTTCGCCAAGGACATGGGCTACTGGCAGCCGAAGAGCGAAGGCCGCGAGAGCGACATGTGGTGGCCAGGCGTCTCGGTGTTCCAGAAGGACGGCGAGCGCATCCTGCGCGTCTCCGACACCGACCTGGGGCCGCACGACGACTTCTGCTCGGTCTGGCACTTCCTCGACCTGCTGCCCGAGCAGGCGAACCGCTGGGAGCCGAAATTCCGCTACGGATGAGGCGCATTTTTGCATATACTCTCTATGCGAGAGCATGCGGGGACGGACCATGGCGGAAGACACCGAGACCCGCGTCCAGATCTCGGGACGCTGGACCTACCGCAGCTTCCTCAACGACCCGGCCCTGGTGACCGGCGATGCGGCCAAGGCGCTGGCGCTGATCTTCGGCGAAGGCGTCTACACCCTGGCTGAGCGCGAGGGCCGCGAAATAACCGGCGCGCTCGACATAGGCGGGGGCTATGTGCTGGACATCACCGGCGAGCGCCGCCACGGGGCCGAGCCGCACGACTTCCGCCTCAGCCTAACCGGCAAGGGCCGCGCCGGCACGCCAACCGAGGGCTGGCAGTACGACTACCACGTCGCCCCGGCGTCCATGTGGCGCGAAGGCGTCAGCCAGGTCCCCACCCTCGTCGGCGCGACCCTGCGCGCCCTGCCGCATAACGGCGAGCCGGCCGGCGTCACCGCGTCGGTAATCATGGTCTGGGCCCCGGCGTCGTAGCGAGAAGTGCGGCCGCCGCAACCAATCCGCGCGCCAGGCATTGATGATACCCAAGGCGCCGCTTCCCTCGAAGCTCCGCGGCATCAGAGCAGGCTAAAGCCAGCCGGCTCGATATCAGGTCGCGCCTCGCTCGACGTTTCAGGTCACACCATGATCCGACAACACACCCGGCTGCGGGCGTCGCAAGACGCCGCCACGACCCATGGGCGCAAGGTTTGCGCCGCCCTCGCCAGCCATGGGGCGAGGCAGATGGCGTAGCATGTACCTCGTCCGCCTCAACCGCCTCCGCGCGACCGCCGCCCTCCAGATGGCGGAAGCAACGACAAGCCGGGAAGACCGAGCCGGCTATCTGCGCCTGGCGCGGCAGTGGACCAAGCTCGCTGACGCCAGGGAAGCGGAATCCGGTGGCAGCGTCGCCGAAGAACGCGAGGCCGCCGATGATCGCTACCGGGGATACGGGAGGCGCCGCTAAGCGACTTGCTTCAGGCGCCCGCGCTCTCAGCCTTCGGCGCGGCGGGCTCAGCCTTCATCTCGAACAGCTTTTCGAACGCCGCGTCGGAGACCACGTTGCGGGCGATCAGCAGGCTGCAGCCGATGTTGTCGCTGATGTAGGCCTCGCCGCCGCCCGACCACCAGCGCTCCAGCATGCTGCGCTTGCGGTGGCCGACCACTACGAGGTCGGCGCCGATCTCCTTGGCGGTTTCGCCGATGACCCGGGCCGGATCGCCGACGGCCAGCTTGGCCACCGGCTTCATCCCCAGCTTGGTCAGCCGGTCGGCGCCGCGCTCCAGCACTTCGCGGAAGCGTTCGAGCTCGTGGGCCACCGCGCCGCCGTGCAGCCCCTCGGCGACTTGCAGCCCACCCAGGTGTGGCACCACCGAGAGCAGGAAGACCT
>DATAVF010000360.1:0-15144 GCA_036267835.1 Caulobacteraceae bacterium | reverse complement strand
TGGGTGGTGTCCGAGCCGAAGAAGAACAGCTGGGCGCCGTCCGCGGTCAGGTCCTGCGGACTGGCGCCGTTGCTGTCGCTGGTGATGGCCATCGTGCCGCCGGCCGTGCCGTCGGAGCGCCACAGCTCGGTGGGGCCGGCGCCGTTGTTGGCCGCAAAGAAGAGCGCACCCGCGAAGGCGGTCAGGTCGGTCGGGTCGGCGCCGGCCGCTCCGGGGTCCACGTCGGCGACCATCGTCGCCCCACCGGGCTGGCCGTTGAACACCCAGAGCTCGCTGCCATGGACGCCATCGTCGGCGGCAAAGAACATCTTGGCGCCCACGGCGGCGAAGCCCGACGCGTTGGCGCTGTTCGGCGCTTCGGTGTCGGTGACCCGATGGGTGCCGCCGGGCGTGCCGTCAGAGACCCAAAGCTCGTCGTCGTTGGTGGCGTCGTAGCCCTGGAAGTACAGCAGATTGCCGACGACGGTGAAGTTCTGGGCAAACTGCACCTGGGCCAGGAAGGTGACGGTCGAGCCGTTGGTGAAGAACAGGCTGGGGCCGTGCACGGTGTCGTCGGCGCTGAAGAAGAGGCCGTTGCCGAGCGCCGCCAGCGAGATCGGATTGGCCTGCCCATTGCCGATCTCGCCGTTGGTCGCGCTGGTCAGTTCGGTGATGACGTCCGCGCCGGTGACGTGCCAGAGTTCGCCCTGGCTGCTCGCGTCACTGGCCACGAAGTAAGCGGCGTTGCCCGCCACGGTGAAGTCCGACGGCAGGGAGGTGACCGCCGTAGGCGCGCTCTCGGTGGCGATGCCGGTCGATGGGTTGTAGCTCCAGCCGGCGGTCCGATTGCTGGAGTCGGTGGCAAGGAACAGCAGGTCGCCGCCGACCGCGATCAGCGATTGGTAGATCACGTCGATATTGCGGATCTCGTGGGTCCCGGCGGCGGTCCCGTCGGTAACCCAGAGCCCGTCGTTGGCTACGCTGTTGGAGAAGAACGAGCCGAAGTAGACCTTCCCGCCCAGTTCGGTGAAATCGCTGAAGTCGGAGTTGCCGGGCGCCTGCGCCAGCATCACGGTGCCGGCGGCGCTGCCGTCCGTGACCCAAAGCTGCGCCTGCTGGTCGCCCTCCTGGGAGCCCAGCACGGCCTGCCCGGCCGATTTGACCACAAACGCCGGTATCGCCCCGGTGGCGAAGGTCGCGAGCGGGGTGATCTGCTGGCTGGTCGGCTGATATGCATAGAGGGCGGACTGGTTCTGCCCGGAGGCGGGCGCGGTGTAGAAGATCAGTCCATCGCCTGAGAACAGGTTGCTGACATCCGCGGCGACGTCGGTGGCGGGGTTCCGGGAGCCGTCGGTCACGAAGAGATCGGCGAACGGTTCGCCATGCTCGCCGCCTTCGAAGAACGCCAGGCCACCCATCGTGATGACCGGACCGATTTCCGGGATGACGAAGTTGCCGGTCACCTCGAACGTGCCGGCGTTGGCGCCGTCGGTGATCCAGAGCTGCTGATCCGCGATATCGAAGATCGCCTGGGTGCTGTTCAGCTGCTGGACCGGCGCGCTGTTCACGCCCGGCTGGGGGTCGTTCAGCATCGCCACGACGGCGGTGCCGGCAGCTGTCCCGTCAGTCGAGAGCAGAACGCCCTGCTCGTTTTCGGGGCCCAAGGGCCCCGCGCTATACGAGTAGCCGATGACATAGGTCTTGCCGCCGAGCACGAAGGCGCTGCCGACGTTGAAGGCCGCCGACGGGTCGCTCGTCTGGTTGATATCGAGCTGGAACGTGCCGCCGGCGGTTCCGTCCGAGAACCAGACCTGCTGACCATGCTGGCCGTCGTCGGCGGTGAAGACGACGCCGCCGTCGAACGGGGTCAGGGCGGCAGGATTCGAGCTGGTGAACCCGGGCGCGATGTTCTCTACCAGGTGCGTCCCGCCGGACGTGCCGTCGGTGACCCACAGCTCCGCGCCGGTCGTGTTGTCGCCGGCGAGGAAGAAGGCCTTCGAGCCGGAAATCGTGAAGGTCCCCGACGCGAAGGTGGTCGGTACGCTGGCGATGAAGCGGGTGTCTGCCGCGGTTCCGTCGGTCTCGTAGAGGCCGGCGCCGCTTGCGCTCGAACTCCCAAGGAACAGCAACTGCGAGCCCAAGACCGCGGGCTGGGTCAACACCGTGTCGCTGGTGAGAAGGGACGTGCCGGCGTCGGTTCCGTCGGTGATGAATAGGCCGCCGCTGCCAAAGCGCTCGGTGGCCTGTTGACCCGGGTCGGTCCCGTAGAAGACGAGGTCGCCGTTGAAGGCGGTGAGGAACGTCGGCAATACTTGGAAATCCAGGTCGGTTCCGATCGGACCGGCGACTCCGGAGCCCGAGAAAACCCACAGCGGGCCGCCGGCGAAGGAAGCGCTGGCGTAAGCCTTCCCCCCCGACGCCACTAGTGGGCCGAACGCCTCCGTGCCCACGACCGAAATCGGGGCCGTGCCCGCAACCGTCCCGTCGGACGCCCACATGTATGTGACGTTTCCGGCCTGCCCGACGAAGACGAGGTCGGAACCGAGGCTCGTCTCCGAGAGGAGATTGAGGACGCCGGGTCCTGAAGGACTGACGTTTGCGACCTGATGGGTGCCCGCGGTCGTGCCGTCGGAGATCCACGGCTGGGTGTCGGACCCGAGGGCGGCCGCGGAGAACAGCAACTGCGAGCCGTCCGCCGTCAGCCCCGAAAGGCTGTTGAATGCTTTTACCACATGGGTCCCGGCGACGGTGCCGTCGCTGATCCACAGCTGGTTGCCATCGACGTTGAAGTAGACTTGGCCGCCCAGGCGAACGAAGTCGCTCACATCAGCGCCCGCGGTCAGCACCAGGGTGGCGCCGTCTACCGTCCCATCGGAAACGGAAACCGTGGTCCCGCCGAGCGGGCCCGACCCGGCCGCGGCGAGGAGCAGGTGCGAGCCGATCGGAACCACGGTCTGGAAGTCGCCGGCGGCCACTTCGCGCGTGCCGGCCGCCGTGCCGTCGGTCACGTAGACCGCGGAGACTGGGGCGCGGGGATCGGACGGATCGCTGACACCGAAGTAAAGCTCGCCGTTCTGGATCGCGTAATAGGGTCCAGGCGAGCCGGTGGCGGCGAGCTGGACGACGTTGGCGGACGAGCCGTCCCAGCTCTCGACGGTGGTCTGATCGAAGCCCTGTACGATGAAGATGAAGTGGCTGTTGACCGCCACCACGTCGCCCGCCGCGTCGGGGTTGGGCAGGCCGGCGTCGGTGAGGGTGGTTCCGTCGTCTCGGTAGAGGATCTGATCGCCGTTGCGGCTTCCCAGCAGATAGGTCTGGCCCTCCACGGACAACGGCGCGGTGTTGGCGGTGACCTGCAGCCCCTGATCGCTGAACGGCTGGGTGCCGGCGGTCGTGCCGTCGCTCAGCACCACCTGGGCGCCGGCCTCGATCAGCAGATCGCTGCCGACGGCAGTGAGGGTTTGTATGGGCTGGATGTCCTCGGGGCTGCCGAGGAGCTGGGCGACGAACTGTCCCGGTTGCCCGGCCGTGCTGGCGTAGAGGGATTCGCCGTGGCTCGCGTCCTGCCCGACGTAGTAGACGACGTTGCCGATCTGGGCGACCTTCGGCGCGTTCGTGGGGTTGTCGCCGGAGACGCCCAGAGCATAGGTGCCCGCCGTCGTGCCGTCGGACCGCCACAGCTCGTACTGCGGTCCGAAAGCGCCGCTCGCGCCATCAGCCTCGAGAAAATAGGCGACGCCGTCGACCAGGGTGATCGGCGATGGACTGGCGTTGGTCGATGGGAAGGTGGTGAGGGCGAAGGTCCCGCCGGCGGATCCGTCAGTCCGCCAGAGCTGAACGCCATCGGCGCCGTCGTTGGCGAAGAAAACGCTTATCCCACTCACCCAGCCCCCTTCTGGAGGCGAAGCGGCGCAAGCGCGCCTACCCCCGATTGCGGGTGACTAGATATCAGCGGCCGTTGCTGGTCAACGGGTGCGCGCTAAGGCCGTTGCAGGCTGCTGACTGCCACGCCGCCCTGTTCGGTCTTCACCCCCAAGAACCACATGACGCCGTCAGCGAAGCTGATGTCGGTGATGGCGAGGCTGTTGTCGCGCTTCAGCTTGTTGGCGTCGCCGATGGTGAGCTTGAGCAGCAGGTCGGCGCGGGCGACGCCGTCGGCCTCGGCCTTCTCGATCTCGCCGCGGAATTGCACGGCAGGGGCGTGGCTGGCGAGCGGGGGTGGGGCGACGGTTTTCATGCGAGGTTGAAGAAGCCGCTCTCGCCGCTGACGCGGACCTGGCAGGGATGGCCGCTGTCCTGCAACTGGCGGGCGCGCTTGTTGGCCGCGGCCTTGGCGATCTCCTTGTCGGATGACTGGCCGAAGAGCTGGCCCTCGTACTCAACCACCCAGCCACCGTCGTGCTTGGCGACGGTGAGAATCGACCTGTCCAGATTTGCTCGCATGCTGGGTGAGTATCATGACAAGGCGGCGAATTGGAAGAAATTAACAAATGTTCCCTGGTTCGGGAGACCCGGCAAAGCTCGTTTTGTTTCAAAGAAATCCATGTGATTCCTGACGAACGCCGGTCGCTGACTTCGCCTTGTTTTTCGAACATCCGCGCCCACCCCGCTGCGCGGCTTTCGGGATGACACGGAAGCGGCAGAGTATCGGCCTGGCGCATCACGCGGCGGGATCACGGCTAAGCCGCGTTCGCCCCTCGTTTTGCGGGAGTTTTCCGTCGTGCTCTAGAGTGCGTCGACTGCTTCGCCGAGGAGAGCGGCAAGATCGACGACACCTCCATCGCCGCGAGTGACGCCACCGCCGAGACCGCCGTCGAGGCGGCGCGGCAGCGCGCCCGGCTGCCCCGGATGGCGCTGGAGGGCCTGGCCTTCCTGCGCGGGCAGATCCGGGCGAGCGAGCTCTGGCTGGTGGTCATCGCCTCGGGCGTCGGCGCGGCCGCGGGGCTGGCCACCATTGCCATCGGCATGGCCGCCCACGCCCTGCAGGAGCTCTGGTACAACATCGACTTCGACGAGCGCCTCAGCGCCGCCACCAAGATCGCCCCGGAACGCTTCGTGGCGCTGCCGATCGGCGGCGCCCTCCTGGTGCTGGCTGGCTGGCTCTGGGCGCGGGGCAAGCGCGCGCAGCCGGTCGACCCGGTCGAGGCCAATGCGCTGCGCGGCGGGCGCATGTCGTTCCGCGACAGCCTGTTCGTCGCATTGCAGACGATCATTTCCAACGGCTTCGGCGCTTCGGTTGGCCTGGAGGCGGCTTATGCGCAGATGGGCGGGGCGGTGGCCTCGGTCACCGGCCGGGCGCTGAACCTGCGCCGCAACGACCTGCGCACCTTCGTGGGCGCCGGGGCCGGCGCGGCGATCGGGGCGGCGTTCGGCGCGCCGCTGACGGGGGCGTTCTATGCCTTCGAGATCATCATCGGCTCCTACACCATCGCCAACATCGCCCCGGTGGTGGCCGCCTCGCTGGCCGCAGTGCTGATGACCCACCTGGCGCACTTCGAGCCGATGGTGGTGCGCATCGGCGTCGCGCCCGACCTGTCGCTCTCGCACTACCTGCTGTTCTCGGGGCTCGGCCTCGTCTGCGCCTTCTTCGGCATCGGGGTGATGCGCCTGGTGGGCTTCACCGAGCAGCTGACCGGGAGGATCAGCCGGGCGAGGCCATATCGGCCCATCGTTGGGGGCGCGCTGCTGGCTGGCCTGGCGCTTGTCTCCTCGCAGACCCTGTCGGCCGGCCACGGGGCCATGCACCTGGACCTGACGGCCGACCTGGGCATCGCCGCCCTGGTGTTCCTGATCATCACCAAGGCCATGGCGTCCGTGGTCTCGCTGGGCTTCGGCTTCCGCGGCGGCCTCTTCTTCGCCTCGCTCTACCTGGGCTCGCTGGTCGGACGGCTCTACGCGGTGATCCTCGACCACTGGACGACCCTGGCGGTCGATCCGCTGGCCGCCTCGCTGGTCGGGATGGGCGCGCTGGCCGTGTCGATCGTCGGCGGGCCCTTCACCATGTCGTTCCTGGTGCTGGAGACCACCGGCGACTTCGGCCTGACGGCGGCGACGCTGACCGCGTCGATCGTGGCCAGCGTGATCGTGCGCGAGACCTTCGGCTACTCGTTCTCGACCTGGCGGCTTCACCTGCGCGGCGAGACCATCCGCAGTGCCCATGACGTCGGCTGGCTGCGCACCCTGACCGCGGGCCGGATGATGCGCACCGGGGCGCCAACCATCGCCGCCGACGCGCCGCTGGCCGAATTCCGCCACCGCTTCCCGCTGGGCTCGACCCGCCGCGTGGTCGCCCTGGCAGAGGGCCAGCACTACGCCGGCATCGTGCCCAGCTCGGCCGTTTACGCCGACGCCGATGGCGAGGGCCACGTCGCCGACATGATGATCCTGGCCGACGAATGGCTGACGCCGGAGATGAACATCAAGGAGATCATGAGCGTCTTCGACCGCACCGGCAGCGACGAACTGGCTGTGCTGGGGGCCGGCCGCGAGGTGCTGGGCGTGCTCACCGAGGCCTACGCGACCCGTCGCTACGCCGAGGAGCTGGAGAAGAACCGCCGCGACCTGGTGGGCGGGGACTAAGGGCGTCAGGCTTTCAGCGGGTGGTGCCTGGGCGGTTCGGTGAGGGCGTCGGCCTCCAGCCACAGCTCGACCACGTCGCCGTTGCCGATAAAGCGGGGGATGGCTTCGGGCGCCACGCCCAGGCGGCGGAGCAGGCCGTTGATGGTGTAGCCGTGGCTGACCAGCACCAGCACGCCGTCGCCGGCCGCCGCGGCCTCGCCCAGCGCCTCCCAGGCGCGGCCGGCCACATCGTCCAGGCTCTCGCCGCCGTGCACGCTGGAGTCCAGTTCGCGCACGCCGCGCTCGGCCATGTGCTTGCCGACCTCGGTGTAGGCCATGTCCTCCATCCAGCCGAGGTCGCCCTCGCGGATGCGGTGATCGTGCGCGGCGGTCCAGCCGCAGGCGGCGCCGATGGCGGCGGCCGTGGCCATGGCGCGCGCCTGGGTGCTGGCGACCAGCGTCACCTCGCCCAGGCCCTGCCCGGCGATGAAGGCGGCCACTGCCTCGGCCTGCTGGCGGCCCTGTTCGCTGAGCGGCGAGTCGCCCCGCCCCTCGATGCGACCCTCGGCGTTGGCCTGCGACTGGCAGTGGCGGACGAGCAGGATGCGGCGGGGCATCAGGCGGCCGCGTGGTCGGCGAGTTCGCACGGATGCTCGCCGCGCTCGACCTGCAAGGTGGCGTGCTGGATGGCGAAGCGGCGCTTCAACTGCTCGCAGACCTCGGCCAGCAGGGCGTCGTCGACGCCGGCGTCCGGGCGGACCAGATGGGCAGTGAGGGCCGTCTCGGTGGTGCTCATGCCCCAGATGTGCAGGTCGTGCACCTCGGTGACGCCCGGCAGCGCCTCGAGGTAGGCCGCGACCCCGCCGCGGTCGATGCCGGCCGGCACGCCGGCCAGCGCCAGCGCCAGCGCCTCGCGCAGCAGCGACCACGTGCCGAACACGATCACCGCGCTGATCGCCAGGCTGATCACCGGGTCGAGCCAGAGCCAGTGGGTGAAGAGGATCAGGCCGCCGCCGACCACGACGCCCAGCGCCACCAGGGCGTCGGAGGCCATGTGCTGGAAAGCGCTCTTGATATTGAGATCGCGGTCGCGCCCGGACATGAACATCAGCGCCGTCGCGCCGTTGATCAATATGCCGACCGCCGCCACGCCCATCATGGTGATCCCGGCCGACGCCTGCGGTTGCATCAGCCGCAGCACCGCCTCCCAGGCGATGCCGCCAGTGACCAGCGCCAGCAGCACGGCGTTGGCGAGAGCCGCCAGGATCGACGAGGAGCGCAGGCCGTAAGTATAGCGGCGGCTGGGCGCGCGGTTCGAGAGCCAGGCCGCGAGCCAGGCAAGGGCGAGGCTGATCACATCGCCGGCGTTGTGCCCGGCGTCGGCCAGCAGGGCGAGCGAGTTGGCGAAGACGCCGTAGACCGCCTCGCCGACCACGTAGGCGCCGTTCAGCGCAATGCCGATGGCGAAGGCGCGGCCGAAGTCGGTCGGGGCGTGGCTGTGGCCGTGATGACCGTGCGCGTGGCCATGATGGGCGTGCCCGTGACCGTGGTCATGGCCCGCATGGTCGTGATCGTGATGAGGGTCGTGGTCGTGAGTCATCGCACGCAACAGCTGGGGTGGCGCCAGTCGATCTTCTTGCCGCCGCCCGTCAAGTCCCGTTCTCCGCAGCGCGCAACGGCACGCCGAGGTAGCAGCCGAACTCCTTGGGGAAATCCACCGAGACGCGGGCGTGGACGCGGCCCTGGCGGTCGAGAAAGGTCGCCTCGTCGGCGTGCGGCACGAAGGCCCCGTGCCAGACGTTGGGGGCTATGTAGAGGCCGCTGCGGCCATCGCACCAGAAGCTGGTGAAGCGCTTGGGCGTCACGTCGTCGCCAGGCAGGGCCAGGGGAACGACGAAGCTCTCGCCGTGCATCGGCCAGATCATCTGGCCGCCGTCGGGGTGGTAGTTGGCGCGCCAGATCAGGGCCTGCTCGCGCGGCGCCGGCGGGCCGCCGGCGGCGGCGCTCTCCGGCCAGGTGCTCCAGCCGAAGAGGTAGCTGTCGCCCACCGCATTGTTGCGGGCGAACAGGGTCTGGCCGCGCCAGGCGAACTCGAACAGGCCCTCGGTGAGCCCGCCCTGGTCGCCGGAGCCCGCGTCGACCGGCCGCCAGCCTTGCGCCGGCCAGCGCACGATCTCGACCTCGAAGGTCTGCGGGTCGCCCACCAGGCCGCCGTAGCCGGCGAGGCTGGCGTCGGTGGCGACGACCAGCGGCGTTTCACACACGCGCCGCACCCCGGTGCTGGGTGGGTAGGAGAGGGTGTCGGTGTCGATCTGCATGGGCGCTGCTTCGGGCTGACGCTTGATGTGCCACGGCCGGCCCCGTATGCGCCAGCCATGAGCGTCGCCGACCGCATCCGCATCCAGAACGTCCGCGTGCTTTCGGACGACCATTACGTGCTGAAGAAGACCACCTTCGAATGGCGGCGGCGCGACGGGACCTGGCAGGTGCAGAACCGCGAGGCCTACGACCGCGGCAACGGCTGCGCGCTCCTGCCCTATAACCCACGCTTGGCGACGGTGCTGCTGACCCGCCACTTCCGCTTCCCGGCCTACGTCAGCGGCTATGACGACCTGATGATCGAGGTCCCCGCGGGCCTCCTCGACGCCGCCGACCCCGAGACCCGCATCCGCAAGGAGGTCGAGGAGGAGATCGGCTACCGGCTGGGCCACATCGACAAGGTGTTCGAGTGCTTCATGAGCCCGGGCTCGGTGACCGAGAAGCTGTACTTCTATGTCGCCGAGTATGAGCCCGGCATGCGCGTCGGCGCGGGCGGCGGTATCCGGGGCGAGGGCGAGGACATCGAAGTGCTGGAGCTGCCCTTCGCCGAGGCGTGGGCGATGGTGGGGCGCGGCGAGATCGTCGACGCCAAGACCATCATGCTGCTTCAGCATCTGGCGCTGAACGTCTTCCGCGGCTAGCAGCGGCGAGGGGAGACCGGACTTGCGATGCGTCGATCAAATTGGCTGGCGATCTGGCTCGCGACGCTCGCCATGCTTGCCGCGGCGCCGGCCGCGGGCGCGCCCATGGCGCTGATGAACTGGCCGGACCTGCTCGGCCGCCCGATGCCGACCGTGACCCAGCGCATCGCCTACGGGCCGGCTCCGCTGCAGTACGGCGAGCTCTGGCTGCCGGAGGGGAAGGGACCGTTCCCGGTGGTGCTGATGGTGCACGGCGGTTGCTGGCGCACGAGCATCGCCAACCTCACCATCATGAACTACGCGGCCGAGGACCTGCGCCGGCGTGGCATCGCCGTGTGGAACCTCGAATACCGCGGCGTCGACCGGCCGGGTGGCGGATATCCGGGGACCTTCCAGGACGTAGCGGCCGGCGCCGACCTACTGCAGACGATCGGCCCGGCGCATAACCTCAAGATCGGCCACGTCGTGGCGGTCGGTCACTCAGCCGGCGGCCACCTGGCGCCCTGGCTGGCGGCGCGCGCCCGCATCCCGGTCTCGAGCCCGCTGCATGCCGCCCATCCCCTGCCGATCGCCGGCGTCGTCAGCCTGGGCGGCTTGCCGGACCTGGAGGACGTGCACGCCAAGGGCATCTGTGACCCGGTCAACGTCGAGAAGCTGGTGGGGTTCGGCGCGGCGGGCCGCGACGTCTGGGCCGACACCTCGCCGGCCGCGCTGGGCGCCGGCCCGGAGCGGCAGGTGTTCATCAACGGCGAGGAGGACGGCATCGCCCCGCCGGCGCTGGATGCGGCCTATGTGGCCAGGATGGACGCTCGCGGCGCGCGGCTCCGGCTGATCGCGGTGCCGGACGAGGGGCATGTGGAAGAGATCGCGCCGGGCTCCGCGGCCTGGTCGCATGCGCTCGAGGCGATTGATGACCTGCTTCGCTAAACCTGCGCTCGCCGCACTTTGCCTGGCGCTGGCGGCGCCCGCCTTCGCCCAGATCGCGCCGCCGGACCCGCCGCCGTCCGCGGCGCAGCAGGCCCGCACCCTGCGCGAGCTGATCGCCCGCTACCACGATTGGCGCGGCGGCTTCGCCGTCGAAGAGCTGCAGACCATTCACGAACGCTTCACGCTGGAGAACGCCGCCGGCCGCCAGCCCGGCCAGCTCTGGCTGACCCGCGACGGCAGCTCGCGCCGCGAGACCACGACCGACGCCGGCCGTCTGGTCGAGGTGGCCACGCCCGACGGCGCCTGGCGCAGCCTCGCCGGCGCGCCGCCGACCAACGACCCCGGCGCCTTCGAGCGCGCCCGCCGCGCGGCCCTCCTGATGTTCGGCGACGCCCTCGCCGGGCGCGGCGGCGCCCAGGTGACGCTCGCCGGCACGACCGATCTGGACGACAAGACCTGGTCGGTGGTCCGCATCAGCTTCGGCGACGCCGACATCTACGACGCGCTGCTTGACCCCGAGACGGGCGGCCTCTGCTGCTACCAGATCACCGAGGCGGGCGTGAAGCGCACTGAAATGCTGGGCGACTGGCGGCTGATCGACGGCGTGCGGATGCCGTTCGCGGAACTGATCCAGTCGACGACCGAGATGGGCATGCGCGTCGGCTCGCTGGAGCTCAACAAGCCGATCGACCCGGCGCTGTTTGCGAAACCTCCCGCTTAGCTCGACCGGGCGGCCCCTACGTCGCGGGCGTCGCCTGTCGTGAGTCGGCAATGAGTGCGTCGGGGTCGTCGAGCAGCTGGTCGATCAGCCAGACGATGCCCGCGCCGTCCTCGCCCTCGGTGACGATGTCCGCGACTGCCTTGAGGTCGGGGAGGGCGTTGGCGACCGCGGCGAAGACGCCGCACGCTTCAAGGAAGGCCAGGTCATTCTCGGCGTCGCCGGCGCCCAGCACGCGGTGCGCGTCGAGGCCGAGGGCGTCCAGTGCGGCGGCGAGGCCGCTCGCCTTGTCGACTCCGGCCGGCAGGCACATCAGCGACTCGTTGTTGAGGATGATGCGCCAGTCCAGCCCCAGCGCCGCGATCACCGCCGCGACCTTGGGTTCGTGGAAGCGCAAGGTGGCGACGATCGAGCGGCCGACCGACATCGGCCAGACCCCGGCCTGCTCCAGCGCCTCGACGAAGCCTGGCGGCGGCGGGACGCCGAGAAGACGCTCGCCGATTTCCGGACGCCAGAGCAGCGCCCCGTTCTCGGCCACGATGGCGTCGAAGACGGCGGTGTCGGCGAACACCTCGTGCAGCTGCGGCAGTTCGCGGCCCGTCACCATCAGCAGCTTGCGGCCGCTGGCCTTGGCCCGCCGCAGCGCCGCCACGGTGGCTGGATCGACGCGCCCCTGATGGGCCAGCGTGCCGTCGTAGTCGAAGGCCAGCGCGTCGATCCTCATCCAGTCTAGCTCCAGGCCGCTTCTTTGTGGTTGTCGTAGTCGTGGAAGGCTTTCTCAAGCCCGTTCAACACCTCCGCCGCGGTTTCGAAGAGGGCCTTGGCGCGCGGGTCGTCGATCGCCTTGACGTCGCTGCGCAAGTGATCGGCGGTTTCCTTGAAGCGCTGCTCCATCTTGCGGGTGTGATGGCGCGGGTCGTGAACGTCCAGCTCCGGCATGGCCTTGCTCCATAGCTAGCCTCCCCGCATGGCCAACACCCGCGCTGCCGAGTAGTTCCGCTAAGTCCGGGGGGCCGGGCCCCCGGGCGTCCGCCGGCGGCGAAGGCTGACTGCTTGAAAATCCGCATTCCCGGCGGGCTGCGGGCGGATGTAGGGCAGGGGCGTCCGCTATCCGAGGAGGCCCAGCCATGTCACCGCTCGAACGCGCCGAGAGTTTCTGCCGGCGCTTCGGCCTGCGCATTCCGATCCTGATGGCGCCGATGGCCGGGTCCTGCCCGGCGTCGCTGGCGTCGGCTGTAGCCAATGCGGGCGGCCTCGGGGCCTGCGGCGCGCTGGTGATGAGCCCCGACGCGATCCGCGCCTGGGCCGGCGAGGTGCGCGCGGCCAGCAACGGCGCCTTCCAGTTCAATCTCTGGATCCCCGATCCCCCGGCCCGCCGCGATCCGGCGCACGAGGCCGAGCTGCGCGCCTTCCTGGCGGCGTGGGGACCGGAGGTCAGCGAGGGCGCCGGCGACCTCGCCTTGCCCGACTTCGAGGCTCAGTGCGAGGCGATCCTGGAGGCCGCGCCGCCCGTGGTGTCGTCGATCATGGGCCTCTACCCGCCGGACTATGTGCGCCGGCTGAAGGCCAAAGGCGTTTCCTGGTGGGCGACGGCCACCACCGTGGCCGAGGCCCGCGCCGCCGAGGCGGCCGGCGCGGAGGTGATCGTGGCGCAGGGCATGGAGGCCGGCGGACACCGCGGCGCTTTCGACGCGCTCCGGGCCGAGAGCGAGCTCGTCGGCCTCTTCGCGCTCGTGCCGGCCATCGCCGACGCGGTCGAGGTCCCGGTGGTGGCCACTGGCGGCATTGCCGATGCTCGCGGCGTGGCGGCGGCCCTGAGCCTGGGCGCGAGCGCCGCGCAGATCGGGACGGGCTTCCTGCGCAGCCCGGAAGCGAAGCTGAATCCGACCTGGGCCGAGGCGCTGGCGCAGGCCGAGCCCGAAGGCACCACCGTGACCCGCGCCTTCAGCGGACGAGCCGGCCGCGGCGTCGCCAACGCCTACACCAAGGCCGCCGCGGCGTTCGATGCGCCGACTCCCGCGCCCTATCCGGTGCAACGGGGCCTGACCCGCGCCATGGCGGGAGCGGCGGCGCGGGCCGGCGACATCGAACGCATGCAGGCCTGGGCCGGCCAGGCGGCGCGCCTCGCCCGCGCCGAACCGGCGGGCGAGATCGCCCGCTCGGTGTGGGAGGAGGCTCGCCGCCTGCTTGCGGGCGGCTAGGCCAGGCCGGCGACCACCGTCTCCAGCTTCTCGGTGAAGCTCTTCCAGCCCCATTCGGCGCCCTTGATGTTGCGCTCGTGGCCTTCGCCGAATCCGGACTGTTCGACCCGCACGTGGGTGCCGGCGCCGGTGGGCGTCAGGGTCAGGACGACGACGGTCGCCAGGCCCATCGTGGTCCAGGAGTAGGCGAGCCGGGACGGGGGTTCGATGTCCAGCACTTTGCAGTCGATGACCCCGTCCCATTGCGGCTGCGGCGGGGAGCGCAGGTTGAACTTGTGGCCGACGACCGGCTCGAAGTCGTTCTTCATCAGCCACTCCTCGATCAGTGGCGCTTGGATGACGGCGCGCCAGACCTTCTGCGGCGGATGCGGGATGTCGCGCTCGACGACGACGGTGCGGGTCTCGGCGGCGGTGTCGGGCATCGGAAGCTCCTTCAGGTCAGGTTGGCGGTAACGTCTTCGAGGCGGCCGAGGATGCGGGGCCAGCCGCCGCCCATGGCGCGGAAGCCCATCTCGTCCTCGGGTCGGAATCCGGCCTGTTCCATGCGCACCAGCGCGCCGCCGGCGACCGGCGTGAGGGTCCAGGTGACGATGGTCTTCAGGCCATCCGCGGCCTGCTCGCCCGAGGCGTTCCAGCTGTAGATGAGGCGGGTCGGGGGCTGGACTTCCAGCACTTCGCAGTCGGTGACGCCGTTCCAGCCTTGCATGGGGGTGGAGCGGAAGTGGAAGCGGTGGCCGACGGTGGGGGCGAAATCGTTCTGCATCAGCCATTCGGCCACCAGCGGGGCAGAGGTCAGCGCCCGCCAGATCTTTTCCGGCGAGTGCGGCATGGTCCGCTCGACTACAATGGAGCGGGCAGGGGCGATGGTCTCGGTCATTGGTCCATCCGGTCCAGCAGGTTTTCGAGCGCATCGAAGCGGCCCTCCCAGAAGGCGCCCATCAGGCTCATCCAGTCGATCAGGGGGCGCAGCGCCGTGGGGTCGGCGCTGTAATGGGTCTCGCGGCCCTCGCGGCGGTCGCGCACCAGGCCGGCGCCCTTGAGCAGCGCCAGGTGCTTGGAAACCGCCGGCTGCGAGACCCCCGCATTGTCGGTAAGGGCGTGCACGGTCTGCTCGCCGCCGACCGCCAGCCGCTCGAAGATCGCCCGGCGGGTCGGGTCGGCCAGGGTCTTGAACAGGGCGTCAGGGGCGGCGGGCACGATCGATAGCTCGTGAGTTATGATTTCTGTCCAATAACTCCGTGGCTATGGGTCTGTCAACTCGGGTTGGACTCGCCGCGGCGCGCCGCTAAGACGAGCCCCCATGGGCATCCTGGACGGCAAGACGATCGTGGTCACGGGCGCGCTGGGCGTGCTGGGGCGGGCGGTGGCGAGCGCGGCCGAAACGGCCGGCGCCCGGGTGGCGCACATCGACTACATGAAGAGCGAGCACGCCGGCGAGCTGATATTCCACGGCATCGACCTCACCGACGAGGCGGAGGCCAACGCGGCGATGGCCGGCGTGATGAAGGTCACGGGTCGCATCGACGGGCTGGTCAACGTGGCCGGCGGCTTCACCTTCAGCCGCATCTCTGACAGCCCGGCCAAGGTGTGGGAGGGCATGTTCCGCATCAACCTGGTCACCGCGCTCAATGCGTCGCGCGCCGCCATCCCGCACCTGACCGCCAGCCAGGGTGCGGCGATCGTCAACATCGGCGCGGGCGCTGCGGCGAAGGCGGGCGCCGGCATGGCCCCCTATGCGGCCTCGAAGGCGGCGGTGGCGCGGCTGACCGAGGCGCTGGCCGAGGAACTGGCCGGCAAGGTG